>DXLQ01000128.1:0-3909 GCA_019414685.1 Collinsella sp. | reverse complement strand
CAGGGTAACGTGCGGGCACAAAAAACGGAGCCGTGTTGCCACGACTCCGTTTCTCAAGAGGATGGGTAAGGGAAGCGAAATTAGCTCAGGTGCCAAATCTCGTCGTTGTACTGGGAGATCGTGCGGTCAGACGAGAAGGTGCCGGCGTTGGCGATATTGATGAGCGTCTTGCGCATCCAGGCGTCCTGGTCCTCGTAGTCGGCCAACACGCGCTCCTTGGTCTGGATGTACTCCTCGATGTCGAGCAGGGCCATAAACCAGTCCTTGCCCTTAATGTCATCGTGCAGGCGCTGCAGGCGCTCGACGTTGCCGGTCGCCATAAAGGCCGGGTTGGTGATGAAGTCCACCAGCAGTTTAATGCCGGGCTTGCGGTAGAGCACACCGGCGTCATAGGTGCCGTCGGCATAGAGCTGCTCGACCTGTTTGGACGAGGCACCAAAGGTATAGATATTCTCGTCGCCCACGAGCTCGGCAATCTCCACGTTGGCGCCGTCGAGCGTGCACAGGGTTAGGGCGCCGTTGAGCATGAACTTCATGTTGGAGGTGCCGCTCGCCTCCTTGGAGGCCAAGCTGATCTGCTCGGAGATATCAGCGGCGGGGATCACGCGCTCGGCGGCGGTGACGTTGTAGTTCTCGATCATGACAACCTGCAGGTAGGGGGCCACGTCGGGGTCGTTTGCAATCCACTGCGACAGCGTCAGGATCAGATGGATGATGTCCTGCGCGATAGTGTAGGCAGGCGCCGCCTTGCCGCCAAAGATGATGGTGACGGGGTGCTTAGGTCTGTTGCCGTTCTTGATATCGAGGTACTTCCAGATGATGTAGAGCGCGAGCATCTGCTGACGCTTGTACTCGTGGATGCGCTTGACCTGGACGTCGATGATGGCGTTGGAGGGAATGGTCACGCCCTGCTCGAGCGCCATGAACTGGCGCATGATGGCCTTGGCTTCGACCTTGGTGGCGGCCAGGCGCTCAAGAACGTCCTTGTCGTCGGCGAACTTGGCGAGTTTGCTCAGATCGCCGGTGCTGCGCCAGTCGGTGCCGATCACATCGTCGAGCAGGCTGGCGAGCGCGGGGTTGGCCCCATGGATCCAGCGGCGGAAGGTGATGCCGTTGGTCTTGTTGGAGAACTTCTTGGGATAGATCTCGTAGAACGGATGAAGCTCGGTGTCCTCCAGGATCTTGGTGTGGAGGGCGGCTACGCCGTTGATGGAGAAGCCAAAGTGGATGTCCATGTGGGCCATGTGGACGGTGTCGTGCTCGTCGATGATGGCGACGCGCGGGTCATCGTGCTCGGCCTTCGCGATCTCATCGAGCTTGACGATAATGTCGGCGATGGCAGGGGAGACCTTCTGCAGGCTGGTGATCGGCCACTTCTCGAGCGCCTCGGCAAGGATCGTGTGGTTAGTGTAGGCGACCATGGAGCGTACGATGGTCACGGCCTCGTCAAACTCGATGCCATGCTCGGTGGTGAGCAAGCGAATGAGCTCGGGGATGACCATGGTGGGGTGCGTGTCGTTAATCTGGACCACGGCGTAGTCGGCCAGATCGTGCAGGTTGCTGCCGCGCTCGATGGCCTCGTCGATCAGGAGCTGGGCGGCGTTGCTTACCATGAAGTATTCCTGGTAGATGCGAAGTAGGCGGCCCTGCTCGTCGGAATCGTCGGGGTAGAGGAACAAGGTGAGGTTCTTGGCGATCTCGGTCTTGTCGAAGTCGATGGAGCTGCCGGGGACCAGGCCGTCGTCGACGCTCGCCAGGTCGAACAGGCGCAGGCGGTTCTTGGTGGGCTGGTCGTAACCGGGCACATCGATGTTGACGAGCTTGGAGGTAACGGCAAAATCGCCGAACTCGACGGTGTAGGAGCGGTCATCGTCGACTAGGATGTCCTGCTCACCGAGCCACTCGTCGGGGACGGCCTTCTGCTGGTTGTCGACAAAGCGCTGACGGAACAGACCGTAGTGATAGTTGAGGCCCACGCCATCGCCGGTCAAGCCCAGCGTGGCGATGGAATCCAGGAAGCACGCGGCCAGGCGGCCCAGGCCGCCGTTGCCGAGCGACGGCTCGACCTCGAACTCCTCGATCTTGTTGAGGTCGTGGCCTGCGGCGGTGAGCTGGTCCTTAACCTCGTCGTAGATGCCAAGGTCGATCATGTTGTTGATGAGCAGCTTGCCGATCAAAAATTCGGCGGAAATGTAATAGAGCTTTTTCTTGCCGTTGTTGAGCGGGCAGGCGGCGGAGCGCTCCTGCACGAGTTTGACCAGCAGCTTGTAAATGCGACGGTCGTCGAGCTGCTCGAGCGAGGTGCCAAAAGACTGCTCGGCGAGTTCCATGAGGTTAATTTGGGGCATGTTTTCTCCTGTGATGGGTTGTTTCATGTCTGCAATTCATAAGAAGCCCGCGCGAGGGGATTGGGGTGGCCTCGCGCGGGAAAAGCGGTCGCGTCCGCACGGTGGGGTGGGGTCGGGCGCGGTAGCTCCTATTGAGGAAGCTCGATTTCGGCTTCCGACGGGATGCGGAAGTAGGTCTCGGTCCAGTCGGTGAGTTTGTGCTCGAGCTCGCGGGTGATGGCGCCGTCGAGCATGCGCCAGGTCCAGTTGCCGCCCAGCGTGGCAGGGGTGTTGATGCGCGCCTCGTTGCCCAAGTTGAGCAGGTCCTGCATGGTGTAGATGCACGTGTCGCTCACGCTGGCGGCGATGGTGCGGTTGAGTGCATCTGCCATGGGTTCGCCGGCCTGCTGATGGGTGTACAGGGCTGCCTGCTCGCGCTGACGGGGGGTGGCCGTTCCCTCAAACCAACCGCGCGCCGTCTCGTTGTCGTGGGTGCCCACATAGGCGACGGTGTTGGCGATGTAGTTATGCGGCAGGTAGTACGAGTTGGTGCCCTCAAAGGCAAACTGCAGGATCTTCATGCCGGGGAAGCCCGAGTTGTCGCGCATGTCGATGACGCCGGGGGTGAGGAAGCCCAGGTCCTCGGCGATGATGGGCAGCGTGCCGAGCTTTTTCTCGAGCGTCTTGAAGAACTTGAGGCCGGGACCCTGCGTCCACGAACCGTAGGACGAATCGGGCGAGGAGAACGGCACCTCCCAATAGGCCTCGAAGCCGCGGAAGTGATCCAGGCGGATGACGTCGTACATGTCGAGGGCGGCGCGAATGCGGCCCTCCCACCAGGAGAAGCCGTCGGACTCCATGGCGTCCCAGTCGTAGATAGGATTTCCCCAGTACTGGCCGGTGGCCGAGAACTGGTCGGGCGGCGTGCCGGCGACGCTGATGGGATTGCCGGCGGCGTCAATCTTAAAGAGCTCAGGCGTCGCCCACATCTCGACGGAGTCGCGCGAGACGTAGATGGGCAGATCGCCGATGATCAGGATGTCGCGCTCGTTGGCGTAAGCCTTGAGGCGGCTCCACTGGCGATCGAAGAAGTACTGCGTCATCTGGTGATACAGCATGCGCTCGGGATGGTCGGCGCAAACCTTGCTGCTGGCGCCGCCGCGGCAGCGAAGCTCCTCGTGCCACTCCCAAAACGCCCTAAGGCCGCACTCCTCCTTAACGGTCATAAACTCGCAGTAGGGGATGAGCCAGTCCTCGTTGGCCTGGATAAAGTCATCAAAGTCTGCAGGCTTGTTAGTCGCAAAGCGCTGGGCGGCACGGTCGAGAATCTGACGGCGACCGCCAAAGATAGCGCCGTAGTCGACGTTGGTGGGGTCAGACCCCAGATACACGCCGTCGATATCGCGCTGCTCTAGATAGCCAGCTTCGATAAGCTCGGCAAAGTCGATAAAGTTGGGGTTGCCTGCGCGGGCCGAGAACGACTGATAGGGCGAATCGCCATAGCTCGTCGTCGTGAGGGGCAGAATCTGCCAGTAATGTTGTTTGCACGATACGAGGAAATCGACAAAGTCGTAGGCGTTCC
>DXLQ01000127.1:0-3941 GCA_019414685.1 Collinsella sp. | reverse complement strand
CCTGCGAAATCACGTCGCGCGAGCAGCCGGCGGCAAAGCGCTTGTCCTTGAACTTCTTCTTGAGCGACTTGGTCGTAAAGTCCATAACGCTCTTGCTCGGGCGCATGATGACTGCAGCGCCGATCAGGCCGGTGAGCTCATCGCAGGCAAACAGGATCTTTTCCATCTGCAGCTCGGGTTTGGGCAGCGAGGTATTAAAGTCGGACGTGTGCGTCTGGATGGCGCGAATGAGCTCGGGAGACGCACCTTCGCCCTTAAGAATCTCGGCAGCATAGATGGTGTGGTTCATGGGGTCGTCCTCATGCTCCTCCCAATCCAGGTCGTGCAGCAGGCCGACGATGCCCCAAAACTCCTCGTTCTCGGGGTCGAACTCGCGCGCAAAGTAGCGCATAGTGCCCTCGACTGTCTCGCCATGGGTGATGTGGAACGGGTCCTTGTTGTGCTCGTTGAGCAGTTCGAACGCGCGGTCGCGGGTGATTCCGGCGGTAAGCGGCTCTGCCATAGGAGACTCCTTGTGCTCGTGGGTATCGATAAGAATGAATACTACTAGAACAAGAAAACCACCACAAAGGTGCCTGTCCCCTTTGTGGTGGTTTTTGGCGCGGATGGGTTAGTTGAGGGCGGCTTGGGCTAGGCGGGCTTCAGCGTCCTCCTCGGTGACGCCAAGGGCCACGGCGAACTCCTCGATGGAGCGGCGCTTGGCTTCCTTGAGTACGCGCATGTAGTAGGAGCTGGGCTTTTTATCAGCTTTCTCGGCCTGGCGAATGCGGTGCATCATGGTTTTTGCCACGCGGACCGTCTCGGGCGCGCCCAGCTTGAGCTGCTGTTTAAAGTGCGTCTCCTCAAGTGAGCTGTTGCGCTCGGTAAAGGTGTCGCACTCCAGCTCGTCGTAGTGGCTCAGCAGGTGCTCGGCATCTTGTTGAGAGATGGCGGCGTGCAAACGGTCGGCCTGCGCTACGGGGTACATGAGGATCGTCTGCGCATGTCCCTGCTTGGTCTCGAGCAGCAGCATGGGCTGCGGCGTGTCGTCCCTAAAACCGACGACGGTGCAGACTCCCTGGCCCGGATGAATGACGTGTTGACCGATTGAGAACATGCTACCTCCAACTTATACGAATTTACGTATGACTAGAATAACACGCTGACGTGCGCAAACCCTTACTTTATGCAGGAAAAGCACACAACTCCGATAGGTAAGAGTATTCGATAACAGACGCAGCTCATTCACACCTTTATGCATTTTCAACGCTTGCATAATCTGCAGGCAGACCGGCATCTTTGAGTGACTCCATACAAGCTGTAGTCAATTTTGTGCATATGCAATATCTATTAGCTTTACCCTGCGACAGTGCCCGTCGCTTGTGATAGAGTGCTACAAACTCTGGCTTTTGCCCTACGAGTGACCAAGAGCTCGGGGGCTTTAACACAAGGAGGATCTATGCCCGAGAAGATTGAAGAGCTGGTACGCGCTGCGCTTGCTGCGGCCCAGGAGGCCGGCGACCTTTCCGCATTTGAACTTGACGATTGCGCTATCGAGCGACCGGCTGACACTTCTCATGGCGAGTGGACCTCTACCATGGCCCTGAAGTCCGCCAAGCTGGCCCACTGCGCCCCGCGCAAGATCGCCGAGGCCATCGTTGCCCATATGCCCGAGGACCCCGCGATCGAGAAGGTCGAGATCGCAGGCCCCGGCTTCATCAACTTCTACCTCTCCGTTGCCGTCAAGAATGCCATCTTTGGCGAGGCTCGCGAGAAGGGCATGGACTTCGCTAAGTCCAACGTCGGTGGTGGCCTGAAGACCCAGGTCGAGTTCGTTTCCGCCAACCCCGTCGGCCCCATGCACATCGGCCACGGCCGCTGGGCCGCGCTGGGCGACTCGCTCTGCCGTGTGATGGACCACGCCGGTTACGACATCCAGCGTGAGTTTTACATCAACGACCACGGCTCTCAGATGAACACCTTCGGTAACTCCATCAGCACGCGCTATATGCAGCTTGCCGACATCATCGCCAAGCAGGGCGTGGATATCGACGAGGCTCACAAGCTACTGATCGCCGACCGTGACGCCTTTGTTGCCGACGAGAACGACGAGCACCCCGAGACCCATCCGTATCAGGACAACTTTGCCGAGACCCTGGGCAAGGACTCCTATGGCGGCGACTACATCATCGACGAGGCTGCCGAGTTCTGGCGCACCGACGGCGATAAGTGGGTCGACGCCGACCCGCAGGAGCGTATGGAGAGCTTCCGCGAGCGCGGCTATGTGAAGATGGTCGACAACATGCGCGACCTCTGCCACGCCGTCAATTGCGACTTCGATCGTTGGTACTCCGAGCGTTCGCTGTATGTGAAGGACACCGAGGGTGAGACCGCCGGCACCTCCGCCGTCGACCGCGCTTTTGAGAAGCTCGACAAGATGGGCTACCTCTACACCAAGGACGGCGCCCTGTGGTTCCGCTCCACCGACCTGGGCGATGACAAGGACCGCGTCCTGATCAAGTCCGACGGCGAGTACACCTACTTCGCCTCCGACGTTGCCTATCACTGGGATAAGTTCCAGCGCGTCGACCACGTCATCGACATCTGGGGTGCCGACCACCACGGCTACATCGAGCGCGTCCGCTGCGTCTGCGACGCCCTTGGCTATCCCGGCAAGTTTGAGGTTCTGCTGGGCCAGCTCGTCAACCTGCTGCGTAACGGCAAGCCCGTCCGAATGTCCAAGCGCAAGGGCACCATGGTGACCCTGCAGGAGCTCGTCGACGAGGTCGGCTCCGATGCCGCTCGCTACACGCTCATCTCCAAGAGCTCCAACCAGATGGTCGACTTCGATATTGAGGCCGTTAAGAAGCGCGACAACTCCAACCCGGTCTATTACGTGCAGTATGCTCACGCCCGCGTGTGCTCCATCCTGCGCCGTGCCGCCGACGTTACGCCCGAGCAGGCTGACGAGATGGGCATGAAGGCCGTCGCCGAGAAGGCCATCGGCGAGAACGTCGATTACTCGCTGCTGACCGACCCGACCGAGCTTGCCCTTTCGCGTAAGCTCAACGAGCTCACCGACCTCATCGCCAGCTGCGCTCGCGACCGCGCCCCGTTCCGTCTGACGCACTTTGCCGAGGAGCTTGCCGGCGACTTCCACAGCTTCTACGCTGCCTGCCAGGTGCTGCCGAGCGAGGGCCGTCCCGTCGACCCCGAGCTTTCGCGTGCCCGTCTGGCCGCTTGCGATGCCGTCCGCGTGACGCTCGCCCTGGTGCTCACCCTTGTTGGTGTCTCCGCTCCCGAGCAGATGTAAGCTGCGGGTCATTTAACCGTGTAGGTTCGGCTTTGCTGAGCCCTATAAGCCCGATCTCCATGCGGAGGTCGGGCTTTTTGCAAACGCCGACGTATTGACGAATTTGGAACTGCTGGAAATACGAAACTATGCCGGTTTACTACGATGAATATGAGAAATTCCAACCACGCCGGCTTTTCGCAAAAAAAGTGCAGGGCATCTACCTGCGGTTTTAGTTCAACAAGTTTCGGAGTGGTCGCGGTTGAGCGATTCATCGTAGTAAACCGCCATAGTTTTGGCGGAGGCAGTCAGATTTGTGGGCGGTAAACCAAAGAGTGCCCCTTTTGACTAGTCGTTTAAGAGCGTTCCCAATGACTAAGTTGCAGGTGGTTGCGGTTGTGTTACACTAACGCTGCGTATATGACGCAATCATCTCGATACAGATCAATGATGTCCGTCGTTTTGAACGGAACTAGACTGTTTAGCCGCCCTGAAGGTTTATGCAGGGAGCATGTGATCACAGGGCTTGAAAAGAAAGTTGAGCAAACACTGTGTCTGATCAACAGCAAGAAAACGAAATAACGACGACGCAAGCCGCTCCCGCTGCACCGGTTGCGTCGGACCAGGTCGCGGCGCCCGCGCATGCCTCGGCTCCTGAGACGCCTAAGGC
>DXLQ01000126.1:0-3965 GCA_019414685.1 Collinsella sp. | reverse complement strand
GGTAAAATCGTTCAGTCAGAACACGAACCCGCATCGGAGCTCATCACATGGCATTCGTCCATCTGCACAATCACACTGTCTTTTCCATGCTCGACGGCGCAACCCGTATCCAGGATATGGTCAATCGCGCTGTTGAGCTTGGCATGCCTGCCGTGGCCATTACCGACCACGGCTACATGTATGGCGTGCCCGACCTGGCGCTGGCCTGCGACGCCGTCAACCACAACACGCCCGAGTATAAAACCTGGAGCCACGACAAGGCCTTCTTGGAAAAGGACCGCCGCGACGAGCTGGTGGAGCCCGATCCCGAGGAAAACCCGCGCGAGCATGCCCAGTATGTGAAGGACATGGCCATGTGGGGCGAGAAGGGCAACATCGACGAGCTCAAGCCGCCGCTGGTCATCAAACCCATCTTTGGCTGCGAGGTCTACTTTACGCCGGACGAGACCCTTGCCCGCGACCACAAGCCCGAGCTCTACCACATGATCCTTCTGGCCAAGGACCAGGAGGGCTATGTCAACCTGATGCAGACGGTTTCCGAGGCCGCCGTGCAGGGCTTTTACTACAAGCCGCGCGTGACGCTCGACAACCTGCGCCGCCACGCCAAGGGCATGATCTGCACGAGCGCCTGCATCGCGGGCATCATCCCCAAATACATCGACCGCGGCGACATGGAAGGCGCCATCAAGTGGGCCGAAACCTTCCGCGACACCTTCGATCCCGGCGACTTCTATATCGAGATTCAGGAACACGGCATTACCACCGATAATGGCCTGACCGACGAGCAGATGGACCGTACGCTCATCGACATCGCCAAACAGGTGGGCGTCAAGGTCATCGCTACCAACGACTTTCACTACCTGCGCCGCGAGGACGCGCCCGTGCAGGACGTCATCATGTGCATCGGCATGAACGCCAAGGTCGACGACCCCAACCGCATGCGCATGACCGGCTCGGAGTTTTATATGAAGACCGAGGAGGAGATGCGGGCGATGTTCCCGTATTGCCCCGAGGCCTGTGACAACACGCTCGAGATTGCCGACAAGTGCTACGTGGAACTGGACTGGGACTCCATCATCCTGCCGCGCTTCCCGTTGCTCGATCCCGGCGAGACGCACGAGAGCCAGTTCCGCCGCGAGTGCGAGAAGGGCCTGCGCCAGCACTACGGTGACGACTGGGCCACGCGCGAGATCGGCGGCGTCAACATCAAAGAGCGCTTTGAGTACGAATACAAGGTCATCTGCGACAAGGGCTTTGCCGCCTACTTTTTGATCGTCGCCGAGTACGTGCAATGGGCTAAGGACAACGGCATCGGCGTCGGCCCCGGCCGTGGCTCGGCCGCCGGCGCTATCGTCGCCTACGCCATGAACATCACCGCGTTCGATCCGCTCGAGAACGGCCTGATGTTCGAGAGGTTCTTGTCTCCGCAGCGTACCGAGATGCCCGATATCGATATGGACTTCGACGATGAGCGGCGCCTCGAGGTCGTGGAGCACGTTCGCCAGCTCTACGGCCCCGAGAAGGTCACCCACGTCATCACCTACTCGACCATTAAGGCCAAGCAGGCCATCAACGACGCCGCGCGCGTCCTGGACTACCCGGTCTACATGGGCCAGCGCCTGTCCAAGATGGTCTCGAGCGACCCCAAGGTCAAGCTCAAGCAGGTGCTCGAAAAACAACCCGGCAAAGAGGATCTGTTTAACCCCGACTTTGCCGAGGCCTATAAAAAGGACGACGACGCCCGCCGCATCATCGACACGGCGCTCTCGATTGAGGGCCTCACCCGTGGCGAGGGCGTGCACGCGTGCGCCGTTCTGATCTGCCGCGACCCCGTCAACGAGCATGTGCCCACCAAGCTCGACACCAAGGGCGGCGTCGAGATTACCCAGTACGAGGGCCATACCGTTGCCGACATGGGCCTGCTCAAGATGGACTTCCTGGGCCTGCGCACGCTGACGGTTATCTCCAAGGCCAAGGCAAACATCAAAAAGAACTTCGGCATCGACATCAAAGAGGAAGAGATTCCCTTTGACGATCCCGAGATCTTTAAGCTCATGGGCTCCGGCCACACCGCCGGCGTCTTCCAGGTCGAGTCCGCCGGCATGACGGCCACGATCAAGAACATGAAACCCACCGAATACAAGCACGTCGTGGCATTGATCGCTCTGTACCGCCCGGGCCCGCTGGGCGCCGGCATGGTTTCGTCCTACATCAACCGTATGAACGGCAAGGAGCCGGCCGTCTCCTACGACGACCGCCTGGACGACATCCTGGGCGAAACCTACGGCACCATGGTCTACCAGGAGCAGGTTATGCTCATCTCCGTCGAGATGTGCGGCTTCTCCAAGGGCGAATCGGACTCGCATATCCGTAAGCCCGTGGCTAAGAAAAAGATCAAGCTGCTCACGTCGACGGTGCTCCACTGGGAGGATGGCTCGGACGAGACCACCTACGACCACTGGATGAACGGTGCTATCAAGAACAACTACACGCGCGAGGTCGCCCAGAAGATTTGGGACGATGTTCTTGAGTTCGCATCTTACGCCTTTAACAAGTCGCACTCCGCCGGCTACGCCATCCTGGTTATGCAGACGGCGTGGCTCAAGGCGCACTATCCGCACGAGTACATGGCGGCCGTTCTGACGTCCTACACGGGCAAGACCGACAAGATCGTTCATTACGTCTCGGCGTGCCGCCACGACGGCATCCCCGTGCTGTCGCCAGATGTCAACGAGTCCGGTACCGAGTTCACGGCTACCAAGGAGGGCGTGCGCTTTGGTCTGGCCGGCATCCGCGGCGTGGGCACTGGCGTGGCGCAGGCGATTATCGCCGAGCGCGAGGCGGGCGGCCCGTTTAAGACGCTGCACGACTTTGTCGAGCGCGTGGACTCGAGCCAGGCCAACCGCCGCGTGATCGAATCCCTGATCAAGGCAGGCGCCTTCGACTCCACGGGGTATCCGCGTCGCCAGATGATGCACTTTGTGGATAAGAACAACCCCGAGAATATCATCGATGCCGCCGTGAAGCGCCAAAAGGATCGCGCGAGCGGCCAGACGTCGTTCTTCGATATGTTCGGCGACGTTGAGGGCTCGGGCTTTGAGGTGAGCGTGCCCGATCCGGATGGCCAGGAGTGGGACCGCCACCTTAAGCTGAGCCAGGAGAAGGAGGTTCTGGGCATCTATGTCTCGGACCACCCGTTGCGCCCGTTTGAGTATGCGCTAGCCAAGGCGCGCGACTTCTCGTTCTCGCAGATCGACACCGGTTACGAGGTGCAAAACCCCACGGGCGGTACCATCAACCAGGAGATTCCCGAGGGCAAGGCGCTGTGGTGGGCCGGTATGGTCTCGAGCGTGTCCAAGCGCGTGACCAAAAACGGCGACCCCATGGGCATCGTGCAGCTCGAGGACATGGAAGGCGAGGCCACGGTCGTGGTGTTCCCCAAGACCTACAAGGAGGCCGAGGGGTACCTGTACGGCGAGGTCGATCCCGAGACCGGCGCGCAGCTGTCCGATGCGTTTGTGCGCATTAAGGGCAAGCTTGAGCGCTCGGACCGCGGCGATCAGATCATCGCGCAGGAGATCGTGCCACTGGAGCTTAATGAGGAGAACAACAAGCCCAAGGTGTTTGAGGTCATGGTGCCCAACAGCCGCTTTAGCCAGGGCAATATGGCGCGTCTTGCCACGGTGCTTACCGCCAACCCGGGCGGCGACCGCGTGGAGATCTTTATCGAGCAGGTGGACGGGCGTGTGCTGCGTGCCGAGGTGCCGGCCAAGGTCAACGCACGTTCGATTCCGCTGTTGGCAGAGGCAAAAGCCATCGTGGGTAACCAGGGTCGCGTGACGGTGATCTAAGGGCGACCTTGCTGGTCCGCGCGAGATTGGAGGAAGTGATGGCACAGGGAACGTTTGTGCAGGCGCTTCGCAAAGAGGCGGCGTTGAGCGGCACCTTTATGAAGGGGCGTTCGC
>DXLQ01000125.1:0-3990 GCA_019414685.1 Collinsella sp. | reverse complement strand
TGCGTATCGAACTCGTAAGCCGTCTCGGTGGAATGAATCACGGTGCCGACGCCGGCATCGGTCAGCAGCTCCAGGAGCAGCGAATGCGGCGTAGTACCGTTAATGATGTGGGCACGAAATACGCCGCCGGTAATCGCATCGACGGCCGCGCGCAGCTTGGGAATCATGCCCTTATCGACCTCGCCGCCGTAGAGCATTTCGTTAACCTCGTCGAGCGTTAGGTTGGAGATAAGCGAGTCCTTGTCGCTAAAGTCCTTGTACAGACCATCGACATCGGTCAAAAAGATCGCCTTATGCGCGTGGAGCGCCGCGGCAACGGCACCGGCGGCGGTGTCGGCGTTGATGTTGAAGAAACCGCCGTCCTCCCCCGCCGCGACGGTAGCGATGACGGGGATGTACTCGCTATCGAGTAAGCGCTCGATATAGTCGGTGTTGACGTGCGTCACTTTGCCCACGCGACCGAGCTCGGGGTCGAGCGGCTCGGCGATGAGCGTGCCGGCATCGCTGCCCGACACGCCCACGGCCAGGTTGCCGTGGTGGTTGATGGCAGCAACCAGCTCCTGGTTAACCTTGCCGCCCAGCACCTCGCGCACGATATCCATAGTCGCTGGCGTGGTCACGCGCTGGCCGTTCTTAAACTCGACGGGAATATCGTAATGGCTCAGCGCCTCGTTGATAGCCTTGCCGCCGCCGTGCACGATGACGGGGCGCATACCGATGATCTTGAGCAAAACGATGTCGCTCATCACGTCGCGGCGCAGCTGCTCATCAACCATGGCGGCTCCGCCATATTTGATAACAACCGTCTTGCCGGTCAGGTTCTTAATCCACGGCAGCGCTTCGAACAGCAGCTGCGCGGTTGCTTCGTTGGATTCGCTCGAACGACAATCGCGTGCGAATTTCATAATCTGCCTCGTCTTTCGTATCGTTATCGCGCCGTGCTCCGCTGTCCGCAATCGCGGCAAGATGCGCAGCGTGCCTGGAATCTAGGAACGGTAATCGCCGTTGATGGAGATGTATTCATGCGTGAGGTCGCAGGTCCACACGGTCGTTGCCGCGTCGCCTGCGCCCAGGTCGGCCGAGATCACGATCTCGGGCGCCTCAAAACGTCGCAGAGCCTCATCCTCGTCAAAGGGAACGGTCAGGCCATCGCGGCAGACAGGCATGCCCATCATGTCGATGGAAACGTCTTCCTGATTAAACTTCACGCCGCACTTGCCAAGCGCCATGGCAACGCGGCCCCAGTTGCAGTCGTGGCCGGCGATGCAGGTCTTAACGAGCGGCGAGTTGGCAACGGCACGAGCGGCGATATCAGCTTCCTCGTCGTTCACGGCGCCGGTAACGTTGACCGTAACAAGCTTGGATGCGCCCTCGCCATCGGCGGCGATATTGCGCGCCAGGCTCTCGCACACCTCGTGCACGGCAAATGCCAACTCGTCGAAGGCATCGGAGCCCTCGACGATAGGCTCGGCATCTGCGGCAGCGGCGCCGGAGGCAAGCATGATGCAGGTGTCGTTGGTCGAGGTGTCGGAATCGACCGTCACCTTATTAAAGGTCTGCTTGACGGTCGAGAGCAGCAGGGCATGAAGTGCCGCAGGCTCGACGGGGGCATCGGTGGTGATAACCGCGATCATGGTGGCCATATTGGGCATGATCATGCCCGAGCCCTTGCACATTCCGCCTACCGAATAGACGTTGCCCGCATGGCCCGCAGCCTCACTGACGTAGGACACGGCGTACTCCTTGGAGTGCGTGTCGGTCGTCATGATGGCGCGAGCGGCATCGGCGCCACCGTGGGCAGAGAGCGCCTCGTAGGCAGCAGGAATGGCAGTCTCAAACGTGTCGATCGGCAGAATCTGGCCAATCACACCCGTGGAGGCAACCAGAATCTGCTGGGGCTCGCAGCCGATGACCTGCGATGCGATGCTGCACGTCTCGCGCGCGCATGCAAGGCCGGTCTCACCCGTGGCGGCGTTGGCATTGCCAGAGTTGACCGAAACGCCGGCGATGATACCGTAGCCCTTGTCGGCACCGCCCAGGTTGGCGCGGCTCACCTGCACGGGCGCCGCGCAAAAGCGATTGGCGGTAAACACTCCAGCGCCGGGACAGGGTTTATCGGGCACGACGAGCGCGTAATCCAGACGCTCGGGGTTCTTGCGGAACCCAGCGTGGATGCCTGCAGCCTTAAAACCAGCCGCAGCCGTAACGCCGCCCTCGACGGCGCGAATCTTGATATCAAACAGCTCGGTATTCATCGTCTTTATGACTCCTTATGTCAAACAAAAAACGGACATCGGTTGGTGCGCCATGCCAGTCGTAATCATGAGACCAGCTTAAGAGTGGCGCCCCACTCGATGCCCGACTACCAAATCGTTAACAATCGAATGTGCTACACCGGGCACGCCACTGTGGGCAAGCCTCGTCGCTCGTCAAAGCCAAAGACGATATTGGCGCACTGGACTGCTTGGCCCGCAGCGCCCTTGCACAGATTGTCGATGGCGCCCGTCGCCACCAGCACGCCCGCACGCTTGTTGAGCGCGAGGCCAATCTGGGCGGCGTTGGTGCCGACGACCGAAGCCGTCTTGGGCTGCTGGCCGGCGTCGAGCACGCGCACAAAGGTGCGTCCAGCGTAGAACTGCTTGTAATAGTCGACAACATCCTCAAGGGTCAACGTGTCGAGAGCCTGCGGCGCGAGCGGCAGCGTCACCGTGGAGAGCAGACCACGCTTGAGCGGTGCCAGGTGCGGGGTAAAGACGACGCGATCGGTCAGGCCCAAGATCTGCTCGATTTCGGGCGTGTGGCGATGCTTGCCCACGCCGTATGCTTCCAAATTCTCGTCGGCGCTGCAAAAATGGGTGCGAGCGTTACAGGACTTACCGGCACCCGTCACGCCGCTAATGGCATCAACGATCACGGGGCCGCTCTGGGCAACCCAGCCGGCGCGCACGGCGGGCGCGGCGGCAAGGCTCGTTGCGGTGGGATAGCAACCAGCGCAGGCGACCAACACGGGTTTGCCGTCGGCATGGTCAGATGCGGCGATCTCCAAGTCTTGGCAGAACAGCTCGGGCAGGCCGAAAGCGCGGGTCTTGAGCAACTCGGGGCTCGTGTGCTCGGCGGCATACCATGCCTCAAAGACAGACGCGTCGCTCAGACGGTAATCGGCCGAAAGATCGAAGCAGGAGACGCCAGATGCAAGCAGTGCGGGCACCTGTGCCATGGCAGCCGTGTGCGGCACGGCCAAGAAGACGGCGTCGCAGGATTTAAGCTCGGGGGCGTCATGCGTGGTGAAAACCAGATCGCTCACGCCAGCAAAGCTCGGATACACCGCGGACAGCGGCTGGCCGGCATCGGCGTTGGACGTAATGGCGACAAGTTCAAACTCGGGATGGCCAAGCACGAGGCGAATGAGTTCGGCGCCGGCATATCCAGCCGCGCCGACGATTCCAACCTTCAAAGACATATCAGACTCCTTGTCTGCGATTTATGCACCGATGCGCATTTCGCAGCGGTTGTTATGAAGTGGGTTGAAACTTTAGCACCAAAAGATGCATGAACACGTAAATGGCTTGCATATTCATGCATTGAAACAATCCCGACACATTCGCTTGAAGGAATTGACAAATGGAGCGGGCCCCGTATTGACCGGCGCTCCTAACGGCACCGGGCAATACGGGGCCCGCCCATGCGAAAACCAAGTTGTTAGGATGAGCCAGCCGGCTAGAGCTCGACCGGCACCCATTCGTCGTGATTGCAGATAAAAGCCTCGGGATCCTCGACGCTAAAGAAGACGAGCGTGGGGTCGTTAGGCCCCTCATAGTGCTCGCCCAGGTGCTCTAGATGCTTCCACCCGACTTCGCGCATTTCGTCTAAAGCCCGGTCATCCAAGCCGGCACGCCCGCGCAAGATGAGCCAGCCATGGCCCGGCCACCAACTCGTGGCCTCAAAGCGCTGGTTTTGCAGCAGCTCCTGCCACACATCTTTGGTGCGCGC
>DXLQ01000124.1:0-4062 GCA_019414685.1 Collinsella sp. | reverse complement strand
TTGAACACTTTGGAGGTTCACCATGAGCAAGGTTTACACGTCCATCGATCAGCTTATCGGCCACACCCCGCTTCTGGAGCTCACCCACTTTGAGGCCGACGAGGACCTCAAGGCCCGCGTGCTCGTCAAACTGGAATACTTCAACCCAGCCGGATCCGTTAAAGACCGCGTCGCCAAGAACATGATTGACGAGGCCGAGAAGGCAGGCAAGCTCGTGCGCGGCGGCGACTATACCATCATCGAGCCCACGAGCGGCAACACCGGCGTCGGCATCGCCTCGGTGGCGGCCGCCCGCGGCTACAAGGTGATCATCACCATGCCCGAAACCATGTCCGTCGAGCGCCGCAAGCTTATGCAGGCATATGGCGCACAGCTCGTACTCACCGACGGTTCCAAGGGCATGAAGGGCGCTATCGCCAAGGCCGAGGAGCTGCAGAAGGAGACTCCCAACAGCATCATCGCCGGCCAGTTTGTGAACCCCGCCAACCCCGCCATTCACAAGGCAACGACCGGCCCCGAGATCTGGGACGACACCGACGGCAAGGTCGACATCTTCGTTGCCGGCGTCGGCACCGGTGGTACCGTGACCGGCGTGGGCGAGTTCCTCAAGGAGCAGAACCCCGAGATTAAGGTAGTCGCCGTCGAGCCCGCCACCTCCCCGGTGCTCTCTAAGGGCCAGGCCGGCCCGCACAAGATCCAGGGCATCGGCGCCGGCTTTGTGCCCGACGTCCTCGACACCCGGGTCTACGACGAGATCATCCCCGTCGAGAACGACGACGCCTTTGCCACCGGCCGCGCCGTGGGCCACAAGGAGGGCGTGCTCGTAGGCATTTCGTCCGGTGCCGCCGTGTGGGCCGCATTGCAGCTGGCCAAGCGCCCCGAGAACGAGGGTAAGACCATCGTGGCCCTGCTTGCCGACACCGGCGAGCGCTACCTGTCCACGGCACTGTTCCAGGACTAGAGCTTCTCGTTCTTAGAACGAGTCCAAGGCACGCCGGTCTCCCCTCTCTTCTGGCAGCCTAAGCCCATCTCGTTAGGGTGTCCCACGAGACGTCCGAACTTGCTACAATGTCTGCGGCGCGGAACCAGCCTCCCGCGCCGCTTTTCTTTTTTGGCCACATGCCACCAAGGAGAACCTCCCCATGCACAACAAGCGCGTGCTCGTCGCCATGAGCGGCGGCGTCGATTCCAGCGTGACCGCGTACCTGCTCAAAAGCCAGGGCTACGAATGCGTCGGCGCCACCATGCGCCTCACCCGCCCCGCACCCGACCCCGCCACGGGCATGAGTAAGGTCGACCGCGACATCGCCGATGCAAAGGCCGTCGCCGAGCGCCTGGGGATACCCCACCATGTGCTCGACCTGCAGCAGACCTTCGACCGCAACGTTATCGAGCGCTTCGTGACTGCCTATCAGGAGGGGTTGACGCCCAACCCGTGCATCATCTGCAACCGCCATATTAAGTTTGGCGCGCTGCTCGATGCGACGCTGGATATGGGCTGCGACTACATCGCCACGGGACATTACGCCAAAACAAGCCAGGCGGCAGACGGCACCTGGCAGCTACATCGCGGCGAAGACCCCAAAAAGGACCAAAGCTACTTTTTGTATTCGCTTACGCAGGAGCGCCTGGCGCACACGATCTTTCCACTGGCAGGCCTGGACAAGGAGCGCGACGTGCGCCGCATAGCCGCCGAGCAGGGCTTTACCAACGCCCAGAAGGCCGAAAGCGAGGACATCTGCTTTATTCCAGACGGTGACTACGCGGGCTATATCGAGCGCCGCTGCGGACATCCCGCTGCACCGGGCGACATTGTGTGGCGCGACGGCAGCGTGGTCGGGCGCCACAATGGCGCGCTGCGCTACACCATCGGCCAGCGCAAAGGCCTGGGCGTCGCGATGGCGCATCCCGTGTATGTGACGGGCGTCGACGCCGCCAACAACACCGTGCATCTGGGCGAGGCCGAGGACCTGACCGCCGCCGCCCTCACGGCCGATGAGTGGATCTGGAGCGCGCCGGACGCACGCATGGAGGCCGAGCTGGATGCCGGCGGCATTCGCGTAGGTGCCAAGTACCGCTACCGTCAGAAAGACCAGGCAGCGACCCTTACGCGTGACGCCGACGGACAAATGCTGCTAACTTTTGACGAGCCGCAGCGCGCCATCGCCCCCGGCCAAGCCGTTGTAGTCTACCGCGGCGACATCGTCCTCGGCGGCGGTACGGTGACCGGCGCACTTAAGTAGCCGCAGGTTTATCGCTGCACGTGCCGAAGCACCTCAACAGCGGCACTAACCTCGATTACGCGACGCTCGAGGCCGCGGCGAATGGCCTCGAGTCGACCCTCCGCCGTCGCCCATTCGCTCTGCGAAAGAATCTCGATTGCCTCATCAACAAATCCGTTGAGCCGCGATGAATCGAACCAATCGAGTGAGTCCGCAAGCGCCAGCTGGACGGAAGGGTCGGGCCCAAACGGCTTAGCGGAAAACCCAAACTCACCAGCTGCGAGCACGGCAGTTGGCACGTTGTACCATAGGCAGTTGCCGCTATCGAACAGCGGAGCAGGCCTTATCTCCAGGGTGTCGACATTGCGGATGATGCCGAAGTTTCGCCAATGGCGGTCGCTGTTGGCCAAAAGGGCATCGCAGACAATCATCTGCGACATAGACCTTCTCACAGCGGCCTCATCGACACCATGCTTGCCGAGGTAGCGGCAGTACCGGTCGTACGTCGAGCTTCCTCGCTGGCCGCCAAGGGCGTTCTTAACGTAAACAGCCGGAACATATTCCTCGCGGCCGTCTAGAAAGTCGTCGCACAGACACACAGGGCCATCGAACATCCGCTCAACCGTATAAGGAACAAACTCGCCCTCCGACAGCAAGCGACGATGCAGAGCCGTTGCAACCGCCTCGTTAAAGGGCCGTTGGTCGTCCATGCCGCACCCCTTGACCAGAACGCGAACACCGTTGCGAATCATCCACGATTTAGGAAGCTCGCCCTCGGATGTGTTGTCGGGATTTTTAAGACCGATGCCTTCCAGCCAACCCGAACGCTCTTCGGGCGCCGATCGCTCAAATTCGTTCTCAAAGTAATTGATGTTTCGCCATTTAAGTTCGGTGCAATCGGTCGGCCGCAGCCAATAACAATCAGAAAGCGAGAGGCCCAGGCACCGAACCGGAACCTCGATGCCACAGGCAATTCCCAGTTCGCGATAGCGCGAGACGAGTCCGGGACGAACATCGGGCACCGACCGATGGCTCCACCACACGTTGAGCTCCCGTTTATTCACCGTAGGAGAAGAGCTCGAGCACGTGCCAAACGGCATCCTCTGCTCATCGAGTACCTCGGCGATTTCGAAGGGAAACTCACGCGTCGGATCAAATGAGACACGCGCAACCTCGTAATCGACGGACATCAGCGTAAACTTGCGCCCCACATCGGCCGCAGGACGGCGTCCACGTTTGCGGACCTTTTGATAAGCGACCGCGGAATTGTACTCGACCATCTTCCGTCCGCCCACAATATCGCACGCGAGCGTTCCCGATGAGGCAAGTTGAGATATGCGGGCTTTCGTAACGCCCAGCAGGCGGGCAGCATCACCCATAGACAAGTACTCAGACGTATCCATACACCGCATCACCACGTTAAGTAATTTAAACGTTTAGTTAATAGATTACATACATCATAATACTAAACAACCCAAAACGAAAAAAGGCCCGAGAAATCGGGCCTTAGCGATTGGTCAGCCGAGTCGCAAGCTACTCCCCTAGCGCTGTACGTAGGCGCGAACCAGCTCAAAGGTATTACGCACGCCGTCCATGTGGCTGCGCTCGTAGTTGTGGCTCGCGTACACGCCGGGGCCGATCAGACCATGGCGAATGTCGTAGCCGGCCGAGAGCGTGGCCTCGACGTCGGAACCGTAATGCGGGTACACATCGATGGCGTAATCGAGCTTAAGCTCGCGCGCGATATTGGACAGCGTGGTCACCAGATCGTAGTTGTAGGGGCCACCCGAATCCTTGGCGCAAATCGAAACCATGCGCTCGGTGCAGCCCAGGTCGTCGC
>DXLQ01000123.1:0-4073 GCA_019414685.1 Collinsella sp. | reverse complement strand
TGCAGCTCCCCTGTAAACCTAATAATGCTATCGGCGTATTGTATCCCAGCGCCGCACATGCGTGGTGCAGGGCATGTGAACACCCTCATATGGGACAACAAACAACGCCCCAAAGATTGTAACCCCCTACTTCGTGTGCGGGATACCCAGCACGTCGAGCGCGTTGGCCATAATGGACTGGAACGGCACCGCAGCGGCATCTGAGCCGCTCGGCGTTCCGTCGAGCGTGATATAGCACAGCACCTTGGGCGATTGTGCCGGTGCAAAGCCCATAAAGGACGACATGTAGTTCTCCTTGAGGTAGCCGCCGTTCTCGTCGGCACGTTCGGCCGTACCGGTCTTACCCGCCACGTCATAGCCGTCAACCGCGCCGCCAACGCCCGTTCCCTCGGACACGACCGTCTGCATGCACGATGTCACCTGGGATGCGGCGTCCTCCGAAATCGCACGCTCGCCTTCGCCCCAGTCCTTCTCGTCGCCCTTGCTGGACTTATAGAAGTGCGGGGTCATCATCACGCCGCCGTTGGCGATACCGCCCACGGCACGTGCGATCTCAATCGGCGAGACGGACAGTGCCTGTCCAAAACTCATCGAGCCCAGCGTGGCGCCGTCATACTGGTCACGCTCCTTGACGATACCCAGGCTCTCGCCCGGAAAATCGACACCCGAGCTGTGACCGATGCCCCACTTGTCCACATAGGCGGCAAAGTCGTCGGCACCGATCTTGCGCCCCACTAGGACAAAGCCCACGTTGGACGAACGGCGCATCATCTCGCGCACATCCATGGTCATGGCATAGTCGCGCTTGTCGGCATCGGTGACGGTATCGTCGCCCACCTTGATGCTCGCCGGCACCTCAAACGACGTACTCGATCGCACGACGCCCAAGTCGAAGCCGGCGCCCGCCACGAGCGTCTTAAAAACCGAGCCGGGCTCGTAGGCGTCTGTGACCAGGCGCAAGTTCATATCCTCGGTCTTGGCGTTTTCCAGATCGGTCTGGTCGTAAGTCGGATACGAGCAGGCTGCCAAGATCTCGCCTGTCGTAGGATCGGTGACCAGCGCCGAGCCGTTCTTGGCCTTAGTCTTCTCAACTGCCTCTGCTAGGGCATCCTCGGCCGCACGCTGGATATTGACGTCGAGCGTCGTCACGATATCAACGCCGTCGACCGCAGCCACCTTTTTATAGGCACCGCCCGCGATATAGCTGCCGTCCCTCGCGCGCTCGCGTACGAGAGAACCGTTCGTGCCGGTCAGAAGCTTGTTGTATTGCTTTTCGAGACCCGTCAAGCCGTCGTTGTCTACATTCACTACACCCAGCACCTGCGATGCCAGATTGCCGTATGGATATACGCGCTTCATGGCCTGCTCAAAAAGCACGCCGGGCAGGTTCTTCTTCTCCAGCGCCGCAACATCGTCTTCGTCCACCTGGCGCTTGATATACACCCAGGTTCCATCGGACTCAACGAGCTTGCGGCAGGTCTTTTTATCGATTCCAGTTGCCTTGACCAGCGCCGACACCGTCTTGTCAACATCCTCGACAAGCTGCGGGTTCACGGCGATGTTGCGACATTCGACCGACGACGCCAACACGTTGCCGTTGCGGTCGTAGATGGTGCCGCGTTTGGCATAGAGGGTCTGCGCAAGCAGGCGGCGCGCATCGGCACGCTCGCGCAGTTTATCGGCTTCGACAATTTGATAGTCGGCAAGGCGAAAGACGCCCAAGCCCAAGCCAAGCCCGATGAAGCCCATGACGGCTTTGCGGCGAGGCAGAGGTGCGCCTGTGAGCCATTCGGTCGACGAACTCTTGCGCGACCTGGTGTTATGCACTTGAGGGCCGCCCGAGCCGCGAAGTCGCGACGCCGGGTCGTTGCCACGGGACTGCCCGGCGTTGTAAGATTGCCGACCCGTTCCTTGATAACCAGAACGTCCCCGCGACGAGGGACGTCCAGAACCGCGGCCCCCATCGGAACCGCGGCGATAGTCATTTGTCATACTCAGCTACCGTCTTGCTACTGAGCGGTCGCGGTCGCGTTGGCGCCCGCGGCTGCATCCTGCGAAAAGTCAAGTGTAACGCTCTCGCTGGGCTCCACCATGCCATAAGCGCCCGCAAGGTCGCGAATGCGCGTGTCGGCGCCATAGACCGAATGCATGACCTCCAGGTCGGAGCTCTCATCGGTCGCCTTTTCGAGCGTGCTGGTAAGCTCGGCGTTGCTGTTGAGCACCTGGGCCGTAACGCCGGCGAGCGCCACGCGGGCGACGCCGATCGTCATGAAGATAGCCGCAATGATGCAAAACGTTTTAAGAACGCTCATGAAAACCGGGCTTACCGCCTGGTTTGCCTGACGGCCCGCGCCCGTGTAGACATCAAAGCGCGGCGCGCGCTGCTCACGGGGAGCAACGGGGGCCTGCGGCGTCTCACGATAGGCGGGCATGGCGTTCATATCATAGGCGAGTGCTGCGCTTGAAGTGTTGTAGCCCATGATATGCCGCCTCCCATCCCGAGTACGTTGGTAGTGTGTTTAAGCTTCGTTTATGGTGCGAGCGGGAGGTCCAATATCGCGCGGTCGCGCCTACAGACGCTGCGCCACGCGGATTTTGGCTGATCTCGCCCGAGGGTTGCGCTCAACCTCATCAGGCTGGGCAACCAAGGGTTTGCGGGTGATGACCTTGAGTATCGGCACGTTGCCGCACACGCACACCGGAATCTCCGGCGGACACGTGCACCCCTGGCTCATCTCCTTAAAGTGGTTCTTTACGATACGGTCCTCGAGCGAGTGATACGAGATGACGCAGATACGTCCGCCCGGGTTGAGCCACCTGGTGGCGGCATCAAGCCCTCGTTCGAGCACATCGAGCTCGTGATTAACCTCGATGCGAATGGCCTGGAAACTTTTCTTGGCCGGGTGTCCGCCATGCCGACGAGCGGCAGCCGGGATACCCGCCTTGATGATCTCGACAAATTGGCCGGTGGTTTCGATCGGTTCTTGCTCACGGCGGCGCACGATCTCGCGCGCGATCTGCGAGGCGAACTTCTCTTCGCCGTAGACGCGTAGAATCCGGGCGAGGTCGTGTTCGTTATAGGTGTTGATGACCTCAGCTGCGTTTAAGGTGTTATTGCCCGGATCCATCCGCATGTCCAATGGGGCGTCCTCGTTATACGAAAAGCCCCTGCCAGGGATATCGAGTTGCGGTGACGAAACGCCCAAATCGAACAGGAAGCCATCGACCCCGGGCACCTCGGCCGAGCAAAGCAGCTCGTCCAAGTCGCCGAAGTTGCCCTTCAGCAGCTGGTGCGGAACGCCGGGAACCTCGCGGTCCAGACGGGCGCCAGCGGCCTCGAGGGCCATGTCGTCCTGATCGACGCCGAGCAAAAGGCCGGTCTCCCCCACCTGCGCGGCCATCTTTACCGAATGGCCGGCACCGCCAAGGGTGCAATCGCAGACAACGGAGCCGCTCTTTAGCCGCAGCGACTCAAGCACTTCGCCGAGCATGACAGGTTCATGCCGATATTCTTGTGTCAAGATCCCACGCTCCATCCGTTACCCGTGCCTTGCCCTTACGAGAAGAAGAGGTCCAGCAGGGCCTCATCGTCATCGTCCTCATCGGCCGCGGCGCGATCCCAAACCTCAAGGTGGTCGTAGTTGCCCACAACCGTGACCTCGCGGTCGAGGTTCGCCTGCTTGCGGAGAGACTCGGAAAGACCGATACGACCGGCGCTGTCCACGTCCATCGACGTGGTGCGCTTGTTGATCGCCCTCATGAGCTTCTGGTCATTAATGTCACGCGGGTTAAAACCCTCGTGGCCCTCACGACCCGCGAAGAGTCCTTCGACCCACTTATCGAAGGCCTCGGCAGAGAACACGTACAGAGCATCGACATCCAGGGCTTTGAACACGCGAACGTGCTCTCCAAGCTCCTCGCGAAGGGGTGCAGGCAGGGACAGACGACCTTTTGCATCGAGATTGCGCTCGTATGCACCCGTCATTCCCATGTGCGCCCTCCCCTCGGTTACTCAGATGGCACGTACGCGGGGAACCACCCCGCCTGTCGACGTCATCAATAATATGGGGAAC
>DXLQ01000122.1:0-4114 GCA_019414685.1 Collinsella sp. | reverse complement strand
CTGTTTCAACTAATTTGGGCTCCTCGAGACCATGTAAACGTCCCGCTCTCCCTTCCAAACACCCATTCGAGCCCCATCCCAATCAAAAATTGCTCAAAACGCATCCCAAGCTGCCCCAGATTTATACGTATCTGAACTAACTGTCCAGACCATTCCGGACCAGGCCTCTTGTCAGCCCCAAGCGATCCGTTTTCCTCCGTCCCCAACGGATCAATAAGAAAAGAGGGGCTGTCCCACACTTGGCGGGACAGCCCCTCTGGCTTCGGCATATGCGAAACGGCTCGCTAGTAGCCCTGGCCGTAGCCCTGGCCCTGACCCTGCTGGCCCAGCAGCTCCTCCAGATACTGGCGCAGCTGCTCATCGGTAATACCGCCGTTGCCGGTGTCGGTCGCGCTGTCGTCCTGCTGCTGGTTCTGCAGCTTCTCGTCGGAGCCCAGCTCGACGGTGACCTTCTTCTCGTCCTTGCCGCGCATAAGCGTAATCTCGACCTTCTCGCCCACCTCGTGGCTGCGCAGCGCGATGATCAGGCCGTCGGCGCTCGTGATCTCGTCGTCGCCCAGCTTGGTAATGACATCGCCCTCTTGGATGCCAGCCTTGGCGGCGGGACCGTCCTCGACGACGCTCGCCACGTACGCGCCGCTGTCGGTGCTCAGCTTGTTGGTACGGGCATTGAGCGCATTGACGCTCGAAAGCGTGGCGCCCAGGTACGGGTGCACCGGCGTCTTACCGCCGATAATCTGGTCAGCGATGTTCTTGGCATAGTTGACCGGAATGGCAAAGCCCACGCCCGAACTGGAGCCCGAGTAGCTCTCGATGAGCGAGTTGATACCCACGAGCTCGCCGTTGTCGTTAACGAGCGCGCCGCCGGAGTTGCCCGGGTTGATGGCGGCATCGGTCTGGATCATGTTGGCATAGATGGTGTTACCGCTGGTAGAACTCATGGCCGTGGAGCGATACAGCGCCGACACGATACCCGTGGAGACCGACTGCTCGTTGCCGAACGGCGAGCCGATCGCCATAACCCACTCGCCCACGTTGAGCTTGGAGGAGTCGCCGATCTCGATCGGCGTGAGCTTGGAGGCGTCGGCGTCCTTGAGCTTGATGACGGCCAGGTCGCTCGAAGCATCGTTGCCCACGAACTCGGCCTCGTAGGTGGTGCCGTCGTCCATGGTCACCACGTATTGGTCATAGCCATCGACCACGTGGTTGTTGGTGAGGATGTGGCCCTCGGTATCGAGCACCACGCCCGAACCGACGCTGCCCGAGTTGTCCGACTCGTCGGCAGACTGCGAAAGCGAGCCATTCTGGCTGCCGCTCGAAGTGGCGGTAATGGAAACCACGGAGGGCAGGGCCTTAGCAGAAACGGCCTCGGCCAGCGTGGTGTCCTCGGAATCAATCGTAATCTTTTGCGTCGACGAACCCGAAGCGCCCGCCGTCACGGCATTCTTTCCGCCGCCAATGTTGAGCGTGCCGCTCATAATGAGCGCAATGACCAGCAGGGCGCCGCAGGCGCAGCCGGCAAGTGCCGTAATAAAGATCGGCAGCTTTTTGGTCTTGGTCTTGACCACCGTGTGCTTGTTCACGACCTGCTGGCCACCCAGCGGCTGGCCGGTCTGCGTGTCGTAGGCCTGCACGTAAGGAATGTTATTGCCATCGGCAGGCGTCGACTCTACCTGCACACGCGGCTGCTGTTGGGTCTCGCCGGCGTTGCCCGCATCCTGGGGACGCTGGGAATCGTACTCGCTCATAGCTGCGATCCTTTCGTCAAATAACCAAAGGCCCGCCAAACATGTGGCGGGCCATCATTGTTCACGTTGAGTTGTACCCCAATATGCGGGCGCAAGTGTATGAGAACGCAATCTTTTAGGAAGGCTTAAGTTCTGCTGCAGATTCGAGAGGAACCCGCACCTGCGTCAAAACCACCACAAAGGTGCCTGTCCCCTTTGTGGTGGAAATCTAGTCCTTAAACAGATAACCCACGCCGCGGACGGTGGTGATGTGTGCCGCGATCTGCGGACCCACCTTGGAGCGGATGCGTCGAATGTGCACGTCGACGGTGCGCGTGCCGCCGCAGTACTCAAAGCCCCACACGCGGTGCAGCAGCACCTCGCGGCTGTAGGCACGGTTGGGATGCGTCGCCAAAAAGCTCAGCAGTGAGTACTCCATCAGCGTCAGGTCAATGGGCTCGTTATCGAGCGTCACCTGGTAGGTAGCCAGGTTGATCTCGAGGTTATCGATGTTGAGCACATCGTCGGCGGCGACGGTCTCCTCCTCGCCCATCAGGCGCTGCGCACGAGCCTTGAGCTCGTTGGGCGTCGCCGTGGGGCATACAAAGTCGGCATGCGCGTGGTTCGGCAGACGCAGGGTACCGAGCGCCTCGTCGTCGACGATCACCAGCATGGGGACGCCGCCGCGGTCGTCGAGCCATTTGGCAATCTGATCGATGCGGTCGCTGCGGATGCCATCGGAATCGAGAATCAGCAGGTCAAAGTCGTGCGCCGCAGTCGGCGAATCGGGGGTTGCCAGGCTCACCTCGACACCCAGGGTGGTCGTCAAGCTGCGGGCAAACTCGTGGAAGCGCGTCGTGCGCGCCATGAACAGGGCACTCTTTTCGGACATATCGGCCTCCAAAGAAATGAGCTCAATCGTACTGGAACAAACCAGCGCGATTAGGAGTTTGCCAGGTAGTGCTTGATCTCCCACTCGGTGATCGTGGACTCAAACTTATGCCACTCGTCGCGCTTCTTTTTGAGGAAGAAGCTGTGGATGTGCTCGCCGAGGGCATCCTTCATAAACTGCGAGTCCTCAAACACGTCGAGCGCCTCTTTGAGCGAGCGCGGCAGCGGCGTGTAGCCGGCCTCGACCATCTGACGGTCGGTAAGCTTGAGCGTCTCAGCCGTTGCCTCGGGCGGGAGCTCCAGCTTGCGCTCGATGCCGTCCAGACCAGCCGCCAGCGTGACGGCGTTGACCAGGTACGGGTTGGCCATGGGGTCGGGGCTGCGAAGCTCGATGCGCGTGGACAGCTGCTTGCCGGGCTTGTAGACCGGAATGCGGACCATACTCGCGCGGTTGCGCAGGCCCCACGTGGCGTACTGCGGCACGGAGTCTCCGCCCGTGGTGATGCGCTTGTACGAGTTGACCGTGGGGTTAGTGATGGCGCTGATCTCGCGCGCGTGCGCCAAGATGCCGGCCATGTAGTGCTTGGCGATATCGGAGAGGTGGTACTTCTCGTCGTCCTCGCCCCAAAAGACGTTGTTGCCGTCGTGGTCGAATAGCGACTGGCACAGGAACATAGCGCTGCCGTCCTCGCCCGCCAACGGCTTGGGCATAAAGGAGGCGTGGCACCCGCTCTCGTAAGCCTGCTGCTTAATGATGAGTTTGGCCGTGGTGATGGCGTCGGACATGCTCAGGGCCTCGGCGTGGCGCAGGCTCATGCCGTGCTGCGAGCGGCCGGCGGCGTGGAAGGTGTACTCCACGGGCACGGACATCTTCTCGAGCGTGAGGACCGTGTTGCGGCGCAGGTCGCGAGCGGCATCGCTCACCGAAAGATCGAAGTAGCCCACGTTGTCGAGCGGCTCGGGGGTGTGCTCGTCGGGGAAGTAGTAATACTCCAGCTCGGCGCCCACGTTGAGCAGGTAGCCAGCCTTCTCGGCCTTATAGAACATGCGGCGCAACGCATCGCGCGGATCGCCGGCGAAGGGCTTGCGGTCGGGGGTGCACACATCGCAGAACACGCGGGCGACGCCGTTGTGGCTCGGGCGCCACGGCAAAATCTGGAAGGTCGAAGCATCGGGAAACGCCAGCATGTCGGCTTCCTCGGGCGTGGCAAAGCCCTCGATGGCGGAGCCGTCAAAGCCAATACCCTCCTCAAAAGCGACCTCGAGGTCCTCGGGGCTAATGGCAAAGTTCTTGAGGCGGCCGAGAATGTCGACAAACCACAGACGCACAAAGCGGATGTCACGCTGCTCTACGGAGCGGAGTACGTAATCGATGTTCTGCTGGTTCATGTCGCTCCCCTTTCTTTCGGGCGGGTTTCGACTGGTCTATATCGCAGATACTATCGCAGAAAAATGTTTCCGCAGGGTTAAAGCGTATCAAGCGCTCAAAAAACGTG
>DXLQ01000121.1:0-4229 GCA_019414685.1 Collinsella sp. | reverse complement strand
CGCGCACGATGATGCCCGAGACCATTCCGTGGAAGCTCCTGCAGGGCATCGCGCTGGTACAACTCTATCGCGAAGAAAAGTGGGTCGAGCCACCCGAGCTCGATCGACTACCCTACAGTTTGCTCTATCACCAGACCATGTCGACGCTCGCCAGCACCGGCGAGCTCACGCCGGCCGAGCTTGCTCAGCGTGTGCTCACGCTCAGCTATTTTCACCGCGTCTCGGCCGATGACTATCGCGTACTGCTGCGTCACCTCATCAAGATCGACCACATCCAGGTCACCGAGGGCGGCGGACTCATCGTGGGTCTCGCGGGCGAGCGCATCATCAACAACTTTAAGTTCTACGCCGTATTCCAGGAAAACGAGGAGTTCACCGTTCGCAGCGAGTCGGCCGAATTGGGCACGATCGTCAACCCGCCACCGCCCGGTGAGCGCATCGCCATCGCCGGACACTGCTGGATTGTCGAGGAAGTGGACTGGAAGCGCCACACCGTCTTTGCCACGCAGGTCAAGGGCCGGGTGCCGGCCTACTTTGGCGACTGCCCCGGTGACATCAACACACATGTACTCGAGCGTATGCGCAAGGCGCTCAACGAGCACGCGGTATATCCGTACCTTATGGGTAACGCACGAGCCCGTTTGGCGCAGGCTCGCCATACGGCCGAGATTTCGGGTGCGGGAACTAAACCGCTCATTAACCTGGGCGGCGACACCTGGGTGCTCTTCCCCTGGCTGGGCAGTTACGCCTTTTTGGCACTCGAGCGCATGCTCAAGATTAAATGCGCCGCGGAGCTTGGCCTTCGCGGGCTCGATTCGTCGCGTCCATACTTTATGCAGTTCAAGATGAAGGCCGACGAGGAGACGTTCTTTGAGGTGCTCGCCGCCGAGGCCGAGAAGGACTTTGATCCCATCGAGCTCGTCTATCCCGGCGAGGTGCCTTATTTTGATCGCTACGACGAGTACGTTCCCGAGGAGCTCGTGCGCAAGGGCTTTGCCGAAGGCGTACTCGACATAGAGGGCATGAAGCAGCGTGTCCTCAGCTGGCGCGACCACGCCTAAGACCAGTCTTTTTTGGGACGGGGAGACTTACTTGTCGTGAAGGACGGTGCCGAGGAAGTCGGTATCGAAGGGCACGGCTTCGGCAAAGGCGTAGTCACCGTCGCTGGCGATGAGCAGATAATTCTCCTCGCCGCCGAACTCTGCATCGCCACATGGGACCACCCAAGCATGGTCGAACACCTCAAGCGCCGTGGCAGCGCAATCGCGCAGGAACGTCACATCGCTCCCCTCGTTTGCACTCACGATATTGGCCACGTAGACGCCACCGGCATTCAGGCTGCCCCGCACTAGACGCAGCGCCTCAACGGTCGCCAGCTCGCGTACGGGCTCGGCACCGCCAAAGCAATCGCTCACGACCACGTCGTAGCGACGATGGCCCACACTCGTCACACCCAGATACGAGCGAGCCTCAGCGGTAATCACCCGCAGGCGGTCGCCCACCGTACGCTCCAGCTCGTCCAGGTAGAACCAGCGACGTGCCAGACGCGTAATCTCTCCGTCATACTCGATGACGTCCATACGCAAACCATCATGCAACATCAGTGCGAACTTAGGATAGGCAAACCCGCCGCCGCCCAGCATAAGCATGCGGTCGATACCGTGACCGTAAGCGTCACGCATTGCGTCCTCGGCCTCAAACACATCGTCAAATGCACGATAGTACGCAAAGACGGGCTCCGCCCAACGCTCGCCTACATAGCTCGCGCTTTGGTAGACACCGCCCTGCACGAGCACACGGACCTCGTCGCCGCCCTCATCGTGCACGCGCTTCACACGCGCCAACCCATTGCGGGTCCTCGCAACCTGCAGACAAGCAGCGCGAACAGCGACGGCAGCCGCACCAAGCGCCGCAGCTCCCAGGGCAACGCCGGCAACGACGCCAGCAGAAACACTTGGCTTGTTCATCTAGAGCTCCTTTTGCAGATAGAGTCCGTGGTCATAAAAACCCAAATGGCGATAGTACTCGCGCGTACCGATCGCGCTAATCACGTTGATACGCGCATAACCCGCATCCCGGGCAATCTCGCATGCGCGCTCCACCAGCGACCGCCCCAGCCCATGATGCTGAGCCGCCTGACCCTGATCGCCCACACGTGCCGCCATGCCATACACGTGCACCTCGCGAATCATTGCCTCGTCCGGCGTCGTCGGCAACTCGTCTGCGTGCGCGGCAACAAACGCACGATCGGGCAACGACAGGCGCAAAAAGCCGGCGATCTTGCCTTCGAGCGTCACCCACTGCAAAAAGCGCTCGCGCGTCACCGGCGTCTCGTACGCTACTTCCTCGTCAAGGGTCAGCTCATCCAAGTCGGCACCCGCCGTGCTGATCTCGCGATAGCGAATCTCGCGCACCGTCGCGCCTTCTCCACGAGCCGCCAAGCGGTTCTCAACGAGCTGGCGCAGGTTAGGCTTCTTGTTGCCCACCATGATGTCGTCGGAGCTAAAGTCACGGATCATGCGACTGATGCGACAGAACGCCGGCGTCACCACGATGTCGTCGGCCAGCACATCGAGCAGCTCTTCCTCGGTATAGGGGCACCACTCGCCACGCTCGTAGCAGCCCACCAGATGCGAGCCCTCGATGAGCGCGCACGGGTAGACCTTGACCTCGTCGGGCATAAAAGCGCCCTCGGTCATAAAGCGCTCGTAGTCGCGCTTGTCCCCCTCGGGCGTAGCGCCCAACAAGTTGAGCATAAAGTGCGCGTGGATTTTAAAGCCAAACAAGCGCGCAAGCGAAAACGCCCGCTCGATCTGCGCCACCGAAATGCGACGCTCGTTGATATCGAGCAAATGTTGGTCGAGACTCTGAATACCCATCTGGATCTTGGTGCAGCCCAGGCGGCGGATGAGCGTGAGGGCCTGCGGCGTCACGGCATCGGGGCGCGTCTCGATAACGAGCCCCACCACGCGATGCTTCGCCGTCTCGTTGATGCGCTGCTGACGCTCAAGCTCCTCCATCGTTGCCGTCTGCCACTCGGCAACCTCGCCCCACGGCGTACCAGGGCCGTACAGACGACGCACCGCGCGGTTATAGCCGCCCACGGCGGCATCCACACGCCCCTGCTCGTCGGCAACGCCGGCCGCAAGCTCATCCTCGTCTGTCGCAATGCCGGCAGCCCGATAGCGCTCGCGACGCTCTGTTACCACCGGCGGCAGGGCATCGGCGGGAGCGTCATCGAGCAGGCGCCCTGCCTCGGCACGGCTGATGCCCGGACGCGCCAACATGGGGTTTGCCGCCACGCCGGCGACGGCATCGTCATTGAGCGCACGGAAAAGCTCCGACATAAACCACGTTTGATACCCTTGCGGATAGTCGCTCCAGGTGCCACCGAGCACGATGAGCTCTATCTTGTCGGTCGCATGCCCCATCTGCGAAAGCGCGGTCAGACGAGCACTCACCTGCAGATACGGGTCGAAGCAGTTTTGCTCCGCACGGGCGCACGCCGGCTCGGCATGCAGATAGCTTTTAGGCATGCGCAGATCGTTGGGGCAAAACAGGCAATCGCCCGAGCACGGCCAGGGCTTGGTGATGACAGTAATGGTCGCCACGCCCGAGGCCGTGCGACGAGGCTTCATACGCAGCACCTGCAGCAGTCGACGTTCCAGCTCGGCATCGACATTCCACCCTGCCCAACGAGCCGGCTCCTCACGTTTTACCCGCTGGTAGAACGGCAGCAGACGGCGCTTGGCCAAATCGCGTTTGTCGGCACCCTCACGGCGCGCCTCGGCATGTATCAGTTTGACGAGCGCTTTGTCGTCCACGGTCTCGCCGCGACGCAGAGCCTCGAGTATGTTCAAGATAATCTGTTCCATGACCCCATTGTAAAGGCAAAGGCGCCGGAGCCCGTCACGGCTCCGGCGCCTCCATCAAACAGCGCAGCTATGGTGTATAAGTCTTCGATAACCGCCCGTCACTCTGAATCAAATGACATGTCGCCCGAACCGACCTCAAAACGATACGTGGCAGACTTGTCACCGTTATCGAATTCAAAATTCAAAATGGTCTCGCCGTCGTAGCCAAGCGGAAGGAAATCGCTCTCGAAGTCGCCACTGCCCAAGGTGAGGCTCGCCTTAAAGCCCGTCGAGTTCGGAACCGTCATCTCCACATCGCCCGAGCCCACGCTCACGTCCATCGACTTCGCGGGGGCCTGGTAGAGCTCGAACGTC
>DXLQ01000120.1:0-4231 GCA_019414685.1 Collinsella sp. | reverse complement strand
ACCTGGTCAAGATAACCGGCAGGTCCTACAGGCTGAAGGACCTGCCGAGGGACGGCCCCGTCAAGCCGTGACCGGAATCGGTGAAAATACGTTAGCGCAACCGGTGAAACCGCCTTTGCGCGAACGGCGCGCCTGTTTAGCGAAACTGGTGAAAAATAGATTGACGCTAACACTGGCGAGCCGGTTGCCCGTCTTGGTTATCCCGCCGCGCCGCTCGGTCTCGCCGCTCGAGCGCTCCGACGGGACCAGCCCGCACCAGCTCGCGAAGGCCGGGGCCGTCCGGAACCTCGTGAAGGAACCCGCCTCGGCTGCGAGCCTGAAGGCCGTCAGGGTGTCGATTCCCTTGATGCAGGAGAGCGCCTCGACGGCCGGGCGCCACCGGTCGGTCCGGGCGAGGGCGAGCACCTTCTTCTCGAGCTGCCGGCGGTCCGACTCCGCGCACCTCGCGGCCGTGACGTAGTACTCGAGCACGTCGCGCTGGGGCCCCTCGAGCCTGATCCCGGATATCCACCTCCAGTGGGCGCGCGTCCAGGATCCCTTCCTCGTCCCGTCGGCGTTGCGCTCGTCCCAGACGTGGCCCAGCCTGATCAGGAACATGTTGAGGCGCTGCCTGGCGCGGCGGTACTCCACCGTGGCGTCGTCGAGGGCGTGGTCGAGGTCCCGGGCGGCCTCGACGGCCGCATCGGGCAGCGGGACCTCCACGATGTTGTGGGTGGCGAGCATGCGGGCGATGAACTCGGCGTCGCGCCGGTCGTTCTTGCGGCGCGCGTCCGCCGCCGGCCTCTGCATCTTGGAGACGGCGGCCACGGCGTAGTCGAGGCCGAGCGCGCGCAGCTCGCGCGCCATGTGGAAGCCGGTGGGGCCGCTCTCGTAGCAGGCCCTGGGCTCCTCGAACCCGAGGGCCCACTCCGCGATCTCGGCGGCGTCCGTCCCGAAGTCACGGTGCACCACCTCGCCGGTGAAGGGGTTGAACGCCGCGGCGGCGACCGATCGCGCGTGGACGTCCAGGCCGATGGAGGTAACATGGGGCATGGGAAGCCTCCTCCCCGCAGGTGCGGTAAGGGCTACCGCACGGGCCGATACTCAAAACCCATTGTGGCATCCCGAGCCCGCGGAAAGAAGCTGCGCCGCGGGGGAGGCGACCCAAATGGCTTTCTCATATCGTCTTTCATGCCAAATATCTCCGTGCACAAACCGCCACCCACTCCAACAAAAAATTGCACAATTTATTTCTCATGTCTGTACATAGTTTGTTAGCCAAGCGCGATTATCAGTACTCTTCGCCGTTCTGTTTGGGCATCAGGAGCGCCCTTAATCATCGCCAGCAACCCAATAACCTGCGCCAACGTGAACAACATTCCAAAACAACCCCCTTAAGCACGTCAAATGAACGATATGTTGTCCAACGCAGCCCAAATCAGTTTCACTAACAGCTTGTGCTAGGATACCTATCGTTACATGAGCTCAACTGTGCTCACGGCTTCAGCAAGTCACAAAGTGCAGGGTTGATCAGCATCCGGCCGTAACGGCGGTGCCAGAAACACCACGAGCTCCAATAAAGAAGTCATGCGACGTTGTTTATTTGTATTGAGTTAATTCTATAGTGCAAAAAATTAATAAGTTGCATGCCAAAACGTAGCAGTCCTTCAGCTGTTTGCGTGCGGACCAGTTTTGAACTCTCTTGACTGGTTCGCACGCAGCCAGCTGAGGTTGTAGGCAATCTTGCGATACGTGCCTTAAGCTTCAGCGCTGCTTTTATACATACCGTTCACGGTGGGGCAGAGCCACGTGCTTGTCTGACTGGGCTCAGGGTTTGAATATGGAGCGCCTTCGCGCACAAGCGCCCTGGCGGAGCCATACCCAAACCCCGTGAGCCACACGTAAGACAGCAAGGGGGGTGGTGCTCGTGTGGTATGTGATCCAGGTCATTAACGGTCGCGAAGACGTAATGCGCGAGTGCATCGAGCGCGTGGTGCCGGCGAGTGCCATGCAAGAGATCTTTTATCCCCAATATCAAACCGAGATCAAGGTACACGGCGAATGGATTGTCACGACCAAGCCGCTCTTTCCCGGTTATCTCATCTGCGATACGGCAGATCCTCGGACCGTGCAACAGTACCTGCTGCGCATGGACGACTTTGCCCGGGTGCTTTCCCAGGACGGTCAGTTTGTGCCGCTGGCAAAAGAAGAGACCCAGCTCATTGGCGGTTTTACCAATAGGGGAGACCGCGTAGTGCCCATGAGCGAGGCCCTAAAAGATGGCGACCGGGTCGTAGTAACGGCTGGTCCGCTGTTGGGCCACGAAGGCCTCATTAAAGACATCAATAGACGTAAATGCACTGCTTATCTGGAGCTCAACCTGTGCGGCCGACGCGTAACTACGCGCGTTGGCCTTGCCGTGCTTTCAAACGAGCAGCGCGTCATGCGCAACCTCAAAAAGGTAATCGCCTAGCTGCTGGCGATTTCCGCAAAGGACAGGGAGGATCCCCGACCCGGGGACAAAATCTTGGAAGAGAACGTGTCAGATAAAACAGAATATGTAATGGACTTGCCCAAAGTCACAAGATTTCCTAGGGCAACAGAGTTTCCGCCTCCTGTCGAGAACCCAGCTCCTGCTATGGGTTTCGTTGCAACTGGCACTTATAAGGCGCCTGCGCCGGACTCGTCGTGTGCCGCCCCCAAGAAAGGTGGGCCGGGCTACCTCGCTATTAAGCGTGCATTTGATATTGTTTTCTCGGCGGGTGTTTGCGCAGTTCTTTTAATCCCCGTTGCGACTGCATGCGTTGCAATTGAGATCGACACCCCCGGCAAGCCGTTCTTCCGCCAGGAGCGTATCGGCAAGAATGGAAAACCGATATACATATTTAAGTTGCGCACCATGGTGTCGGATGCTCATGATCATCCCGAGAAGTATATGACTTCCGAACAGCTGGCTCAGTGGAAACGCGAGCAGAAGGTCGACGATGACCCACGCATTACGCGCGTTGGTCGCTTCCTGCGACGCACCTCACTCGATGAGTTGCCGCAGTTTATCAATGTGCTCATGGGTGACCTCTCTGTCATTGGCCCCAGACCGGTGACGCTCGAAGAGACGTACGAGTATGGAGATGCCCGTGATGAAGTGCTCTCCTGCAAACCGGGGATCACCGGCTGGTGGGCGGCCACTGACCGCAATGACTCAACGTGGGCTAGTGGCCAGAGGCAGGCTCGCGAGTTATTTTATGTGCGCCATCAATCGGTTGGCCTAGACGCCCGCGTGTTTGTTAAGACCTTCAAGGCAATGAGGAAGGGCAAGTGATGGCTCCCTCCTTGAGCGTAGTCATACCAACCCTAAATGCGGCGGGCGAGATCGATGAGCTCTTGACCCTCATCGAAACTCAGACTCTCAGGCCCTTCGATATCTTGGTGGTTGACTCATCCTCCGAAGATGGCACCGTTGACGAGGTCGCCAAGCATCCTCGGGTTAACTTCGTTCGCATAGAACGTAAGGAATTCAATCACGGTTCGACCCGCGACATAGCTTTGAGGCACACCGCGGGTGATTTCGTTTGTTTTCTCACACAGGATGCTGTACCCGCTTCCAGTCGCTACCTGGAAACGCTTGTCGAACCGTTACTGGCCGATAACTCTGTCGCGCTTGTGAGCGGAAGGCAGCTCCCCAAGGCCAATGCCCGTCGTTTTGAACAATTGGTTCGTGATTTCAACTATCCCGACACACCGTCTGTTCGGTCAAAAGGCGATCTCAAGAAATTTGGGATTAAGACGTTCTTTGCATCTGACACCTGTTCTGCCTATCGACGGACCGCATATCTCGAATGCGGTGGATTCGATCAAGTCAACACCAACGAGGACATGCTCATGGCCGCCAAATTTATCGCCTCGGGTATGAAGGTCGCGTACGAACCATGTGCCGAGGTCTATCACTCGCACAACTTGACGCCATCCCAACAGTTTGCCCGCAACCGTGCCGTCGGGTTCTTTCTCGAAACGCATGCGGACGATCTCATGCATGCAAGTGAGATCGGTGAAGGGGGCCGGCTCGTCAAAGCGGTCTCCTCCCAGCTCCTTCGGGAGGGCAATCTGGTCGAGTTCATCGCCTTCGCTGTCGACTGCTGCGCGCGCCTTCTGGGAAACCGTGCTGGCCGTAGGGCCGCTAGAAAAGAAAGGCTATAGCAAATGAAAGGCATCATCCTCGCCGGCGGGTCCGGCACACGCCTGTACCCGCTCACGC
>DXLQ01000012.1:28456-33175 GCA_019414685.1 Collinsella sp. | reverse complement strand
GCAGGAAGCTTGGATACGCCTAGGCGCGGTCCAAGAAATCGTCCGCACCCCCTTTTTGGCTATTTGCTGCCCAAACAGGAACTATTTCACTGCAACTTATAGGGAGAGAGGGGTCGCATGATCTGTTTCCCTCCGTCCCCAGGGGATCAGCTGGGGTTAGAGCTCTAGCGTGAGGGTGACGGGACAGTGGTCGCTGCCAAAGATGTCGCCACGGATACCGGTGTCGCGAACGTCGGCGGCGATTGAATCACTTACCAGGAAGTAATCGATGCGCCAGCCGGCGTTGTTCTTGCGAGCATTAAAGCGGTAGCTCCACCAGCTGTAGACGCCCTCGACGTCGGGGTTTGCCGTGCGCCAGGTATCGGTGAAGCCGGCGTTGAGCAGCTCGGTAAACTTGCCGCGCTCCTCGTCCGAAAAGCCGGCGTTGCCGCGGTTGGACTTGGGGTTCTTAAGGTCGATTTCCTCGTGCGCCACGTTAAAGTCGCCGCAGGTTACAACGGGCTTGCCGGTCTCACGCTCAAGCGCGCTCAAAAAGCCGCGATAGGCATCGTCCCAGGCCATGCGCACGTCGATGCGCGCGAGCTCATTTTGGGCGTTGGGCGTGTAGGTATCCACAAACCAAAACTTGTCGAACTCGAGCGCGCAGACGCGGCCCTCGGTTGTGGCTTGGGCGACGAGCTCGGCCGCCTCGCCCTCGCCAGCGTAGGGCAGCAGTGCGTCGGCGCGTAGCACGCGCAGCGGTTCCTGGCGGCTAAAGACCGCAGTGCCCGAATAGCCTTTACGCTCGGCGTAGCTCCAGGTTTGGTGATAGCCGGCCAGGTCAATATCGACCTGGCCCTCCTGCAGCTTGGTCTCCTGCAGCGCCAAGATATCGACATCGAGTTCTTGCGCGATTTGGATAAAGCTCGGGTCCTTTTTGAGCACGGCGCGCAGGCCGTTGACGTTCCACGAGGCGAAAGTGTAAGTCTGAGGCATGGTGTCCTTTCGACGGGGTTGGCAGGCTTAAGATTAGCGCAACAGGGGCGGGGTGGGCTCCGTGGGCGACGGCGCAATCGCAGCCGCCCCGACCAACATGGACGGAGGACAAACATGACGCAAGCGATAACAGATCCCAAGCAGGCCTCCGCCGCGCTGGCGGAGCTGTTCAATACCCACAAGCGCATGGTGTTCTTTGGTGGCGCTGGTGTTTCCACGGCAAGCGGCATTCCCGATTTTCGCAGCGTTGACGGCCTGTATCACCAGCAGTTTGCCTACCCGCCCGAGACCATGCTCTCGCACAGCTTTTACGAGACGCATCCGGCGGAGTTCTTCGACTTTTACCGCACCAAGATGATCGCGCTTAACGCTAAGCCCAACCGCTGTCACACCAAGCTCGCCGAGCTGGAGCGAGCTGGCAAGCTCGATGTCGTGGTGACGCAAAACATCGACGGCTTGCATCAGATGGCGGGCTCGCAGCGCGTGTTTGAGTTGCACGGATCGGTCCATCGCAACATTTGCCAGTCGTGCGGAGCGGTCTATAGCGCCGAGTGGATTTGCTCGCGCGAGCACGAGGACGCCGCGGGCGTGCCCGTGTGCCCCGCGTGCGGTGGTCGCATCAAGCCCGATGTGGTGCTCTACGAAGAACCGCTCGACGAGCATGTGTTGACCGGTGCCGTTGCCGCCATCGCCGCGGCCGATGCCCTCATTGTAGGCGGGACCTCGCTCGTGGTGTATCCGGCGGCGGGCCTTACACGCTACTTTACCGGCGATACGCTGGCCATTTGCAATCTTGCCCCCACCGATCAGGATGCAAATGCCGACCTGCTGATTTCTTGCGACATCGCGGCCGCGTTTGCGTTCTAGCCCGCGTGCGCGGATACAATAGAAAGACTGATTGCAAAGCGACCACGCCGCCAGCGCCCGAGCGCGGCGGCGTGGGCATTTTAGGAGGATGTTCATGGCGAACGACAGCAAGACATGGCGGTGCGGAAAGTACGAGCTCAGCTTTGACCGTCCGCGCATCATGGGCGTCCTCAACGTGACGCCCGATTCGTTTAGCGACGGCGGGGAGCACTTCGACCCGGATGCCGCCATCGAGTACGGCCTGGCGATGCTCGACGCCGGCGCCGACATCATCGACGTGGGCGGCGAGTCCACGCGCCCCGGATTTACCCCGGTCAATCCCGATGAGGAGGCTCGCCGCGTGCTGCCCGTGGTGCGCGCGCTGGCCAAAGAGGGCGCCATCGTCTCGATCGACACGCGCCACGTGGCGGTTGCTAAGGCGGCCGTGCGCTGCGGCGCCTCGATCGTCAACGACGTGACCGGCTTCACCGACCCCAAGATGGTCGAGTTTGTTAAGACGAGCACCTGCGGAGTCATTGTGATGCATGCCGGCGAGGTCGCCGTGCCCACCCGCACGCACGCAACGGTGCAGCTCGATACCTCGGCAGCGGCGTTTGTTGCCGAGAAGGCGCGCGAGGCGGCTGCCGAGGCCGCGCGTGAGGCCGAGAAGCCGGCTCGTCGCCGTCGCGGCAAGTTGCTGGGTGAGCCTAAGCCGGAGGCCAAGCTTCCGGGTGGCGTGGTGCAGCCCTCGTTGCCGTTTGGCGAACCTGAGCCCGCGACCGAGCCTGCAAGCGAGCAGGAGACGCCTGCCGCCGAGCAGGCTGCTGCCGCCGAGACCGTCGCGCCCGCGCCCGAGGCCGCGCCCGCAGCCACCGAGGCCGCATCGGAGCCCAATGATCACCTGGCGGCCATGATGCGCCGCAGCGCCCGCCGCGAGGAGGCCTACGTGCCCACCTCTCAGCTCCGCCGCTTCACCCTGCCCGATTCGGCGCCCATCATGCGCCGCGTTATGGGCTTTCTGTCCGACCAGGCCCGCACGCTCATCCACGCCGGCGTGTCGCGCGACCGCATCTGCATCGATCCTGGCCCGGGCTTTGGTAAGTCGGCTAACGAGGACATCGTCATCCAGCGCGAGACTGCCAAGATGGCGTCACTGGGCTATCCGCTCATGTGCGCCGTATCGCGCAAGCGCTTTGTGGGCGCCGTCTCGGGCGTGACCGAGGCCGCCGAGCGCGATGCCGCTACGTTTGGCGTGTGCCTGGGCGCCATCCAGGCCGGTGCCAACATCGTGCGCGTGCACGACGCCGCGGGTTTTGCGCAGTTCCTGAACGGCTACTGGGCGGTTGCCAAGCCGCAGCCGCGCCGCGCGTTTGTGGCCGTGGGCTCCAACCTGGGGCATCGCTGTGACAACATCCGCGCCGCACGCGACATGATCGCCGAGATTCCACTCACCTGCGTGTCCAACTCCTCCAAGATCTACGAGAGCGAGCCGGCCTACGAGACGCGTCAGGACGCGTTTGCCAACGCCGTCATCGAGATCAAGACCGAGCTGGCGCCGTTGGTGCTGCTCGACGAGCTCATGAAGATCGAGGCCGAGCTGGGCCGCGACCGCTCCAAAAAGGCCAAGGCCAACGGCCCGCGCACCATCGACCTGGATCTGCTGTGGATGGACGGCGAGACCCACGGGGGCAAAAAGCTGCGCCTGCCGCATCCGCTGATCGGCGAGCGCGACTTTGTGCTGGTGCCGCTCGAGGATCTGATGCACGATCCGGCGCGGTTCTTCCGCTACAACGGCGTCGAGGTCAAGGGGCCCGAGGACCGCGTGGGCCATATCGTGGGCGAATTGGGGCGCATGTAGATGATCGAGATGAATGCTGTTGCCGCCGGCACCGAGCTCGACGCGGCGCGTGACGCGGGCCGCGAGGGCGTGTCCGCGGGCTGGTGCGCGTGGAGCGCGGGCGATGCTTCGCTGACGTTTTCGCTGGTCGTTCGCCCCGACGTGAACATGCACGCCTTCCACGGTCTTCCGTTTGTGGCCGCGATGGGCATGATGGACGCGCTCGTGGGCACGACGTCGACGCCGGGCCTGGGCCTTGCCGGTAAGGTGGGTATCCAGTGGCCGAGTGACATCGTGTGCGGTGCGCCTGCGTTTGAGACGTCACTCGCGCGTGTTGCCGTGAACGGCGGTGCCGGTGCTGCGGGCATGTTTGCCGCGGTGACGGTTGATATTGAGCGTGCGGCGCTGGGTGAGCTTGGTGTGGATATGGCAGATGAGGCGCTGATCGAGGCATTGGCCGCCGCCGTGCTGGTCCGCGTGGACACCTGGGCGGTTGCCGCCAACACACCACAGGGCGCTGCCGGCCCGCTGGCTCCGGTGCTGGGCGAGTACTTTGACATGGTGCCACTGTTGGGTCGTCAGGTCGCGGCGGTGTCGCCCAACGGCTTGCCGCTTGCGGTCGGTGTGTTTGCGGGCCTGGACATCTGGGGCCGCGCGACCATCAAGACCGATGCCGGCGAGCAGGAGTTTCCGCCCGAGGCCGTACGGATTCGCGGACTGTAACGCGAGGCGCCCGCGCTCAAAGATAGCGATGACAACAAGACCCTCCTCGGCTGTTGCCGGGGAGGGTCTTGTTGTCTGGGGAATGGGCTGTCAGCACCCTATTCCTCAAAACTGAAAAATTTTCGATTTTGAGGAATAGGATTGGCGGCTGGTTGCTGCGACCTGGCGTTTACTCTATCCCAGCTCCTGCATGCGGCGGTAGATTTCGCAGATGCCCTTGATGGTGAGTTGCCCGTCGACCACGTCGAAGGCATCGGTCGAATCGGCGACAATGCCGGCGAGACCGCCCGTGGCGATAACGGTGGCGTCCTCGCGGCCCAGCTCGCGCTTCATGCGCG
>DXLQ01000012.1:6627-28356 GCA_019414685.1 Collinsella sp. | reverse complement strand
CCGCCCGTGGCGATAACGGTGGCGTCCTCGCGGCCCAGCTCGCGCTTCATGCGCGTGACCAGGCCCTCGGCCATGGCGGCGGCGCCCATCACGGCGCCGACCTTGATGCACTCTTCGGTGTCGCGACCGATGGCGTGCTCGGGCGCCTCGAGCGGCACGCTGGCGAGCTTGGCGGCACGGGCGGCAAGCGCGTCCATGGAGATGCGGATGCCCGGCGCAATCGCCCCGCCAATGTAATAACCGTCCTCATCGATGACGTCGATATTGGTCGCGGTGCCAAAGTCCACCACGATTGCCGGCGCGCCGTAGAAAGTCTCGGCCGCAACGGCGTTGGCTACGCGGTCGGCGCCCACGGCCTGGGGGCGCGCCGCGCGCAGCTTGGTCACGGCGGCCGTCTGCGGCCCGATGACGATGGCGTCTGCCGCGATGCGGTTGGCCACGGCGTGCCATTCGCGCGAGAGTTGCGGCACCACGCCCGCAAAGGCGATCGCGTCAACCGTATCGAGCGAGAGGCCGTACATCTTAAAGAAACCCATCAGGCGCACGTGGATCTCGTCGGCGGTATAGGAGCGGTCGGTGGGCATACGCCACGACTGCACCAGCTCGTCTCCGTCAAACAGGCCCATGGCCGTCTGCGTATTTCCCATATCGATAGCGAGCAGCATGTCTACTCCCGGTGTTGGCATAAAAGGACGCGCACCATTGTATACGTGCCGTCGACGGCGCTCGGCTGCAATTCGTTTACGGTGATAGGGGCTGAGGGGTTTAAATATGAAGGAATTATGCTCTACGAGATTTTCCTTGCCGTTTACCGAACTCCCGCGTAATATTCTTTCTTGCGCACATGAGGCGCCCAGACATTGCGGGGTGGAGCAGTCTGGTAGCTCGCCGGGCTCATAACCCGGAGGTCGTAGGTTCAAATCCTGCCCCCGCGACCAAAATTTCAGCCCTGAACTGGTAAAACGGTTCAGGGCTTTTTCGTTGCCTTGGGGCAAAAATGCCCAAAGTAATCTGTATGGTAATATGTATGAGCGAAAAAAGCCTTAGACCCTGCGTTTCGCCAGGCTATCTCTGAGCGCTCGGAGCACCTCAACCGCAACGGGCAACTCGTCAATCTCGAATGAATCAAGAATCTCTTGCACCTCGGCGGAAAGCTTCGCCTTGTCGGGTTTTGGGGCGTCACTGAGCAAAGCGTCGGTGCCTACCGACAGCTCCTCTGCAATCTTTGCGAGCACGGGCAAGCTCAGCTTGGTGTTGCCCGTTTCGATGTGGCTCATGTGCGTTACCGATATTCCAACTTTTTGCGCGAGCGCCTCCTGCGACAGCCCGCAGGCTTTGCGGTAACGCCTGATGCGCTGTCCTATGTCGAAGTATTTCATTTTAACCGCCCGTCAAAATCAAGTTGCCTTGAATCGTATGGGCGATTAGCCTCAAATATAATAAACTGGAAAGGCTGTATTTCATGCATGCAGTTAATGTTTGAGACCTCATTCTTACGAACGAGGCGAGAGCGTTAGTGAGTCAAAAAAACAGGAGGTAATGCGATGACGCCAATGAACGAGCAGGAAAACCTGCTATCGGGTATCACAATCGCTCATAACCTGATGCACCGCGTGGTCAGTCTTCAGCAACGCATCAACCAGCTCACCACTCAGTTTGCCGCCAAGACGGAAAAGAAGACTAAAAGGCACCCTGTTCTCTATGCAATCGGGGGCTTCCTTATCGCGTTCACGCTTATCACGAGCACGCCACTTAAGGTGATAACGTATCTCCCTACCCTTCCGTTCTTCTCGATGGGAGGCACGGAGCTTCAATTGGCGGTCTGGAATATCGTGAACCTCATCGTCTCAGCTATCATCGGTGCGATTCTATACAAGGTCATAGCGAAGACGGCGGACAAAAGCCGCTCCCAGAGAAATGCCGCGATTGACCAAAGCAACCAACGAGTTGAAGCCAACAACCAGGCCCTAGCCCAGAGCATCGAGCAAACCAAGCAGGAGATTTTCGCCGTACAGCAGCAATGGGCTTCGCAGGTCGCCCCGTGGTACCCCATGGATTACGACAGCATCGAAGCCGTGGATTTCTTCCTTGCTGCCGTGCGCAACCATCGCGCCACCACCGTACAGGAGATGGTCAACCTCTACGAGACCGAGATGCACCAGCGCCGCATGGAAGCGGGCCAGCAGCAGATTCTCAACCAGCAGCGCATCGGCAACATGCTGCAAATAGGCAACCTGTTCATGCAGGGGCAGATTCTCAATCAGGCTCAGCAGATAAACGCGAACACCGCCAGTGCGAGCGGCAACCTCGACTGGATGGCTCGCGCGATGGGAAAGCGCTAAGTAATGACGCGGTTGACATAACGAGGCAACTCGAAACCACCATGAAAGAAAAGGGGATGGATAATGAACGGATTATCCCAGTGGGCGCGCTCGCATAAGCCCCAAGTCGCAGCGATAGCCGCTGCATCGATTGTTGCGATTGTCGTTGCGATAGCCGTGGCAAGCGGGGCGTTCGCAACGTCCGAGCAACAACCAGAACAGCAGGAGTCAAGAACCGTCGATGTGACCCTCAGCGTCACGGCCGACCACGGCTGGGACGAGAACTCCACGCCCGCCATCGCCCATATCGAGGGCAACGATGTGGACTTCTACCACGCGGTGGCCTCTGATGCCGACGGCAACAAGGGCACTTCCACGGTCGCGCTCGCCGAGGGCGACTACACCGTGAGCTTCGTCAGCCCCGTCAACTCCGACGGTTCCGCCTTCGACATCTACGACACGGGCGCTCCCGTCGACATCACCGTCGACGCCGACGCGAAGACCGCGCCTGCCGTCAACTGCCCCATGGCGCAGATTCCCGCCGACAAGGTCACCGACGATATGCTCGCCGACATCGTCGACAAGACCAAGGACGCCATCAAGAAGGGTGACGAGACCTTGAAGGGCGATGCGGGCACGGGCATCCTCGACAAGCTCGACGGCAACGTCGCCAAGAACCCGAACGCGAGCGACAAGACCAAGCAGGAGGCGACTGACGCCGACAAGGACGTCGATGTCAACGACAAGCCTGCACAGACGACCCCGTCTGCCAAGAACGACAATGCCAAGGCTGACAGCAACAAGAGCAACTCTGGTTCCCAGTCTTCCAACACTGGTTTTTCGAACTCTGGTTCCGGCAATGCCGGTAACTCTGGCTCTTCTTCCAGCCAGCCTTCCAAGCCTGCGCACAGTCACAGTTGGAAGGACCACATCGCGACCAAGCAAGTCTGGATTCCGAACATCGTAACCGTGACCGACTACACAGACCAGCAGGTACCTGTCGGCACGCGATATATCTTCGCAGAGGACGGTTTCGCAACCACAGACTCAAGCGTGGCTAAAGCGCATGCCGTTGAACTCATTAAGCAGGGTTACTTCGGTAACTATCGCATGGAAACCGTCTACGAGACACAGCGCGTCCCTACCGGCTCTCACGAAGAAGACCATGGTTCCTACACGACCGAATCCTACGTGGACTACGTGTATTGCAGTTCGTGCGGTGCTCGTCAGTAACGGGTGGCGTGCCCATGCAAGTGGGCACCGACGCCCGCAACCGATGGGTTCCCATCTCACGCAAGTGAGATGTGGTGCTCGTCAGTAACGACGAGACCATCACGGCACGTGCTGTGTTCGGGCATAGCCCTCACAGACCCGCGCGCTCCCTTTCGGTCGCGTGCAGGTGTCCGTTTCCCGAACAAGGGGAGCATCCGTATAGCGGGTGCTCCCCTTGTTTTTTGCCCAGATGCTCCGGAATACCGCGAAACAGGATCAGCAACAGCGCACCGGCCTTTGAAGGGCTTTTCGAGGTCTTTCGGTGGGCTGTTCTGAGACCTTTTCGCGCCCCTGTCCGAACAAAGCCCCTGCGAAGGTCTTTCGCTGGGCTGTGCTGAGCCCATTTCGCGCCCCTGTCCGAACAGAGCCCCTGCGGAGGTCTTTCGAGGGTCTTTCGCTGGGCTTTGGATGGGCATGCGTGAAAGACGCCTGCGGCGTCGGGTGCCTCTGAAACGGAGATAAGGAGGTACACGATGGACAGGGAGCGTCTTGAACCCAGCAGCCCCCAGGAGGAGGCCATGTGGAGGGCGCAGGTGCTCAGGCGCACCGCCCGCATCTGCTCGGCGAAGGCCAAGGAGCTTGAGCGCATGTCGAAGGTGGACGGCAACGCCCCCATGCGCGACAGCGGCACCCTGAAGGACGTGCTCAAGCGCATCGACAACGTGATGGAGTGGCGGTTCGTGAACGCGCTGGGCGAGGTCGTCCTCGACGGGGACATCCTCGCGGAGAGCATCGACTGCGAGGCCCTGCGCACCATGCGCTACTGCGTGGCGGAATACCTCAAGCGAATCGAGGAGCGGGAAGCGGAGGGGAAAAGCGATGAGTGACTACGGCATCAAGACCTACGCCGACCTCGCCGAGACGTGCGGGAACATGGTGCTCGCAAACGAGATGGCAAAACGCCCGCTTGAGCTTGTAAGTGGGGACTGGGCGCCATGGGAGGAGATTTTCCAGTGGTACATCATACAGGACCCGTCGTTTGTCATGGGACACACGGGCGAGCCGGTGTTCTACGACGAGGAGCTTGACCTGTACGTCCTTGGGGTAAATCATCTAGGCACGGCTTGGCAGCTCGTGCCCGCTCCGACAATCTACGACTGAAAAGACGCCGAAGGGCGCAGCGAAACAATCGCTGCGCCCTTTATTTTTTTGCTTCGCGGACACTCAAGACGCACTTTCTACACGTCGTCACTTTACGCCTGGACTTGTAGAAAAACTCCGAGAAGATTGCCCCGTTTATGGGGCTTGCCGAAGTGCTTTCTACAACTGTCGCAATTTTCGACAAATTCAACCCCTGAAACACGCCTTGTTTTCTACGGCGTTTCACGCCATATATCAGGAGAAATCGCCTTGGCTCCCTCCGCTATACGCTTCGGGGGCAAAAAAGGCAAAAGGGCATAAGGGGGACTGACGCAGCGTGCGCTGCGGTCGGCATAGCCGACAGTCCCCCTCGACGCGACCTTAGGGTCGCAAACGCTGCGAGCGCAAGGCGCTCGCAGATGCCGTCTCAGGACGTACGCCAGCGGGCTTGGGTGCCGGCGGAGCGCCACATGAAAAGGGACGGAGGCGAAAAGCCGTCCGTCCCTATCGAGACAGTGGATGCCGCCGTGATCGAAGCGACTACCCCTGCGGTGCGGGGCAGATCGCTTCGCTTTCGCGGCGGCCTGCATCATGAGGTTCAGCGGGCTGCGGGTTGGCTTACGGCTCGCCTTGCGGGACGTCTCGCACCAGCCCCTCGTATCGCTCCTTGATGCTGGCGGGCATGCACCGGCGGTCGGTGTCGGACCCGCAATAGGCTCTGTTCATCCACTCGGTCACTTCGTACTCCAAGATGAGCGGTTCGGGCCAGCCCATCTTTGAGGGGGCGCGGACGGGGTTTTGGGTGGAGCTCCATCCGATGCCGTGCTGGGGCAGGAGCGCCTTGACCTCCTTGACGAAGACCTGCTTGGACTGAACCCTTCCCGAGGGGTTGTTGCGCCGCGACCAGTGACGGTACAGGTCGTGGAGGAACTGCCAGGGGAGCAAATCCCAAGTGACTTGCGGCAGGATGTCGTCGAGGAACTGGCGCACGGGGTCGTTCACCTCGCGATACTCGGCAAGGAGCCTGCACGTCGCCTCGGGGGCGTCAAGCTCGTAGTAATCGGTCTTTGCGAGGATGCGGTGGAGCACGTATTCGAGGACTTCGGGTCGGTTCAGGTAGTCGCCCTTGATGTACTTGCGCTCGCAGCCCTCGAAGCGCTTCTCGAAGGGAATCACCAGAAGGCGGCGGTACAGAGACTCCGACTTGTCGCGAAGCTTCGGCAGCGAGTTGATGCACTGAATCATGAAGCCTCGGAACTTCACCGAGCGCGGGTCTTTGAACTTGCGGTTCATCAAGAACGGGTCTCCCGTGATGATGGACTTGAGCGCCGCCGCATCGTCCAGGTAGGTGCCCGTGTCGTTCTCGTCGGTGATGATGGCGGAGACGCGCGTGAGGGATTCGAGCTTGAAGTCGTCCCCGAACGCCTTGATGGGGATGGACGCCCACGCCCCCTTGCCGCAGAGGTTGCGGGCGAGGGTGCAAAACGTCCCCTTGCCGTTGTTGCCGAGGGTCGAGTACAGCCACGCGCTCTTGTTCCAGTCGACGTTGGGGCGCACGACCGCACCGAGAACCTGCCAAAGAAGCTCCACGACCTTGGGGTCGTCGGAAAGCTCGTCCATCCACGTCACCACGTCCCAGTCGGTGCCGTCCTCGTTGTTGCGGATGACGGGATTGGGGGCGTCTTCCACGAAGTCCGTCCCGATTTTGGAGGTGAACACCAGCTCGGGGTCGAAGTCCATGAGAATCTTGTTGCCATAGTCGTACAGGCCGTTGTTCACGGCGACGAGGTCGGGTTTGGTGCAGGGGGACACCACCTCGCACACCGCGCGCAAGATCGCAACGACCTCATCGACGTTGCGTTTGCTGATCGTTGCGTCATAGCGGCGGATAAGCCGCGTGAGGTTGTCGCTTCTGGTGTCGTAGACGCCCTTGGCGTCCCCCTCCGACTGGTACACGCCCACGTCGTAGTTTCCGTCCCCCTCGTCTGCCGCCCAGCAGATGAGCTTGGCGTGGTGGAGCCACTTGATGGCAAGCGCAATCTGGAGGGGCAGAAGCTCCCTGAGCTTCTTGAGGCGCTCTCCCGGCGGCTTCTGGTCGGGGTAGGCGTCCTTCAGTTTTGCGCCGATTGGGGCATTTTCGTCACGAGGACCGAGGTTGTACCTCTCAATGGCGTTGTTGGTGGCTTGGAGCAGCTCATTCTCAATGGTTTCTGGGGACGGGATGCTGTCCATGTCGATGCCCCCAAGATAGTCTTCGGTCACGGTTCTTATAAGCTCGTTATACGTCTGTCCCATGGCTTCTCCTCCGAATCTTTCGCGGTGTTTTTAGAATGTTTTACCGTGACATTCGGTGACTGAGAAGACCTCGTTATCTGCAAAAGCGCAGGTAGAAGGGCTTTCTGTTCATAAATGAGCGGAAAGTCGGTGTGCTGTTTTCGTGAAGTGAGGACGCCGCGGCGGAGAAGGTGGCGCACGGCAGGTTTGGCAGGTGCGCGGCAGGGGTCGGCGCGGCGACTTCCTGCCGCCCTTCCTTCTGAGGCGATGGGGGCTGAGAGGGCGCTGGCAGTCCTGGCAGCCTAAATAGTACATGGACACAGGTAAGACCGTCCCCTGCCTTTTCGTGTACGTCTTCTTCCACCGCTACCCGTTTTGCGGTGGCGGGAGGGGCTGCCAGGGTTGCCAGTCCCGCGTTGCGAGCCTGCGGGCGGGGGTTTGGGATGGCAGTTCGGGCCTGAAAAGCCCTGCCGCAAGACTGCCGCGAGGCCGCAACGGCGTCGCCCCGATCATGCAACGACGGGATGAGGAGCGTGCGAGCGTGCGTTGCAAGTGCGGGGCTTGCCCTGCCGCTTATGGTGACTTTATGGAACTGTTTTCCGAAAAACGCGGCGTGAAAACGGGCGCGTCTCTCTCGTTGCCCTCAGCATCGGTCTTCCCGGGCGATGTGCCTAAAATCAAGCGACATTTTCCCCGTTTGGCAAGAATGGCACAGCGGGGTAAGATGTCATCAGGCCGTTTGAGGCCTCGTGCTCTGGCGCTTCCGTCTTCTCGGAGCGCTAACCACTGGATGCAGGTGGCGTCTCCCATGACGCCTTAAGAGGCTGCCTCGGGGAAACAGAGCCTCCCCACGCCATGTCCGATGCACCAAACCCCTGCTCGGGCTGGGCAAGGCCAAAAGACCGCTGCAGGTCGGCTCGCGGGACGCGCGAATTGGGTTTCGCCGATTCCCGCATGTCAGGAAGCGCGGATGTGCGTATCGCATCCGATGGGAGCGCCTTCTGGCCAGGATGCACGCCGCTATTGCGGCTGTGCCTGTTGCCAGGAGGCAGTCATGGCTACAAACGAAACCGATTCCATTTTTCTCATCGACTCAAAAGAGGCCGCATTCGTGCTGGGCATCAGCTCTCGCACGCTCGCGAACTGGCGCTGCAAGGGCCGAGGGCCTGCGTACATTCGCCTGGGCAAGAAGCGCTCCCCTGTGATGTATCGCGTGAGCGACGTGCAGGACTGGATTGTCGAACATCAGGTAAAGGCGAGCGGAGATGCTCGCCGATAGGCGACGCAAAGGAAGGGAGGTGAAACATGTCCCGCGTCGCCCTTGAGCTTGGAGAGACAAGCATTGACCGCGCAAAGATTACGCCGACGCCCGACGGTGGCTATCGCATGCAGTGGAGCATGCGCTTGCTGAACGGGCGTCTCATCAAGAAGACGACCAAGGGGAAGTGCACCAAAGGCGAGCTGCGCCGCCGCGCTCATGCCCAAGCTGAGGAAATTCTCGCAACAGGCGGGGGCAGCACTCCTTGGAAGGGCTCGTCGAGCATGCGCGACTATATCCGCAAAGAGGTAATCCCCGGAATCGAGCGCACCGATGATTCCATCTTGCGACCCCGAACACGGGATAAATACTGCCACGTGCTCAATCTCGCGGCGGAGGCGTTTGGGGGCTTTCGCATCGCGGACGCGGTTCGCCCGCGCAACCTCGAAGGCATCTTGGAGGGGATGGCAAGGCGCCACGGCACCTCTACCGCCAAGCATTGCCAAAAGACGGTGAGCAAATATGTTCTTGAGCCTTTGGTACGCGACGAGGTAATCGCCCACAACCCCCTCAAGAGCTTCAGGCCGCGCCTGCCTGAGTGCCGCATGACAAACAAGGCTCCGGGCGGACAGGCGCTCACGCCGGAGGAGCGCGGGCGCGTGCTCGAATACCTGCTTGCGATTGACCCCAATGATGTAAATCCGCCGAAAAGAGGGCGCTATACCGTTGAGGATGTGCGCAATCTGCGCCGCGCTGTCGTTGAGATCACGCTGCTGCAGGCAGTGACGGGGCTTCGCATCAACGAGGCGAGACTGCTCAGCCGCGCGAACGTTGAGGACAAGGACGGCTTGCTTAGTGTCACCGTGACGACCGAGGTGTCAAAGACCCATCGTGGGCGTACCATCCCCATCCTTGACGAGCGCGTTGCCGAGCGCATGAGGGCGCGGCTGGAAAGAGCGGGGGCCGAACCAGGCGCGCTGCTGTTCCCCGCCCCCGCGGCTCCTGGCAGCGCGTGGGACATCAACAACGCGCAGCATGCCATTAAGAAGCTCTATCACGAGTTGGCAGACACCTTGGACATACCCCTTCTCGATAAGGTCTCGACCCATGTCTGGCGCGCGACCCTCAACACCGAGTGGATGCAGAGAGGCGTTCCCGATTTGATTCGCTCGGCGTATTTCGGGCACAGCCCCGAGGTGAATCGCAGCTACTATACGGATACGACCAACGTCTCCGTTTTGGTGGACATGCTCCGTACGACCTAGGGGTTCGAGGTAATCTGTATGGTAATATGTATGAGCGTGATTTTCCGTGATTTTACGTGATACCGAGTGACACTGTTTTGGTCGAAAAATAGGGTTTGAGCTGGGATGATACAGCGTGTGACCTCGGGAAACTAGAATTTGAAAAGGGTGCCCGGAGGCCGTAGGTTCAAATCCTGCCCCCGCGACCAAGAACTTGCAGCTCGGAAGCAAAATTGCTTCCGAGCTTTTTCTTTATCGGTTTACTTTGCGGGTGAATTGCGGGTGAATCCTGAGTCAATTTATTATGTGAAGCAAATAAACCATTGATAATCGCGGGCCGGTCGGCTTGACTTATCGACCGATAAACTCCAATTGGGAGGAGTTTCGGCGGTCCTTAGCTTAATAATAGTGGCGGGGATGGACCGCGCCATCCCCGGACCCCTGCGCGCCAAAGGGACGTGTCCCCTTGGAACCCCGCCTATTCTTCTCAGCACAGAAACGGGGGAGTATGGATTACAGGTTGTAGGATGCCGACAGACAAGCACCATGCTGCCTCAAATCCGCATGGAGCTTGGCCGGGGCCGTCTCTTTGCCTCAAGGCGGGCAGTGAACTCAGGCAATCGAACCTCTTCGCATTTGTTCTCTAGGAACTGAGTGACACGCTCCTCCCAATTAATGTTGCCGAAGCATGCGGAATATCAGAAGAGAGATTGCAGGGCGTAAGTCAGCGTATGAAGAGCTGCCCGTCGTTTTGATAATGACATAATTAAGTGACAAACTAAAGCGATCGGAGCGACCATGATTCTTGACAGCCTGCGTAACAGCGCGTCTTTTAATGAAACCGACCGAGCCATTGCTACCTATCTGCTCAATCATACCGGCGACCTTAAGACCCTCACTATGGCAAAGCTCGCACAGGAGACTTACACTTCGAACGCGACTATCATCCGCTTTTGTAAGAAATTGGGCCTAAGCGGCTATCGAGAGTTGATCATGCAGCTCATCCAGGAGATAAGCGGAGACTATCTTCTGGCTGCCACTGTCGATCACAATCGTCCTTTTGGCAGTACCGATTCAATTGAGGCCATCGAGGGCAACCTTGCAAATCTCTTGAAGGGCGTCATAGATCAAACGAAAATTGAGCTCGATAGCGCCAAATTGAGCATAATCGCCAAGGCAGTTCTTAGCGCCCCGCGAATTTACATCTTTGCTAAAGGGGAAAGCTATCTGGCGGGATGTATCTTTCGCAACAATCTTCTCAAGCTCGATCGTCATGTCACCATGGCAGACGACGGGGGCCTGCAGACACTGCACGTTAAGAACGGTAGGCCCGGCGACCTGTTTTTATTCCTAAGCTACAGCGGCATTCACTATGATTATTCCAAATACGCCGCCGCTCTTTCCGAGCGCGGAATCAAGCCGTGTTTAATCACGGCGTTTTCTGATTCGGCGCTCGCCAGGCAATGCGATACTGTCCTGCTCATTCCAAAATCAGAGCGCGTGATTGGAAAGGTTGCCAATTACTCTTCCATGATCTCGCTCACGTATACGCTTCAGGTTATTTATTCGCTTATATTCAATCAGGATTATCAAGAGAACTATCGTGTAAAACACGAGGCCGATTCGTTCATCTTTACGAGCTTTGCGGAGATTTAGTCATACAAAAGGTGACCCCAAAGCATTTTTGCCTTGAGGCCACCTTTTGTGCTTTTGCTATTTGGATGGTTTCTCTACTTCAGTTCAGGCCAATAGCCCTTGTTCGCCTCAATCATGTCGTCCAAGACTTCCTTAGCCACGCGCGCTGAGGGGATCGTGCGATTGAGGGTGAAGGCCTCGAGTGCCTTCTGGTAGGAGCCTTCGATAACGGCTTCGACCACAAGGCCTTCGCAGGCATCCTGCTGTTCGATAAGGCCCTTGTAGAAGCGGGGGATCTTCCCGACGCGGACCGGTTCGGCTCCTCGATCGGTGATGTACGCCGGAATCTCGACGGTCGCGTCGTCCGAGAGATTCTCGATTGCGCCATTATTGGGCACAATTACCAGCTGGCGATGTCGCAGGTCATGCGCTAGAGACTTGACGACATCGACAATGAATCTGCCGTGGACGCCTACATAGAATTGCGTGAGATCGACCTTTTCACCGCGCTTAAGCGCCGCAGAAGCATCAAAGATCCGCTTTTCGCGGCCGTTTACGACCTGCATGCCACGCGTGTTATTGATGTCCATGTATTCCACGCAGGCATCGGGCAACAGGTAGTACTGGTAATAGGTGTTGGGGAGGTAATCCTGGAATAGCGTGGAAATCGTCGCCGCATTCTTGAAGGTATGGGCCCAATCGGGGTCCTTTACCAAGGCGTCATTGAGGCTTGCCTCGGAAATGTAGCCGAATTTACGCACATGCTCTTTGAGCTTGTCTGTAACGTCGACGCCCTTGCAACGCACGTTGGTAAACCACCCAAAGTGGTTGAGGCCGAAGTAGTCGACTTCAATGTCGCTGAGTTCGCAGCCCAAAATCTCCGCCATGCGGGCTTCAATCTCTACTGGCATATCGCAGATGTCGAGAATGCGAGCGTTTGGACGTAGCTTGTGCATCGCCTTGGCTACGATGGCAGCGGGGTTGGAGTAGTTGACGATCCAGTAGTCCTTGCAGGCGTACTCCTCGCAGAAATCGACAAGCTCGCACATGGGGAAGATGGTCCTCATGCCATAGGCCATGCCACCTGCTCCGCAGGTCTCCTGGCCGACTACGCCATGGCGCAGGCTGATCTGCTCATCTTGGATACGCATCTTGAGCCCGCCCACGCGCATCTGCGCCATAACAAAGTTCGCATCTGTAAATGCTTCTTTGGGGTCGACAGTTACATGCAGGGGAATCTCGGGAGCAAGGTCATCGATAACTGCCTTAACCACCACAGCGACCGTGTCCTGGCGTTCCTTGTCGATGTCATAGAGCCAAAGCTCACGAATCCCCAGTTCGTCCTTTTGATCAATCAGGTCTTTGACGATACCGGCGGTATAGGTGCTGCCGCCGCCGCAGATTACAATCTTGTATCCGTTCATGTTGTTCATGCCTTTCAAATCAAATCGAGCCGCAGACAATCCTGGTCGCTATCTGTATGAAGTAAGTAACGATGTTGATAACGGCCGCCATGCCCGCAACGCTGCCCGCATCCGCGTGCTTTCCTGAATGCCGGGTCCAAACCGCAGCGAGTAGACCAAGGAGTGGCCAGATAAAACCGCATACGAATGCAGCCATCAGAGCGAGAAGACCCCTTGTCGACTTTTCTTTGTACATGTTGAGCAAGCGTTCGAACATGCCTCGGATTGAATGTAACGTTTTGGTCAACATGAGGTCTCCTTGCTTGTCGTCTGTCGATCAGGCGACTGTTAATCTTCCAGATTAAGGATGGGACGAAGCAGGTCGTAGACGGAGTGCACGTTGGTTCCCACGATAATTTGGACATTAGTGCCGTTCTTAAATAAGCCCTTGTCAATAGCCTTCTTGATGATCTCTTCGTTGACCTTGTTGGGATCCTTGACCTCGACACGGAGGCGAGTCATACAGCAGCCCATGGTGTTGATATTGTCCTTACCGCCAAGGCCGTCGATGATGTTTTGCACCATCTCCTGCTGTTTTGCGTCGACTTCCGGCGTTCCGGAAGACTCGAGAGCGTTGGCATCGCCAGAGACCTCGGCAGACCACTCTGCAGAACGACCGGGCGTCATGAGGTTGAGTTTCTTGATCACCATCGCCAGCACGACGAACGAAACGGCGGCAAACACGATGCCCAAGACGATGTAAATCGGGAACTTGGTGACGCCCATTGGCAAAGGCAGGCTGAGCGTGAGCAGCTCGATGCCACCGTACATGTTAAGCAAGCGGACTCCCAGGACAAACAGGAGCATCTCGCCCAGTCCGTAGAACAGGCTGTAGGCAACCCAGAGAATCGGAGACGCGAACAGGATCATGAAGTCGAGCGGCTCAGTGATGCCGGAGAGCATGGCGGTGATGTAAATTGGCACCAGCATGGCTGCGACGGCTTTTCGATTCTCCGGACGGGAAGTTGCAATCATTGCGAGCACGGTGCCAAGGGTTACGAATTCCTTGCCAAAGCCGAACATGGCAAAGCGGACAGAGGGGTCGACTGTGGTGAGGGATCCGTCGGCGATATGGGGAAGCTCGGCATAGAAGATGTTTGCTGCGCCGGAAACGCTCTGGCCGGCGACGACCGCCGTGCCGCCAATCGCGGAGTAGTCAAACGGCATCCACATAAAGTGGTGCATGCCGAGAGGTACGAGGACGCGGTTCAGGAAGCCGTAAATGAAAACGCCCAGACCGCCCGAGGCTGCGATGAATGAAGACGCGTTGCTGATGGCGTTGGCGATAGGGGGCCACACGACAGTCGCTCCGATGCCAAAGACAATGCTCAGCGGGATCATCGCCAGAAGTGCCAGGCGGGGTCCGCCGTAAATCCGGATATAGTCCGATACCTTTACGTCGATCAGTTTGTTATAGAGCCAACCGCAGAAACATCCGATGAGTACGCCGCCGAAGACGTTGACATCGGTAACTTGAAGACCCAGTACCGTTGCCTGGCCAGTGCCATACAGACCCATCGCGCCGGCTTTTGCCAGCTGATCGGTGAGCGTCAGGTAGGCGTTGTTGACATACAGGAACATGAGGTAACTAATAAGTCCAAACACTGCCGCGTTGGATTTTTGCTTCTTTGCGAAGCCTGCCGTTAGGCCGACTGCGAAAATCACCGGCAGGTTGCCGATCACCGCGGAGTTGGTTGCCGCGGAGAGCAGCGTGCCCAGATCCGCGACAACTCCGCTGCCGAGCGAGCATACCGTGGCGATGGCCAAAATGATGCCCGTTACCGAAAGGTACAAAATAGGGTCGACGATAACGCGGCCAAAGTTCTGGAAGGCCGTTTTGACTTTATCCATCTCTTCCCCTCTCCTAACTAATCTCGGGGGTTTGCCCCTTAGGCAGAGGAGGCACCCGCATGCTTGCCGGCGTTGGATGTTGATGTCCGCCTCTGTTTACTGGATTCATGATAGTTGGGATGTCTGCAATTGGGGCGGGCTGGAACAAACGGTGCTTAAAACGAGCTTGACTAGTCTTTTTCGTTGTTACCGTATTTCCATTTCGGTCAACGGTATTCATTTTTAGGCAAATGGCTTTGGGTGCGAGTGGCTAGCCGTGTCTTGATTTGCCAGGTCTGTCTCTATTCGCATTAGGCTTGCGTGAAGTTTGGATATTGAGGGGACGTTCCGAATCTTGCCGTCCGGGCATCCTGGAGGAAAGGAGGAGGAGCCGGATAAGGGATGAAATGTCCGGAATTGCGGGGTTGACACGCGCTCGGGTTGCTGTGGCCCTCGATATGACGGCGGGGCGATGCCGTCGGCCTGTCCGCTTTTTCGCTCGGGCCTCTGCTCTCAGCCTCTCAAACATAATCTCGATCTGTAACAGGTGGACCCGATTTGGGCGGCTAGGTGTTACAGATTGAGATCTTTCGGCAGGACGGTCTCCGTTTGTCTAAATCTGTAACACGAGGGACGGATTTTGCCGAGTTGTTGTTACAGATTGAGATTATCTTGCAGGTGGGTCCCGTTTGTCTCGATTTGTAACATCTGGGGCCCATTTTGCCGAGTAACTGTTACAGATCTAGATCTTTCGGCAGACGGGATTGGTTTGTCTCGATCTGTAACAGTTAGGGTTGGTTTTGGTCTGTAATTGTTACAGATTGAGATTTTCCGCCGGGACGGTTTTGGTTTGTCTCGATCTGTAACAGGTGGAGGCCAAAAGTGGGCCTAACTGTTACAGATCGAGACAAACCGACGGGCCGCCCCGCCCCATCCACCTGCCGCTACCTGCTATCCGCCGATTTCCGTTGTGCTGCTGCACTTCCATGTCATATCCTCTAGACAACTACGCGGCAACATCGCCGCCGCGCCTACAAGAGAGGAATGTCCATGACCACACCTGCGTCCAAGCTGCTTCAACCCATTACGGTTGGCCCCCTTGAGCTCAAAAACCGCATTATGTTCCCGCCGCTTACCACCGGCTACGAGGAGCGCGACGGTTCCATTGGCGAGCGCAGCCTGGCTTTTTACGAGCGCCTGGCCCGTGGCGGCGTGAGCTACATCGTCATCGGCGACGTCGCTCCCGTTATGACCGCGAGCCCCACGCCCAAGCTGGCGACCGACGTCCAGATCCCCACGTTTAAGGCGCTGGCCGACACCGTTCACAAACACGGCGCCAAGGTCGCGCTGCAGCTGTTCCACCCCGAGTACGACGTGCCCGGCGTCGGCCGCATGGTCATGGGTTCCATGGCTGCCGCCAAGGCCGCACAGGAGGCCAAAGCCGCCGGCGACGAGGAGACCTTTGCCGCCAAGATGGCCGAGTCCAACGAGATTCGCAATCAGGCCTACGCCAAGCTGCACCACGACATGCAGCACTTTGTGAACGAGGCGAGCGTAGAGCAGCTCACCCAGATCAAGGAGGCCATCGCTGCCTCGGCCGCCCGCGCGCAGCAGGCTGGCATCGACGCCATCGAGGTCCACGGCGACCGCCTGGTGGGTTCGCTGTGCTCGGCCATCCTCAACCAGCGCACCGACGAGTACGGCGGCTCGTTCGAGAACCGTGTCCGCTACGCGCTCGAGGTCGTCGCCGCCATTAAAGAGGCCGCGCCGGAGCTGATGGTGGAGTACAAGCTCCCCGTGATCATGGAGAACCCCGACGGCACACCGCGCGGCAAGGGCGGCCTGCAGCCCGACGAGGCCTGCGAGTTTGCCAAGCTGCTCGAGGGCGCCGGCATCGATATGATTCAGGTTGCACAGGCCAACCACACCGGCAACATGGGCGACACCATTCCGCCCATGGGCGCCATGCCCTACAACTGGACGCTGCCCGTGGCAGAGCGCGTCAAGGCCCTGGTCTCCGTGCCGGTGGCAACCGTCGGCCGCGTTGTCTCGGTCGAGGCGGGCGAGAAGATCCTGGAAGACGGTTCGGCCGACATCGTCGCGTACGGCCGCTCGCTCATGTGCGATCCCGATATTGCGCTCAAGGCCGCCACGGGCGAGCCCATCCGCGAGTGCCTCAACTGCAACAAGGGCTGCGTCGACGCGATTCAAAACCGCAAGTACATCTCGTGCGTGCTCAATGCCGAGAACGGCGACGAGGCGACCGTCGCCATTAAGCCGGGCGAGGGTGACAAGAAGATCGCCGTGGTGGGCGGCGGTATTGCCGGCCTGGAGGCCGCGCGCGTGGCGGCCAAGCGCGGCTACGACGTGACCGTCTACGAGGCGAGCGATCATCTGGGCGGCCAGATTGTGCTGGCGGCCGCGCCTCCGCGCAAGGACGAGATCATGCGCTCGGTGGAGTACTACGAGAAGATTCTGCCCGGCCTGGGCGTGAAGGTTGAGCTCAACCACGCCGCTAGCCCCGCGGACCTCAACGCCGCCGACGCCGCGATTGTGGCCGTGGGCGCGCACGACGTGGTCATCCCCGTTCCGGGTGCCGATTCGGAGAAGGTCGTTTCGAGCTGGGACGTGCTGGCCGGCAAGGCGGAGCTCAGCGGCCGCGTCGCCGTTATCGGCGGCGGCCTGGTGGGCACCGAGACTGCCGAGTACCTGCTGCAGCACGGCTGCGAGGTGGCGATCGTCGAGATGCTCGACAAGATTGCCGCGGGCGAGTCCGAGACCATTCTGCCGCTGATCATGAGCGACTTCGCCGCCCACAACGTGGAACAGCACGTTAAGACCCGCCTGACCGCCGTTACCGACGAGGGCGTGGAGGCCGTGCACACCACCGAGGACGGCCCCGAGGAGCCGGTGAAGATCGCCTGCGATTACGTGGTGATGGCCGTGGGCTCCAAGGCCAACGCGTTTGACCTGGATGGCGTGACGGTGCCCGTGACCTGCGTGGGCGACTGCTCGGGCGAGCGCACCGCCGACATTGCGAGCGCCATTCGCACGGCGTATCACGCGGCCAACGAGCTGTAGTTGAACATCGCGGCCAGGCGGGGCGGTAGCACGGATCCGCCTCGCCCGGCTGTGTCCCGTCGGGTGTCAACCGGTGCGGGGCCTGCAAGCGCAGCAGGCCCCGCCCTTTTTGTTTTGCTTCGGTGGATGGCAATGCGCGGTAATCATGAGGAGTAAGGACGTCTACTGCCTTGCCGATTACTCAAAATTATTGGGGGAGGGGTTAATAACTATATCCTCTATGCCAAAGGACATAAAGAGGTGTCAATTTTGTTGACAGGCGAATGACGATTGGCTGCGAGTCAGCTACCAGCGTAAATAATCGATAAAGAAATGTCGTAAATTGGTGCCAAATGCCCAGATAACGCCGCGTCTATTTTAATTAACTGCTTTGAGCAAACAGTAAAATGCTACTATCTAACATGCACGTAAAAAAGCAGATTAACGGTTAAGGCTAAGAAGTGGCAGGTATGTCGGAAGCAACAAGGACTCGCACGCATGCGCCCGAGGTTAGGCAGCGCGCCGTCGAGGTCCTCCAAGAGGGGGTCGGTCATCGCGCCCTCGCCGCGGAGCTCGGCATTCCCCAGGCCACGGCTCGTCAGTGGGCCCGCGCATATGCCGTGGGCGGTGCCGACGCCGTTCTCAACGCCGGTTCGCATCATCACACCTATTCGTACGAAGTTAAGCTCGCCGTGGTCAAGGACCGCTTGGAAAACGGCTTAACGGTTCGCGAGGCCATGATCAAGCACAAGATTCCTAGCGAGTCTTCGGTCAAGGCTTGGTGCCGTCAGTACCGCGAGAGCGGTGAGTCCGCACTGGTCGATAAGTCGCGCGGTCGCAAGCCGCGCGTTAAAAAGGCGGAATAGCAAACGGGATGGTGCACCCACAGGGGCGCATTTTTCTTGCCGCCCCTCTGCTCCAATGCGGGCGTGCCCTTACCCCGTACGCCTAAAACTCCCCAGTTGACCGAAAACCCGCCGCCGCTACTCCTCAATTGAGCTATAACGTTAAACAATTGCAGCGTTTTAGCATGGGGGAGTGATGGTATGACGCTACTGTATTTCCTTACCCTGTTTCCGCTGGTACCGGCGCTGGGCATGCTGCTCGCGCGCGGTGACCGCGCCCGCGATGCGGCGGGGCTCATAGGCTCCGGCATTATTATGGCGGTGACAGTTGTAGTCGCCGTCATGTTTTTTGGCACGGGTCCGCAGAGCTTTGAGGTTGCCCCCGGCACCTCGCATGTGCTCTCGATCATCAGCTCCGTCATCGACGTGATCCTGTGCGCCGTCATCCTGTACAACGCGCGTAAATATAAGAGCACGCTCACCACGGTGCTCGGCGTGGTGCAGCTGGTGGGTTCGGTTGCCTTCGCTGCTATGACGTTGCCCGCAGCCGAGGTTGTCACCGCCACGCCGCTCTACCTGGATTACATGAGTGTGATCATGGTGCTTGCCGTCGGTATTGTCGGCAGCCTTATCTGCGTGTACGCCCTGGGCTACATGAAGGACTTCCAGGCCCACGACGAGCACGAGGCAGCGCTGCGCGGGCAGGCGGCGCCCGACCGACGCCCGCAGTTCCTGGCGCTTATGTTCCTGTTCCTCTCGGCCATGTTCGTCATCGTGACAAGCGACAACCTTGAGTGGCTGTTCTGTGGCTGGGAAATCACCACCGTGTGCTCGTTCCTCATGATTGGCTACACGCGCACGCCCGAGGCCATAAAAAACGCCTTCACCCAGATCATCCTCAACATGCTGGGCGGCATCGCGTTTTTGGCCGGACTCATGTACCTGCACGTTAACGGCATGCCGCTGACCATCTCGGGCATGATCGAGCTTTCCGGCGCCGGAACCGCGCAATCCGCGCTGCTGGTGATGCCGGTCGTTCTGCTGTCGCTCGCCGCACTCACCAAGGCCGCACAGATGCCGTTCCACACTTGGCTATTGGGTGCCATGGTTGCCCCCACGCCCACGAGCGCCCTGCTGCACTCGTCAACCATGGTCAAAGCCGGCGTGTTCCTGATGGTCAAGCTGAGCCCGCTCTATGCCATCTATCCCGTGACTGGCTTTATGGTCACGAGCGTGGGTGCCATCACGTTTTTGCTCGCTGCCCTCATGGCCATCTCGCAGAGCAACGCCAAACGCGTGCTCGCGTACTCCACCATTTCCAACTTGGGCCTTATCAGCGCCTGCCTGGGCGTCGGCGCGCCCGAGGCCGTGTGGGCCGCGATCTTCCTGATCCTGTTCCATACGGTGGCAAAGTCGCTGCTGTTCCTGTGCGTGGGCACGGCCGAGCATCATATCGGCAGCCGCAATATCGAGGACATGGACGGCATGTTCAGCCGCATGCCGCACCTTACGCGTCTGATGATGCTGGGCATTATGGGCATGTTCGTGGCCCCGTTTGGCATGCTCGTGTCCAAGTGGGGCGCCCTGGTGGCGTTTGCCCAGACCGGCAACGTACTCATGATCATGGTGCTTGCCTTTGGCTCGGCCGCGACGTTCTTCTTCTGGGGCAAGTGGCTTGCCAAGCTTTCGGGCGTCGACCCCACGGCTCAAAACGTTGAGGTCAATGTCCATAAGACCGAATGGATGGCCCTCAACACCATCGCCGCGCTGCTGATTCTTTGCTGCGTGGCGTTCCCGCTCATCTCGAGCGGCCTGGTGTCGCCTTACTTGGCCATGGTGTTTGGCCGCGTGCCGTACGTTATTGGCAAGGACTCCATGTATCTGATGGTGGTTATCGTGGCGTTTATCGCCGTGGTGCTGCTGACTTCATTCCGCGTGAGCAACAAACCGCACGTAAATGTATATCTTTCGGGTGTGGGAACCGACAATTACCGCCATTTCCGCGGCTCGATGGGACACGAGGTGAAGGCCGAAAAGCGCAATTGGTACTCGGAGGACGCCCTTGGCGAGAAGCGTATTGGCCCCGCGGGTAGCGTCGTGTGCTGCAGCATTATCTTGTTTGCGTTGCTGTGTTGCGCGTGGATTGGGCCCGAGAGACTTGCCATGAGTGCGCCCTCGGTGCTGCGCGGTAAGTATTTTGAAGGTTCGGGTGTCGTGGGCATATTTATTGGTACCGTGGCGTTTGCCTTGATTGCGCCGCTTGTGGGTGGCCTGATCGACGGCCTTGACCGCAAGCTTTCGGCCCGCATGCAGGGCCGTGTGGGCCCGCGCCTGCTGCAACCGTTCTACGACGTTGCCAAGCTGCTGCGCAAGGCTCCTGCCAGCGTAAACACCATGGACGATACCTATATGGCATGCGCGCTCATCTTTACCGTCGTGGGCGGCGGCATCTTTGTGTCGGGTTCTAACACGCTACTGTGCGCTTTTATGGTGACGCTCGCCGCGATCTTTGTGGTGCTGGCGTCCGCCTCGACGCAAAGCCCGTTTGCCCAGGTTGGTGCCGATCGCGAGCTGCTGCAGGTTATGAGTTACGAGCCCGCCGTTCTGCTGATGAGCGTGGGCCTGTACCTTGCCACCGATAGCTTTGATTCCATCGCCGTGACGGGGCAGTCGGCCCCCATCATCGTGTACAGCGCGCCCATTTTCCTCGCGCTGCTCGCGGTGCTTACCATCAAGCTGCGCAAGTCGCCGTTTGACCTTTCGTACTCGCATCACGCGCATCAGGAGATTGTCCAGGGCGTCGCCACCGAGATGAGCGGCGGCACGCTGGCCAAGATGACCCTTATGCACTGGTGCGAGACCGTGCTGTTTTTGATGTGGGTGGGCATGTTCTTTGTTTGGGACAACCCGGTGAGCTGGGTCGTAGCCCTGGTCGTGATGGCCGCGACGTATTTTGTCGAGGTGCTGATCGACAACACCTTCGCACGCAGCACCTGGCGCAGCTGCTTTAAGCTCGGCTGGGGCGTGGCGCTGGTGTTTGGCCTGCTCAACCTTATGCCCATCCTCGTCGACGTGTTTATTTAGGAGGCGGCATCCATGGATCATAAAATGTCGCGCTCGCCGTGGGTTATTCATTACGACGGCTCGAGCTGCAACGGATGCGATATCGAGGTGCTGGCCTCGCTCACGCCGCTGTTCGATGCGGAGCGCTTTGGCGTGGTCAATACCGGCAACCCCAAGCATGCGGACATCTTTTTGGTGACGGGTTCGGTCAATGCCCAGAACCTGCCCGTCGTGCGCCAGATCTACAACCAGATGCTCGAGCCCAAGTGCGTGGTGGCCTGCGGCATCTGCGCGTGTTCGGGCGGCGTATTCCGCGATGCCTACAACGTGATCGGCGGCGTGGACCGCGCGATTCCCGTGGACGTGTACGCGCCCGGGTGCGCC
>DXLQ01000012.1:0-6527 GCA_019414685.1 Collinsella sp. | reverse complement strand
CAGGAGATTCCGTCCATCAGCTCGTACTATCCGGCGGTATTTCCGTTTGAAAACGAGGCGCACGACCTGTTTGGTCTTGCCATTACCGATATGCAGATCGACTTTAAGGGCTTTTTCTACCAGGTCTCGACCGCCGAGCCCATGAGTGTGATCACGCCCGAGGTGAAGGCCGCGCGCGAGAAGGCCATGAAGGTCCGCGCGGCTGCCGAGGCCAAGGCGCGCAAGGCTGCGGCCGAAAAGGCCGCCGCGGCTGCGGTTGCTGCGGGGGAGGGCGCCGGCGATGTCGCGGGCGCCGCTGCCGCCAAGCCCGCCGCGGCTGCCGGCTCCGATACTCAGCATGATGAGACTGCTGCGAAGGCCGCGCTCAAGGCTGCCAAGATGGAGGCAAAGCTCGCCGCCATGGATCCCGAGAAAGCGGCCAAGGTTCGCGCGGCGCTTGCCGCCAAGGCCGCCCGCGACAAGCAGAAAAAGGAGGCGTAAGGTCCATGGCACATCGCTCCGTTATTCCGTTTGGCCCGCAGCACCCGGTGCTGCCCGAGCCGCTTCATCTGGACCTGGTGATTGAGGACGACCGCGTTCTCGAGGCAATTCCGCAGATCGGCTTTGTGCACCGCGGACTCGAGAAGCTCACCGAAAAGCGCGATATGCATCAGTTTGGCTACATCGCCGAGCGCATCTGCGGCATCTGCGCCGTGGGCCACAGCTGCGGCTATGCCAGCGCCTGCGAGCGCATGCTCGACATCGAGGTGCCCGGCCGCGTGCAGTATATCCGCACCATTTTGCACGAGCTTTCGCGCATTCATTCGCATCTGCTGTGGTTGGGCCTGCTCGCCGACGCCTTTGGCTTCGAGGCGCTGTTCTATCGGTCGTGGACCCTGCGCGAGCAGATACTCAAGATTTTTGAGAGCACTTGCGGCGGGCGCGTGATCCTTTCGATTAACGAGATCGGCGGCCTTAAGCACGATATCGAGGACTCCGAGCTGGCGGGCATTGTCCAGACGCTCGATGCCATGCGTCCTGACTACGAGGCCCTGGTGCATACGTTTTTGGACGACAACAGCTGCGGCGAGCGCCTACATGGCGTGGGCGTGATTAGCAAGAAAGACGCGCTGGAGCTTTCGATGGTCGGTCCGTTTGGGCGCGCATCGGGCGTGGATTACGACGTGCGCATGTTTGACGACGGTGCCTATGCGGATCTGGCTGCGTTTGAGCCCATCGTTGCTACCGATGGCGATTGCTATGCCCGCTGCCAGGTGCGCTGCGCCGAGGTCACGCAGGCCATGGACATCATTAAGGAGCTTGTGGGCAAGATTCCGCACGACGGGATCGGCGGGCGCACCAAGCTTACGCCGGCCGACGGCGCACGCGGCGAGGTTGTGATTGAGCAACCGCGCGGCGAGGCGTATTACTATGTGCGCGGCAACGGCACCAAGAACCTGGACCGTTTCCGCGTGCGCACGCCGACGTCGCAAAATCTGGCGGGTCTGACGCATGCGCTGCAGGGCGTGCTCATTGCCAACGTGCCCATGATTATCCTGACCATCGACCCCTGCATTAGCTGCACGGAAAGGTAGGCGCGGCATGAGTTTGCTGACATTTGCCAAGACGGCCTTGGGTTCTATGGTCAAGCAGCCGGTAACGGTGTGCTATCCGCAGGAGGGGCTGACGGCACCCGAGCGCTTGCGCGGGCATATCGTCAATGACATGGATGTGTGCATCTGCTGCGGCATGTGCGCTCGGCGTTGTCCGGCGGGCGCGCTCGCGGTCGATCGCAAGGGCGGTACCTGGTCGATTGGCCCGTACGCCTGCGTGGTGTGCGGCGAGTGCATCGAAAGCTGCCCCAAGCACTGCCTGACTATGGACACCGCCCGTACTCCGGTTGCGGCGGACAAGACCCCCACGGTAGAAACCAAGCCGGAGTAGCGCTGGAATGGGGCTGGTATAGCGCTGGAATAGGGGCCGGCGGGGCAAAAATGCCCCGCCGGCCCCGCGCGTGAACGCGTGTGCGGGCCGCCACGCGACCCGTCCAGCCCGAAAATGACCCGTCTGCCACGAAATGGGCCCATCTACTACGTTTAAGCCGCTACCCTCAACCATGGCAAGTAATGCGAAATAAAAACCGCAGGTAGAACGCCTGCGATTTTTCATGAAAAGCGGGTATGGTCGGGGATATTGAGTCAAACGTAGTAGATGGGCCGATTTCGTGGCGGGCGCTGTCAGCCGATCTCCGCGGGCGGAAGAAAACGGATCATTTTTGTTCCGCGAGGCCTGGGATGGTATCCGTGCGGGACTATCCGAACAAAACTATGTCGGTTTACTACGATGAATTCGACATTCCCGACCATGACTGCATTTTTCTAAATATTGCAGGCGTTCTACCTGCGGTTTTGCAAGCGCGCAATTTGCCGTGGTCGAAGGCGGGCGATTCATCGTAGTAAACCGGCATAGTTTTGAAATGGTATTAAATCGGTAGCAGCCATTTTGCTATGCCGGGGCGGTTGGCCGTTGGGTAATTACCCTCGCAGGTAGGCGATGGCGATTTGGGTGCGGTTGCGCAGACCCATTTTGGCAAGGATCGAGCTGATGTGGTTGCGCACCGTGCCTTCGCCCATATAGGCGGTGGCGGCGATTTCCTTGTTATCGAGACCGCGGGCGATGAGCTCGGCGACTTCGAACTCGCGGTCGGTCAGACCGGCAAAGGCCGCGGGCCGGTGGGGCGCGCCCGTCTTGTTGCCCATCCCGTCAAAGTCAACATCTTCGATCGCCTTACCCTCGAGCACGCGTTTGCCGCTCATGACCTGCGCCAACGCCGGAGGAATGGCGGCGACATCGGTTTTAATCAGGTAGCCGCGGGCGCCCAGTTTGAGCGCCGACACAATGTACTCGTCATCCGAGAATGTCGTCAGGAACACCACGAGCGCCGCAGGATCGCGCTCGAGGATCTCGCGCGCCGCCGATAGGCCGTCTCGTCCCGGCATCTGAATGTCGAGCAGCGCGATGTCGGGCGAGTGCTCAGCGTAGAGCGCCACTGCGTCGTTGCCGTTGGCACCGGTGCCCACCACCTCGATCTGCGGCTGGGCGCCCAGGATAATCTTGAGCGAATCGACCACTAGGTGGTCGTCGTCGACAACGATGAGCCTCATCGGCCATCATCTCCTTGCTGTTTGGGGACGGTGGCAAACACGCGCCAGCCGCCGGCGCCGGCACGCGGGCCGGCGGTGAAGGTGCCGCCAAGCGCCTCGATGCGCTCGCGCATAGAGGCGAGCCCCATGCCCTCCGCGGCGCCGTGGCCGCTTGCTTGAACCCCGCCCGCGCCATCGTCGGTAACGATGAGCTGGTAAAACGACGGATGCTCCATGCAACGTACAGTGACAGCATGGGCGCAAGCGTGGCGCATGGTGTTGGAGAGCGCCTCGCGCAGGACCGCCGCAAAGCAGTTCGCAACGTTTGCGGGCGCATGTTCGGTCATAACTTCAAGCTCAATCCGCGGACCGCCGTCCGAGCGCGCGCCTTCAACAATGCGTTCGAGCTGCACGGAAAGGTCGACGGCGTTGTCGTTGAGCGCGTGGACGCTGGCGCGCACGAGCTGGAGCGCCTCGTCAACGGTGTATTTGACGTCGGCGAAATCGGCGGCAACGCCGGGCTCGTTGGCATGGACCACGCGCAGGGCTTCGGTTTGAAGCGAAGCGCGCGTGAGCTGGTGGCCCACGTTATCGTGGATCTCGCGCGCGATGCGGGCGCGTTCGGCGAGCGTCGCGAGCTCGACTTCGTAGTCCTGGCGGTCGGCGAGGTCGCGGTTGCGTGCCTCGAGTGCCAGGGCGCGTTCTTGCAGCTTGTCGCGGGTGCGACGCATGCGTTCCTGTTCGCGCTCCAGCTGCGCGGTGCGCAGCGACAGCAACGTGGCGGCGACCGAAAGGATGGCGGTTAGCAACAGCGTTCGGGTGGTGAGCGCGCCGCAGCGAAGGTCCGTGGCAAGTGCGCAGGCAAACACGGAGCCAATTGCCAGCGCGGGCCAGATGCGTTCACGGCGCACGCGTCGCGCGATGTCATAGAGGGCGAGAGGTGCGAACGGCACAAACGGCGGCACGAAGACAGCCGCGATGACGTAGGCGTAGCTGCCGGCCTCGCTGGCGCGACGGGCGCGTTCTTCCTGCGCGACCTCGGCCAGCGCGGCGATGACAACGCCAAGGCAAAACGCCGCGACCAGGCGAGCATCCACAGCAAGGCCCGTGGCGGCTGCGATGCAGCACGCCAGCACGATCGATTTGTCGAATAGCCTGTTCATACGGGTATTGTACGCGATGCCGCGCACGGGGGAGGCGCCACTCAAAGCAACCGTGACATTCCTCCCACGCGGCGGGGCGGTCGCGTCAGCAGGCTACGCGACCGCCCCGCACTCGTGACAAAGCTCACTGGTGCGCGCCGCCCGCTCCTGCGATGATGAAATCGTACCGGGCCACGACCAACAGAAGGGCCGCCACATGACAGACATCGTCCATGTCGAAAACCTCGTCAAGCGCTATGACGATCTTATTGCGCTCGACCACTTTAACCTGAGCATCGCCCCCGGCGAGATCTTTGGCCTGCTGGGCCCCAACGGCTCGGGCAAGACCACGTCCATCAACTGTATCCTGCAGCTGCTCGCCTACGACAAAGGCACCATCGAGCTGTTCGGCGAGCCCATGACGCCCGCCCGCTACGACCTCAAGCGCCGCATCGGCGTGGTGCCGCAGCAGGTGGCGGTGTTTGACGAGCTCACGGTGCGCGAGAACATCGACTATTTCTGCAGCCTCTACGTTAACGACCGCAAGCGCCGCCGCGCGCTGGTGGACGAGGCGATCGACTTTGTCGGGCTGGGCGACTTTACCAAGTTTCGTCCCGGCAAGCTTTCGGGCGGACTGGCGCGCCGCCTCAACATTGCCTGCGGCATCGCACACAAGCCCGAGCTCATCTTCTTTGACGAGCCCACGGTGGCGGTCGACCCCCAGAGCCGCAACGCCATCCTGGAGGGCATCTGCCGCCTGCGCGACGAGGGCGCTACGGTGGTGTATACCAGCCATTACATGGAGGAGGTCGAGCAGATCTGCAGCCGCATCATGATCATGGACGGCGGCCGCGTGCTGGCGCAGGGCACCAACGACGAGCTTAAGCGCATGATCCAGATGGGCGAGCGCGTGACTGTTGAGGTCGGTGCCGTCGAGGCCGCCACGGTCGAGCGACTGCGCGCCCTCGAGCACGTGCTTTCGGTCGAGCTGTCCGGCGGCGAGCTCGTCTGCACCTGCGAGGCGAGCCCGCACAATCTGGTCGGCATCCTCGACACGCTGCGTGCTGCCGACGTGGCGCTCGGCCGCGTGTGGAGCGAGCCGCCGACTCTCAACGACGTGTTCCTCGAGATCACCGGCCGCGAGCTGCGCGACTAGGGGGCGGCCATGTTCAACACCATCATCACCACGGTCAAGACGCTGCTGCGCCGGCCGAGCACGTGGGTCTGGGGCGCTCTCTTTCCTATTGCGCTTTCCACGATGTTCATGTTTATGTTTGCGAACCTCAGCTCCGACGGCACGGTCGACCCGGTGCCGGTTGCCGTCGTGGCGGACGAGGCCTGGGATGCCTCGACCTTTAAGGACGTGGCAGCTTCGCTTGCCAAGGCAAGCGACGATCAGCTGCTCGATGTGAGCGAGTACGAAGACTTGGCTGCCGCGCGCAAAGCGCTCAAGGCCGGCGAGGTCGCGGGCATCTATACGGTTGATGCCGCGGGCACGCCCAGGCTCACGCTGCTATCGAGTTACGACAGCTCGCGCGCCTCGTCGGTGCTTACCGACCGCAGCATCCTTGAAACGGTGGCAAGCTCGTATACGCAAAATGCCGAGCTCATGGCCCAGATTGCTCAAGATGACCCGGCGGCGCTCGCCGACCCGGAGGCGGTTGCGCGCGCTCTGTCGCTCGAGGGCGGAACCCGCCGCGTGAGCCTGACTCGTGCCACGCCCGATGGCACGGTCATCTACTATTACGCGCTTTTTGGCCTGGTCGCGATGATGTCTGCCGAGTTTGCCGCCTTGAGCGTCGTCGATTTGCAGCCCAATCTGTCCGGCCTCGGCGCGCGCCGCTGCGTGGGCGGTCTTTCCAAGACGGCGTCGCTGGCCGGCATTTTTGTCGGCTCGTGGCTGGTTTCCTTTGCATCGATGGCGGTTGCGATCGGCTACGTGCGCCTGGTCGTGGACGTCGACTTTGGCGGGCGCGAGGGGTTGTGCCTGCTGGGCGGGGCTGCATCCGCGCTTGCCGCCACGGGCCTGGGGCTTTTTGTGGGCACGCTTCCCGTTAAGGGCGGCAAGGCATCCAAGTCGGGCATCCTCACGGGCTTTGCCACCACGTGCGCCCTGTTCGCCGGCCTCTACGGCGAGCCGGCGATGGCGCTTGCCGACGACGTCGCCCGCGCTTGTCCGGTCGAGTGCTGGCTCAACCCCGTCAAGCTCATCTGCGACATGTTCAATCGCCTGTATTTCTTTGAGGACCTGGGGCCCTTCGCT
>DXLQ01000119.1:0-4256 GCA_019414685.1 Collinsella sp. | reverse complement strand
CCGCGATGGTCTTGAGGACATTGCCGTGTGTGAGGTCGTGTTCCATGGGCGGGGCACTTTCTGGCTCGGTTCGTTTAGCTACCAGTGTAGTGAAAACCCTATAACGATTGTAGAGTCAAGGTTTGTGTTGACAGTGGGGCGAAATAAGTCGCGCGCACCATTATTCCGAGTGAATATGGACACACGTCACGAGAACTCGCCGCTGGCGCTAACCTTGCAGAAAACGATTTCGGAATACTTGACACCATTATTCGGCGCGCAATAATACGTGCGTTTGCGAACAACGTTTGATGGGGGTTGAACCTGCGTGCGCAATCTCAAAATACTGTTTTCCTATCTAGGGACATACCGTCGCGATGCCATCCTCGGCGTGTTCTTTGTGTCGGTCGAGACGGTGCTCGAGCTGTTTATCCCGGTCATCATGGCCAACATCATCGATGTGGGCGTGCCTGCGGGTGATATCAACTACATGCTGCTGCAGGGCGCGTACATGTTGGTGTGCGCTGCGCTTTCGCTGGTACTGGGCTTGGGTTATGCCCGCACGTCCGCCCGCGTTGCCTCGGGCCTAGGCGCTAACCTGCGCGAGGCCGAGTACAAAAAGATTCAGACGCTCGCTTTTGGTAACCTGGACAACTACGACGCCAGCTCACTCGTCACCCGCATGACCACGGACATCACCGTTATCCAAAATGCTGTGGGCAACGGCTTTCGCCCTATGGTGCGCGGCCCGGTGACGCTTATCGTCGGCCTTATCTACGCGCTGATGCTGTCGCGCCCGCTCGCCACCGTCTTTGCGATCATCTTGCCCGTGCTGGCAATCGTGCTGGGCGTCATCACCTATCGCGTGAGCCCGCTCTACCGCCAACTCCAGACCTCGATGGACCACCTCAACGGCGTGGTACAGGAAGACCTCACCGCCGTGCGCGCCGTGAAGGCTTACGTGCGCGCCGAGCACGAGTGCGACAAGTTCGACACCGTCAATACCGAGCTCGCCGGCACGGCGACAAAGACCTTTGGCAGCGCGGTGCTCAACCTGCCGGTGTTTCAGCTGTCGATGTACGTGGCTGCGCTCTCCATCCTGTGGATTGGCGGCCGCATGATTCTCGCCGGCAAGCTGGGCGTGGGCTCGCTCACGGGCTTTATGAGCTACGTGCTGCTGATCATGAATTCGCTCATGATGATTTCCAACGTGTTTTTGCTGCTCACGCGCGCTCTTACGAGTGTGGGCCGTATCGCCGAGGTGCTCGATGAGGAGCCCTTTATCGCCAACCCCGCGGGAGACCTCGCGATTGCGGCGCCAGCGGACGGCAGTATCGAGTTTCGCGACGTTTCCTTTAAATACCGCGCGGATGCAGCCGAGGATGTGCTCGAGCATATCGACCTTCGCATCGAGAGCGGCTCGACGGTGGGCATCCTCGGCGGCACGGGCTCGGGCAAGAGTTCGCTTGTGCAGCTGATTGCGCGCCTGTACGACGCCACTGAGGGCACCGTGCTTGTGGGCGGACACGACGTGTGCGACTACGACCTCGCGACCTTACGCGATGCCGTGGGCATTGTGCTGCAAAAGAATGTGCTGTTCACGGGCACCGTGCGCGAGAACCTGCAGTGGGGTAATCCGCAGGCGTCGGACGATGAGCTCCTCGCGGCTTGCCGCGCGGCGTGCGTGGACGAGTTCCTTGATCGCATCGGCGGACTCGACGGCGAGTTGGGCCAAGGCGGCGCCGGTGTCTCGGGTGGCCAGAAGCAGCGCCTGTGCATCGCACGCACACTGCTCAAGCATCCGCGCGTGCTCATTTTTGATGACTCCACCAGCGCGGTCGATATGGCGACCGACGCTAAGATTCGCGAGCACATCGCTCGGATTCCCAATACGACCGTGCTCATCATCGCCCAGCGCATCGCGAGCGTCATGGATGCCGATCGCATTGTGGTGTTGGATGACGGTCGTGTCCACGGCGTGGGCACGCACGAGGAACTGCTGGCGGGCGACAACATATACCAGGAGATTTACGCCTCGCAGATGGAGTTTGCGGGGAACACGGACGCCAGCGACGGCGGCGACGATGGCTGCGCGAATGATCCGTTTTCCTCCGTTCCCAGCGGATCGCCCTTGGAAGGGGGTGAGCGCCATGCCTAAGACCGCAGCCCAAGCACGCCCGGCCGACCTCAAGCGCACGGTGCGCCGCCTGCTCTCCTACATGGGGCATGCCAAGTTCTCGTTGCTCGCGGTGGGCGTGCTCGTCTCCGTCGCCGCCATCGCGAGCCTCGTCGGCACCTACATGGTGCGCCCCATCGTTAACGGTTTGGCCACGGGCGGGGATGAACTGCTCACCAAGCAGGTTCTCTTTACGGCCGTCATCTACGCCGCGGGCGTGCTCTCGGCCTTGGGTTACTCGCAGATCATGGTGCGCGCGGCCCAGCGCGTGGTGTCCGATATTCGCCGCGACTTGTTCGCGCACATCCAGACGCTGCCGCTCAGTTACTTTGACAGTACGCGCTCGGGCGACATCATGAGCTTCTTCACCAACGACGTCGACACGGTCTCCGAGGCACTCAACAACAGCTTTGCCAACGTGATTCAGGCGACCATTCAGGTGATCGGCACCACAGCCATGCTCATCATTCTTAACTGGCAGCTCACGATTATCACGCTCGCGTGCGATGTTGCCATTGTGCTGTACGCGCGCTACTCGGGTGCCCGCTCCAAGCGCTTTTTTGCCGCCCAGCAGGCATCGCTCGGCGACTTGGACGGATACGTCGAGGAGATGGTCTCGGGCCAAAAGGTCATTAAGGTCTTTAACCACGAGCAGGCCAATGTTGCCGGTTTTGACACGCGCAACCAGGAGCTGCGCCGTACCGGTGGCGCCGCACAGGCCTACGCCAACTCAATGGTGCCCATGACCGTGGTGATCGGCTACGTCAACTACGCCATCGTTGCCGTGGCGGGCGGCATGCTCTGCATCAAGGGACTTGCCGACGTGGGTGCACTCGCGAGCTACCTGGTCTTTGTGCGCCAGGCGGCCATGCCCATCAATCAGTTCACGCAGTTGGGCAACTTCCTACTCAACGCGCTGGCCGGTGCCGAGCGCCTGTTTGCCGCTATGGACCTTAAGCCCGAGGTGGACGAGGGCTGCGTGGAGCTGGTGCAGACGGGCGACGCCGCGTGGGCGTGGAAGATTCCCGAGGGCCAGGGCGTGGGCGCGTACGGGCACTTGCATGACGTGGCAGCCGTTGATGAGTCGGGCCGCGCGGTGGCCGCCGACGGCACCGAGCTCACGTGCGGCTTGGTCCCGCTTGCCGGCGACGTGCGCTTCCATGCCGTGGACTTTTCCTACGTGCCGGGCGCCCGCGTGCTCACGGACCTCAACCTGTTTGCCAAGCCGGGGCAAAAGATTGCGTTTGTGGGCTCCACGGGCGCCGGCAAGACGACCATTACCAACCTCATCAACCGCTTCTACGAGGTCGATGACGGCGAGATCACGTACGACGGCATCGACGTCAAGCACATTGCCAAGGCCAGCCTGCGCGGGTCGCTCGGCATTGTGCTGCAGGACACGCACCTGTTTAGCGGCACCATTGCGCAGAACATCCGCTTTGGCAAGCTCGACGCGACCGACGAGGAGGTGCGCGCCGCTGCCGAGGCCGCCTGCGCCGACTCGTTTATCCGCCGCCTGCCGCGGGGCTACGACACACCGGTCACGGCCGACGGCGCCAACCTGTCGCAGGGTCAGCGTCAGCTGCTCGCCATCGCGCGCGTGGCCGTCGCCGATCCGCCGGTGCTCATCCTGGACGAGGCCACGAGCTCCATTGACACGCGTACCGAAAAGCTCATCGAGCGCGGTATGGACCGCATCATGCGCGGACGCACCACGTTTATGATCGCGCACCGCCTGTCCACTGTCCGCGACGCCGACGCCATCATGGTCCTCGAACACGGCCGCATCATCGAGCGCGGCACGCACGAAGAGCTGCTCGCCCAGCACGGCGAGTACTGGCAGCTGGCGCATGGCTTAAAAGAGCTGGATTAACCCGTTCGAGTACGATGTTTTGACCCTTCCGCGCCCCTCACCTCGTCTCAAACCATCACAACATTCGACGTTTCTTGCCAAAATCGGGAAAAGCATCGAATGTTGTGATGGTTTTTCTGCCACTCGACCGGGTGGAATCGCTTTCTTGCGCGCGAAGGTGTGCGGACCCGTGAGCAGGGGAATAAGGTTGGTTATCCGACTCCATTGGAGGGCTCATGGATCTGCCGA
>DXLQ01000118.1:0-4404 GCA_019414685.1 Collinsella sp. | reverse complement strand
CAACGCCGCCGGAAACTCCCCTACTCAACAAAAGCCCCGCCAACCGCAGTCCCCAAAGGAACCGCGATCAGCGGGGCCCAAGCGAGCTCCCCCAAGGGATAACGCTCGCAACACGAACAGCTCAGCCGAGCAGCGCGCTACTCCTCCCAGTAAGCATCTGCAAGCAGCTTAAAGCAGATCTTCTTGACCGGCTGCGCGCCATCGCCCGGGAACTCGAGCGTGGGCATATGAGGCTCGCCGGCAACAAACAGCGCAAACTTGTCGTCAGCAAGATCGCCGGCGATCGAGGCGTCGGAATCGACCAGATCGTAGTCGTCCTTCTCGTCAAACTCCTGAACCAGCGTCAGGCTGCCCGTGGCAACCTTAAAGGCCTCGCGACCGTCGACGTCGATCTGCAGGTCGTGATAGCGCTGATGCGTCTCATAGTGAGCCTCGGCCTCGGGACGCGTCGTGGGAGCCATGACGTTCGCAAAGACCTTCTCACCCAAAATCGGATGGCTGCCGACCTCGAGCTGTGCCGGGTCGTTCTCCTCGAGCCAATCGATCAGCACGTCGAGGCCCTTGAGCATTCCGCGGTACTCCTCGATATCGCCCAATGCACCGTAAATCATCTAAATCCCCTCTCGGATCGTTTCTTTGGCGGCTACTCGGCAAACGCATTGCCGACGCTGTTGCCACCCACATACGTCTCGACCAGGGTAAGGTCGGGATTGAACACGACAGCATCGGCGTCGCGCCCCGGCATAATGCTACCGCACTTGTCGTCAACTCTAACCACAAGCAAGCAACCGATGCCGGGGGCGGCGCACAAGCTCCTACAGCTCGGTCACGACAACGCCGTTGTAGACCTCGTCCCAACGGTCCATGACCAAATGGCCGGTCATGGGATCCATGGCATTGAGCTTGCCGCAGGTGTTGGCGGTACGCAGCACCGTCTCGTCGTCCGCGCCAGCAGCAATGGCATGCGCGAAGCCAGCGATAGTGGAGTCACCAGAGCCCGTAGCGTTAACGGCAGGGATATCGGGCGTCTTTGCGCGGAACGCACGGCCATTGTGGAAGCCAACGGAGCCGGCAGCGCCCATGGACACGACGACCCAGGGGATATCGGAGAAGCGGGCATCAGAGGCGAGCGCGGCGCGGAGCTCGTCCACATCGTCGGTGGTAAAGCTCGAACCCAAAAGGCCGTTGATCTCGGTCAGGTTAGGCTTGACCAGCTCGGGCTTAATTTCGGACTTAAGGGCGGCCTCGAGCGAAGCACCCGAGGTATCGAGCAACACCTTGGCACCGGCGTTCTCGGCAATGCCCGTGATCTTGGCATAGTAGTCTGCCTCGACACCGCGGGGCAGCGAACCCGAGATGGTGACGACGTCGGCCTTGCTCGCAAGCTCGGTAAACTTGGCGGTAAAGGCATCGAGCTCCTCGGGGGCAATTGTCGGGCCGCTCTCGAGCAGCTCGGTCTGGTTGCCGGCATGAAGGATATTGAGACAGATGCGGGTCTCGCCCTTGATGGGCACAAAGTCGTTGTTAATACCGTTGGCGTCCATGAGCTCAGCCATGTAAGCGCCCATGTGGCCGCCGAGCAGACCGGTTGCCACGACGTCGTCGCCCAGCTGACCCAGCACACGGGCCACGTTGAGGCCCTTGCCGCCGGCGGTCTTTTCGGGCGTCACACGGTTGACGTCGTCGATAACGAGTTCATCGAGCTGATAGCGCGTATCGACAGACGGGTTCATCGTAACGGTGAGGATCATTTTTAGCTCCTTATCTCGCAGGCTCCTTGTGCCTCGCGATACGAGTCGACAAAACGGAATTACAGAATCTCAATCGTGAACGAGCGAACGACGGTCTCCTTAGGCTTGGCGATAAGGCAGCCGCGCTTGTGCTCAAGCACGTCGTCCTCATCGGAGCAGGTCGAAAGACCGCCCCAGGGCTCAACTGCCACAAAATCACCCTCGGGCTTGCTCCACACAATGAGGTACGGGAAGCCCTCAAAGCTCAGGCGAACACCCTTGTCCTCGCCCTTTTTGGAAAGCGTGACCTGACGGCTCTCGAGCACGTCAAAGATGGTCTCCGCAAAATCGAAGAGCTCATGTGACAGAGGCAGCGTCTTTCCCACCATGGGGTTCTTGGAGCGGTTGGTCACGTCAATCAAGCCAGTCGAGGGGACGGCAGCGCAAAGCTCAGCAGCCTCGTCTTTCTCAAAACGCAACTCGTAGTCCGTATAGGCCTCGCCCTCATCGAGCGGGCACCTAAAGCCGGGGTGTCCACCGATAAAGAAAGGCATGTCCTCGGTGCCCTCGTTGGTAACCTCATAGGAGACGCGCACGGCGGCGTCCTCGAGCGTATAGCGGGCGACAAGCTTAAACGGATACGGATAATCGCTCAGCAGCGCGGCGTTATCCTCCGAAGCCAGGCACATCGCCAGCTCGTTCTCGCTCTGGCTCAGCAGCTTCCACTCCTGTTTGCGCGCAAACCCATGGCGGGCGAGCTTCACATGATGTCCGGCAAACGTCATGGCGCTGTTATCGCGCAAACCTCCGCAAATCGGGAAGCAAATCGGTGCCTGGCCGGACCACACGGCGGGATCGCCCTGCCACAAGTACTCGCGACCTCCAGCCTCAATCGAGGTAAACGAACCACCGGCCGTGGAGACCTTGATAGAAATCGAATCGTTGGAGAGAGCGTATTCCATTGTCCATCCTTTCGAACAACTGCTTTTTGCTCGCAAGAACCCGTCTCGGCCCTGACCAAAGGACAAACCCGCACGTTCATCGATGCGTCCGGTTTCCCAGCCATGCAACGGGGTACCATACAGACATTGATGCAATTACAGCTGAAAGGCCTTCTTATGCGAACCATCATCCTTTATGCCTCACACCACCACGGCAATACGAAAAAGCTCGTGGACGCCATCGTCGAGGCGCACCCCGAGATCGATACCCTCGACGTGAAGTCACTCGGTAAAAACGAGTACCCCGACCTGCACGAATACCATCTGATCGGTGTCGCCACGGGCATCTATTACTCCGAGATCGACAAGGACATGGCACGCGTGCTCACGAACGTGCTGCAGCCGCAGGACAAGGTGTTTGGCCTTATGACCTACGGTGGCAAAAACAAGTGGTACGGCAAGGATATCGATGGCATCTGCCGCATGAGGCAGGCCATCTTTATGGGCGTCTACGGCTGTCCCGGCTTTGATACGTGGGGGCCGTTCAAACTCACCGGCGGCGTCCAGAAGGGACACCCGACCGCTGAGGAAATTAAGGGCGCCGTCGACTTCTTCGACAAGATCGAAGACGAGTATGGCGACATCATCGTCGAAGAGTACGCCAAGCGCGAGAAGCGTCTAGCATACGAAAAGGAGCATCCCGCGGGGGGTCTTGTGGCCGGCGTCAAGCGCACGGCAAAGAAGATCGTTAACAAGCTGTAACTGTTAAGGTGCTTTTGAGCGTTTAACCCATACGGCGGGTCCGAGCAGATTCGGGCCCGCCGTCTTTTTCTATCGTTAATCGGTAAAGGCGTTGCCGACGCTCTGGCCGCCAACATACGTCTCGACGAGGGTGAGCTCATGGTCGAACACGACAAAGTCGGCGTCGCGACCCGGCATGATGCTGCCGCACTTATCCTCGATGTGCGCAGAGCGAGCCGGCACCTCGGTTGCCATGCGAATGGCGATATCAGCGCTGGCGATGCCCCAATCGACAATGTTCTTGACGCCCTGGGCAAGCGTGAGCACCGAGCCGGCAATGCTTTTGCCGTCGGCGAGCCAGCACAGGTTGTCCTTCATGATGACGTCCATGCCACCACTGGTGTAGCTGCCCTCGGGCATGCCGCCGCAGCCCAGGCAGTCGGTGATGAGCACCGTGTGCTGCCAGCCCTTTGCCTGCAGCAGTGCCTTGATGGCGGCAGGGTTTACGTGCTTGCCGTCACAGATGATCTCGGCGTAGGTCTCGGGCGTGGACATGGCAGCACCCACGACACCGGGCTCACGGTGATGCAGACCGCGCTGGCCGTTATAGGTATGCGTAAAGCAGCTGGCACCGGCATTGATAGCGGCGATGCACTCATCGTAGGTGGCGTCGGAGTGACCGATGCTGGTCACCACGCCCTTGGCGTTCAGAGCAGCCGCATAAGCAGCGGCACCGTCGCGCTCGGCGGCCATGGCGCTCTTAACGATGCGACCGCCCGCAGCCTCCTGCCACTGGTCGAAAACCTCCTCGGAGGGGTCAATCAGGTAAGCGGGGTTCTGCGCGCCCACGTGCTTCATGGTAAAGAAGGGGCCCTCCAGGTAGATGCCCTGAATGCGGGCACCGCAGAAGTCGGGGCCGCGACCCTCGTCCGCCTGAGCGATGGCGGCGCAGGCGTCCTTGATCTGCTCGACGCCATCGGTGAACGTCGTGG
>DXLQ01000117.1:0-4420 GCA_019414685.1 Collinsella sp. | reverse complement strand
TATGCAAAGCGGGCGACGAGCTCCTGGAGCACGTCGGTCATCTTGACGAGCGAACTGACCGGGACGAACTCGTTGACGCCGTGGTAGCAATAGCCGCCGGTGGAAAGGTTGGGGCAGGGCAGACCGCGGAACGACAGCTGAGCGCCGTCGGTGCCGCCACGAATCGGCAGCACTTGGGGATCAACGCCGCAGGCAAGGTAGGCTTCCTTGGCAACATCAATAAGCTCGGGATAGTCACGAACGATCTCGGCCATATTTCGATACTGCTGCTTAATCTCGACCGTCACGCGCTCCTCACCCAGACGCTGGTTGAGCATCGAGGCGGCGGCATCAATAAGGTCGAGTTTCTGCTGGAACTTGGCGGCGTCATGGTCGCGGACGATATAGCGCGCTGTGGCGTGATCGACGGTCGCAGATACACCCTCAAGGTGATAAAAGCCCTCGTAGCCTTCCGTATACTCCGGGCGCTGCACGTAGGGGAGCAACGCGTTGAAGTCGCAGAACAGATTGCCTGCGTTGATCATACGGCCCTTGGCGTCGCCCGGGTGGATGGACTGGCCCTCAAAGCGGACGGTCGCCTCGGCGGCGTTAAAGCACTCCCACTCCAGCTCGCCGATGGGGCCGCCGTCGACCGTGTAGGCGTACTTGCAGCCAAAGGTATCGATATCCAACAGCTCGGCTCCGTGGCCGATCTCCTCGTCAGGGCAGAAGCAAATGCCGAGTGCGGGATGGGGCAGAGAAGGGTCCTGAGCGATACGCGCGACAAGCGACATGATCTCGGCGACGCCTGCCTTGTCATCCGCGCCCAGCAGCGTGGTGCCATCGCTGCAGACCAGGTCCTCACCCGCGAGGTCATTCAGGACGGGAAGCTTGGCGGTACTCATGGCAACGGGCTTACCGTCAACCGTGCCGCAGACCAGGTCGCCACCTTCGTAGTGTACGATGTGCGGCTTCACGCCGGCGCCCGGTGCAACTTCGGTGGTGTCGAGATGGGCGATCAGGCCCAGGGCGGGCCTGTCCTCAGCGCCCGCACTTGCGGGGATATGCGCGCAGACATAGGCGTGCTCGGTCACGTGGGCATCTTCCGCACCAAGCTCGCGCAGCTCTTCAGCCAGCACGTTGGCAAGGTCAAACTGAACGGCGCTCGAGGGTACCTGGTCGCAGTTTGCATCCTCGGACTGCGTGTTGATCTGGACGTAGCGCAAAAAGCGTTCGAGGACATCGGGGCTCGTGGTGGTGTTTTCCATAAAGACCGCTCCAATCTTGGTCGTCGTGTGCAACAAGAACTCTAGCACGGTATGCCACGGCATACCACGACGCTTGGATGGGGTAGAATCAGCCATTGAATGCAGAAGGGACGGAAGATCATGGATACGACAAATAGCTCGCGCGAACTACATCTGACGGTGGCGAACGAAGACTACTTGGAGTGCATGGTTCGCATTGAAAGCGAAGAGGGGGAAACCAACGGCGTGCGATCGGTCGACATCGCGCAGCGCCTTGGCGTCTCCAAGGCATCGGTCAATAAAGCGGTTTCGGCGCTCAAGGCATCCGAGCTTGTCGAGCAATCGCACTACGGCAAGGTAGTCCTGACCGATCGCGGCCGCGAGGTTGGTACGGCTATCTGGTACCGTCATCGCCTCATCCGCACGTTTTTGGTTCAGGAGCTCGGTGTCGAATTTGAGCGAGCCGATTCCGAGGCCTGCATGATGGAGCATGCGCTTTCCGAGGACACGATGAACCGCTGGCTCGCCTATCTCGAAAAGCAGGGAATCAGCGTCGAGGAATAGCGGGATATATATGGATACGAGTTATTACAACCGCTTTGGTGCCGAGGAACTTACGCGCCGCTTGTCGAGCGAGACCTTGTTGGCGCAGGGTCCCATGGGCAGTGTTCTGTTGAGTGAGTACGATGCCGCCGACATTCCACCGGCGTTTTGGAATCTGGCAGAGCCGCAGACCGTTTCTCGTATCCATCGCTTGTATGTCGCCGCCGGCGCGCAGGTGCTCATTACCAACACCTTTCAGGCATCGAGCTATGCCCTCAAGCACGACCAGATTGCGCCGTCCGTGGCGGAGGTCAATCGCGGGGCCGTCGACGATGCCCGCCAGGCGCACCCTCAGCTGCTGGTGGGCTCGATGGGCCCGATCGGTATTGAGTGGTTTGCCGAGGACTCTGCCGAGTATCGTGAAATCCGAGGCATTGCGCGCGAACAGGCGCACGCCTTGCTCAACGCCGGCGTTGACGGTCTGCTGATCGAGACGGTGACGTCTATCCGTAATTTGCAGCCCATGCTTGCCGGCGCCCTAGATGCCGCCGACGGCATGCCTGTTCTGGTGAGTTTTGTCGTTGACGATAAAGGCGACCTGTTGGGCGATGGCCTCAACATCGAGGCAGCCGTTTTGTACGCCGAAAAACACGGCGCAAACTCGGTTGGTGTTAATTGCTGTTCGCTTGCGGCCGCGAACGCGGCGGTGCCCAGGATGGTTGCATCGGCGACTACTCCCGTCACGGTGCGTCCCAACGTGGGCGATCCGGTTCAGACTCAGGATGGCCCCGTATGGCACGAGAATCCCGAAGCTTTCGCGCGCGCATGCATCGAATGGAGACATGCCGGTGCCGCAATGGTGGGCAGTTGCTGTGGAACCACGGCAATCACTACGGCCGCGATGGCCGAGGCGCTCGATATATAAAGGGCAAAACCGCTCCATACTGGGCGGTTTTTTTATTGCTTGCATGTCCTCGGCAGCATTTGCCCAAATGGTGAATGCTGGTGCCGGCAGGTTGCCGAGTGCATGTTGCGGGTATACCCCATGCGTACCATGATCCAAACACTGTGAGGTGTCTGCGCGTGTGCGCGATAATTCATTTTGGAACTGACGGTTGGCGCGCTCGCGTCGATGAGGACTTCACTGCCGATAACGTTGCCCGTATCGCCGATGCCGTCGGCGAGTTGTGGCAAAAGACCAATCCGGGCAAAACGGTATATATAGGGTTCGACACCCGGCCCCTGGCGCGCGAGTTCGCTGAGCTTGCGGCGGGCGCGCTAGCAGCGCACGGGCTAGACGCCGTGCTCGCTTCGCGGCCTGTCCCGACCCCTGCCCTTACGTGGGCGGCGGCTTATGACGGTGAGGCGTGCGGCGCGCTCATGGTGACGGGGTCCCATCATCCGCAGGGTTATCTGTGCCTCAAGATTCGCATGGGTGACGGCTCGACCGCCAACCAGGATGTCATCGAAGAGCTCGAAGAGACTATGGCTCCCGAGCCAATGGGGATCGAGGGGCAATATCGCACCGCGGATATCATTCCTGACTATATGCAGGCGGTGGCATCGTTTGTCGATGCCGAAGCCATCCGCGCCGCGCACTTGCGCGTGGTTGTCGATCCCATGGGCGGCGCAGCCCAGGGCTATCTAGCCGACTTGCTGCGCGAGCTTGGCGTTGAGGTGCACGAGATTCACGCCGGGCAGGCGTCTGACCAAGAAGATATCTGCCCCGACCCCGTTGAGCCTTGGGTGGACGCTTGCGAGCGCACGGTTATCGAGGACGGAGCTTGCGCTGGCCTGGTGACCGACGGCGACGCCGACCGTATCGGCGCGGTTGACGAGCGCGGCAGATATATACATCCGCATCAGATCATGGCGCTCGTTTTGGGCGACTTGGTTCAATTTCGTAATTTGGAGGGGCGCGTCGTCGTCAATCTTTCATGCTCGACGCTCGTACGTCGCATTGCCGAGGCGCTTGGCTGCCGCGTGACCGTCAAACCAGTCGGTTTCAAATATATAGCGGCGGAGATGAAGAAGGGCGGCGTCCTCATAGGCGGCGAAGAAGCCGGTGGTATCGGCATCGCCGCGCATATGCCCGAGCGCGATGGAATCCTCGCCTGTCTGATTCTGTGTGAGCTTATGGCAAAGACGGACGCGCCTTTGGGCGTTCTGGTCGACCAACTCGAGGACAGTTTTGGTAAGACGAGTTACGGTCGACGCGATTTGCGCCTTGAGGCCGAAGATGCCGAAACGTTACGAACCCTGCTGCCGGGCGTAAACCCCAAGTCGATTTGTGGCAAGGTGCCGCAAAACGTTAGTCATATGGACGGCTTGCGTCTGTCATTCGAGGATGACACGTGGCTGCTGGTCCGTCCTAGCGGGACCGAACCAGTGGTGCGCGTCTACGCCGAGGGGTTCTCGGTGGAAGAACGTGATGAGTTGCTCGATGCTGGCTGTGCTTTAGCTAGGGGGACGTATCCGCTTTAACCATGAGACTGCCTTATATAAAGAGATGCTCGGCGAGCGGTAGTTAACGGCCGGCAAACGTTAGTCGGATCACAAGATGTGTAGGAAATGTGTACGCCCAGATTCCCGCCCCCGGCGCCCCTCCGGTCTGGCAATATATCTCCTTGCCGCGCGGCCCGGTGGAACCG
>DXLQ01000116.1:0-4426 GCA_019414685.1 Collinsella sp. | reverse complement strand
CTCGGCGCATAAAAAACGAGGAAAGGCACACGTCCTTCCCTCGTTGCAAGCAATATGTAGCCGCTCGCCTACATCAAGCGCAGGCTGACGTCCTTGAGCTGGGCGCCGGAAACGGCACTCGGAGCACCCGACATGAGGTCGGAGCCGCTGGCCGTCTTGGGGAACGCCATGACGTCGCGGATGGAGTCGGAGCCGGTGAGCAGCATGCACACGCGGTCCAGGCCCAGAGCGAAACCGCCCATCGGGGGCGCACCAAACTTGAGCGCCTCCATGAGGAAGCCGAACTGAGACTCGGCACGCTCCTCGGTAAAGCCCAGGAGCTTGAGCATGGACATCTGCATCTCGGCGTTGTGGATACGCATACCGCCGCCGCCGGCCTCAAAGCCGTCCATGACAAAGTCGTAGGTGCACGAACCGGCTGCCAGCGGATCGGCCTCGATCTTGGCGGTGTCGGTCTCGGTCGGCAGGGTAAAGGGCTGGTGCTCGGCTGCATAGGCCTTGCGGTCCTCGTCCCAGTGGAACAGCGGGAAGTTGACAACCCACAGGAAGTCGTGGCCCTCGCGCTTGATCTCGAGTGCGTTGGCCATGTGAGAACGCATGCCACCCAGGATCTCGTCAGAGAGCAAACGCGGGCCGGCGGCGAACATCACAAGATCGCCGGGCTCGACGTCCATGCGCTCGCGCAGGGCAGCCATCTCCTCGTCCGAGAAGAACTTGACGATGGGGCTGTTGATGGAGCCGTCCTCGCGGAAGGCGATCCAGGCCAGGCCCTTGGCGCCAAACGTGGAGGCCACGCCGGCGAGCTTGTCGATCTTGGCACGTGCCCAGGCACCGGCGCCCTTGGCGTTGATAGCCTTGACGACAGAGCCCTCCTCGTTTGCGGCGGTCGCAAAGACCTTGAACTTGGAGTTGGCAAAGATGTCGGTCAGGTCGACCAGGTGCATACCGTAGCGGGTATCGGGCTTGTCGGAGCCATAGGTATCCATGGCCTCCCAGTAGTTCATGCGACGCAGCGGCGTGGGCATCTCAACACCCATGCGACCGAAGGCATCGGCCAGGACCTCCTCGAGCGCGCTCATGACATCGTTCTGGTCCACGAAGGACATTTCGATATCGACCTGAGTGAACTCGGGCTGACGGTCGGCACGCAGGTCCTCGTCGCGGAAGCACTTGGCGACCTGGTAGTAGCGCTCAACGCCACCGACCATGAGCAGCTGCTTCAGAAGCTGCGGGGACTGCGGCAGGGCGTAGAAGTTACCCGGCTGGATGCGGCTGGGAACGATGAAGTCGCGGGCGCCCTCGGGCGTGGACTTGAACAGGGAGGGTGTCTCGACCTCCATGAACTCACGGTTGTGCAGCGCCTCGCGAATGGCAAAGGTAAAGTCGGAGCGCAGCTTGAGGTTGGCCATCATCTCGGGACGACGGAGGTCCAGATAGCGATAGCGCAGGCGGGTGTCCTCGCTGGTCTCGATGCCGTCCTCAATCTGGAACGGCGGGGTGACGGACGTGTTGAGTACCTCGGCGTGGTCGGTCAGGACCTCGATCTCGCCGGTCGCGAGCTTGGCGTTGGTGGTCTCCTCGCCACGGGCGCGCACGACGCCGTGAATCTTGATGGGCCACTCGGGACGCATGGTCTCGGCAATCTTAAAGGCGTCGCCGTCGGAGTGCTCGGGGTCGAAGGTGAGCTGCGTGATGCCCTCGCGGTCGCGAAGGTCGCAGAAGATAAGGCCGCCGTGGTCGCGGCGACGGCTCACCCAACCGGTGAGGGTGACCTCTTCGCCCACGTTCTCGAAGCGAAGCTCGCCGCAGGTACGGGTGTGCATGGAATGCTCATCGATGGGACGGGTCTGGCTCATACCAGTGATCCTCCTTTATGGATCTGTGCCGCCCCGTGTCGTTCCGGGCGGCGTCGTACAGATTTGCCCAGCCTGCGTAAACCGCGCAGCCAGACATGGCGTTCTATCTTATCGCACCCGCGTCGATGTGCCGCGAAAAAGTAGCTCTTGCCCAAAGACTTGACGGAGACGAAACAATTGACGCACCGCGGCCGTCGCCAAGGCGCGCCACGTGCGACAATGTGTCCCAATACAACTGCACTCGGAAAGGCCCGCCATGACTGCACGCCTCATCGTTATGGATATCGACTCCACGCTCATCGACCAGGAGGTCATCGACCTGTTGGGCGAGGAGGCCGGCGTAGGCGAGCAAGTGGCGAAGATCACTGAGCGCGCCATGCGCGGCGAACTGGACTTTAAGCAGGCGCTCGAGGAGCGCGTTGGGCTGCTTGCCGGCTTGGACGAGAGTGTGTTCGAGCGTACCTTTGAGCGCGTGACGTTTACTCCTGGCGCGCTGGAGCTTGTGCGCTCGGCGCACAGCAAGGGCTGGAAGGTCGGCGTGGTAAGCGGCGGCTTCCACGAGGTCGCCGACAAGATCGTGGCCGCCGCGGGCATCGATTTTTGCCTGGCTAACCGCCTAGAGGTCGTGGACGGCAAGCTCACCGGTAAGCTGGCGGCAGACATCGTGACCAAGGAATCCAAGCTCATCCGGCTGCTGGATTGGGCAGTCGAGTGCGGTGTCGATATGGCCCACACCGTCGCGATCGGCGACGGGGCAAACGATATCCCTATGATTCAGGCCGCGGGCACGGGCATCGCGTTTTGTGCCAAGCCCAAGACGCGCGAAGCCGCCCCGTTTGCCATCGACGAGCGCAACCTGATGCTCGCCATGGACATCATCCTGCGCGACTAGTCGATCCGTCTAACAATTGAATCAGTCTGTCCTATAGTTTCCGAACAATTTTGTTTTAGTGTTCGGAAACATACCTTTGAGTGCTAGACTTTGCGCCGTCGAAGGGAACATATATGGATAAGCGAGATCTTGAGCAGTTGCTGAGCGATGTTGCCGACGGAGCAGTCGCCCCGGCAGTCGCCCTCACACGCATCCAGACGGCGCCGACCGCCGATCTGGGTTTTGCGCAGCTCGATCTTTCGCGCGGGGTGCGCCAGGGAGCCGGCGAGGTTGTCTACGGTGCCGGTAAAACCGCCGAGCAGATTGCCGCCATTATCGAAGCGCTGCGCGATGCCGGTCAGGAGCGCATCCTGGTCACGCGCCTGGACAGCGAAAAAGCAGCCCGCACCTCGGAGCTCCTCGGCAACGGCATCGACCTGGGGTATATCCCGAACGCACAGCTCGCCCTCGTGGGCGGCAAGCCCTCCCCTACTGGCAACGGACGCATCGTCGTCGCCTGCGCCGGCACGAGCGACTTGCCCGTCGCCGAGGAAGCCGCGTTGACGGCCGAATTCTATGGCAACGAGGTCGACCGCCTCTACGACGTGGGTGTTGCCGGCCTGCACCGCCTGCTCGCGCATGCCGAGGAACTTGCACAGGCGCAGGTGGTCATCGCCATCGCCGGCATGGAGGGCGCGTTGGCGAGCGTTGTCGGCGGCCTGGTGAGCTGTCCGGTCATCGCCGTTCCCACCAGCGTGGGCTACGGCGCAAGTTTTGGTGGCGTAGCCGCACTGCTCGCCATGCTCAACTCCTGTGCCAGCGGCGTATCGGTCGTCAATATCGACAACGGCTTTGGTGCCGCCTACCAGGCAAGTCTTATCAATCATCTGAGCGCCGGCACGCCCCACGCCCGTTAAGGAGCATTCCATGTCCAACCATCAGCACACGCTTATCATCGACGGCACCTCGGGCATCGGCGGCGACATGACCGTCGCGGCCCTGCTCGACCTGGGCGCCAGCGAGGAGCACCTGCGCGAACAGCTCGCCACACTGCCGGTCGACGGCTTTACGATCGCCGTCACGCGTGCAAACAAGCATGGCATCGACGCCTGCGATTTCGACATCCAGCTTGCAGAGGAGCTCGAGAACCACGATCACGATATGGCCTGGCTCTACGGCAACGAAGCAACTGCCGAGCACACGCACGAACATGAGCACCACCATCATGACCACGACGAGCACGAACACGAACACACACACGAGCATGACCATGAGGCCCACGGCCATGGCCACGAGGGCCATCATCACGCCCACCACCATCACCATCGTTCTTTGGCGGACGTCACCGCCATCATCGATGGCTCGCAGCTAAGCGATGGCGCCAAGCGTCGCGCTCTCGCCATCTTTACCGCACTCGCTGCCGCCGAGGCCAAGGCTCACGGCAAAACGCCCGAGACCGTCCTGTTTCACGAGGTAGGCGCCGTCGACTCCATCGTCGACGTCTGCTCGGTCGCCATCTGCCTCGATGACCTTGGTATCGAGGATATTGTCGTCGAGTCGCTCTCCGAGGGCCACGGAACCATCCGCTGCGCCCACGGCCTCATGCCCATTCCCGTCCCCGCTGTCGTCAACCTGTGCCAGGCGGGCAATATCGCCCTCACGCCTGCACCGGTCGCCGGCGAGCTCGTGACGCCCACGG
>DXLQ01000115.1:0-4457 GCA_019414685.1 Collinsella sp. | reverse complement strand
CTACCTGACGTGCACGCCCCGCCCGAAGGCCCCGGCCCCCGGCGCGGACGTCCCCGCGGCGATCCGGGCGCGCGCCGACGACTGCACCGCCAGGCTCTGCCGCCGCCGCGAGGCGCTGGCGGCGGCGGGCAAGAGCTCGTGCAAGGCAAATGCCGCCGTCGCGCGCGAGCTCGCCTGCTGGGTCTGGGAGATCGGGCGCCGGGCGGAGGGGACCCTCGGCTGACCCCGTCGGACAACAAGCCTCCCGCCGGGAGGGCCCGCGCCTCGACGCATCGCCGGCGCGCGTTCACGAGCCCTTTTTGGGCAGCCCAAGGGCCGCGCCCGTGAACAAGACTGGTTTCGGACGAGCGAGCCGGGCGGAGAATCGAAATGCGGTGGGGTGCGCGGACATACCGGGCTGACCGCCGGCAGCGCGCCCACAAGAGCCCGCGGATATTAGCTTGCCAGGCAAGCGTCGACTAAACGTGCAGCGTGCGCGGGCCCTCCCGACGGGAAACGAAAAAGCCCGGTTTAAAACCGGGCTCAACAAACACGCCTATTGACAATGGCTTTCTCATATTAAAGGCCTTCGGGAAACCGAAGGCCTAAACATTCACAATGGTGGAGACGAGGGGGATCGAACCCCTGACCTCTTGACTGCCAGTCAAGCGCTCTCCCAGCTGAGCTACGCCCCCGTGACGAGGAGATACTATAGGGGAAGATTCTTAGTTGTGCAAGAAGTTTTTTGCAATTGATCCTCGCACTTACGGGTTTTCCTGGGACGGGGCAAAAATAATCACTCTACGAGCGATTATTTTTATCCGCCGTCCCGATAAAACCCTGATGCAGCAAATACGCTATTGCAGTACCGGTGTGGACTTCGATCTTTGCAGTAGATCTTACTATGTTGCTAATGCCTGTGTCGGCCAACAAACCCAGGGGGCTGTGATCTAGTTCCCACTCTAGGCCGTGCTCGCTAACCTCGGTATTGGGGGCTATGGCGATGATAGAAAACGTCTTGCCTTCGGCACCTTCGATGGCCCAGGATTCGCCTCCGTGCAGGATACGGGCCGTGATCTCGTCTTCGGCAATCCAGACTGGGGCGCCCTTGTAGCCCGCGAGCAGGCCCAGTACGGCAAGCGCCATGTCCGGACGGCCGCCCGTGACGCAGGTCGCAACCACTTCGGCACCCGGCCAGCGACGGCGGACGGAATCGAGTGCCAGCGCCAGATCCGTGTAGTCCTTGTACGGGTCGTGGCGCTCAACTTCAAAGTCGGTGGCGGCATCGACCAACGCACGACCCGCATCACTCACCGTGTCGGCATCCCCCACATACACGTCGCAGCCCAGGCCGGCACTCAGTAGCGCGTCGAGTCCACGGTCCACGGCGACAACGTAATCGCACTCCCCCGCTAGCCTACGCAACAGATCAGCGCTCGCCACCACGGGCGAGCCGCAGACTACAAGTACTTTGCAAGCCACAGCCCTCGCCTATCCCTCAAACGAAAGAACGCGGGCCAGATCCAGCTCCTCGTAGCTGTCGATAAAGATATCGCAGTTGGCGCGTACGTCGTCGCGCTTCATGCGGCCATGCGGGTCATAGATGCCCACACGCTTAAAGCCGGCGGTGCCAGAGCTCTTAAGGCCAAAGACGGCGTCCTCAAACACCCATGCGCACTCAAACTTGTGCCCATGACGCTCCTCCAGACGGCACAGCGCCAGCTCGTATACGTCGGGGAACTGCTTGGAACGACCTGCCTCGCCCGTGGTGGTCACAAACTCCATGTAGGCGTCGAGCCCGGCGCCAGCGAGCGCAGACTTAACCAGCTCGGCCGGCGTGGACGTAGCCACGCACATGGCAATGCCTGCCGCCTTCGCCTGCTCCAAAAACGCCAGGAGCCCCTCGCGCGGCGGCACCTTGGAGTAGCCATCGATCAGGATGTCGCTCAGCTCGCGATACAGCTCCTCGCCATTCGCGCCAATGCCCCAGGTGTCGTGGTAGGCCTGGCACTCGTCCTCGAGCGACAGGTGCTCAAATTGGGCAAAATCGTCGACCGTCACGTCGACACCGTGGCGGTGCAATAACTCTGGCTGAGCATAAGCCCAAACGGGGGTGCTATTAACCAGCGTGCCGTCGCAATCGAAAATAAAAGCAACCTTGGGAGCGGCGGTATGGGACATAAACGTACCTTTCGATGTCAAATGGTAAACAACCTGCTAAAAACGTTTTACCAAACGTCAGCCTAACATTTTTGAAACCCTAATTGTTAAAACTGTCAAGAGTTTTACCATGGCAATTCTGCCAGTGGTATAAACATGTCGCTTACCGATTAAACGCCCCCACAAATCCGCTTTCGTCCATAAAACTAACGCACAGGTGTTATCGTAGTTTCTGCCGAAAGTTCCACCGAGCACGCGAGGTGGAACGAATCACAGAAACTTCGCCGTCCCTTCGATTCGTGCAGCCTTGGACCTTTCGCATCTAGTCACCAAGGCAACACGCTGCTGCGTCATGATGGGATCAAACGTGAGCGATACAAAGCTAAAGCCAGCAACCAAAAAGCCCGCTACCCGTAAAGCCGCCCCGCACGCGCCGGAGCTCACCAAGGACGATGTCTACCTGTTTGGCATTGGAATGTGGGAGCGCAGCTGGGAAAAGATGGGCGCACATCCCGACACGCAGCAGCGCACGCGCGGCTGGCGCTTTTGCGTTTGGGCGCCCGATGTAAAGAGTGTCCATGTCATTGGCGAATTTAACGACTGGGATGAGGAAGCCAACCCGCTGGTGCCCGTGCATACGAGCGCTATTTGGGAAGGCTTTATTCCTGGCGCCGAGCAGGGCCAGCTCTATAAATATCTCATCGAGACCAACGAGGGCGAGAAGCTCTACAAGGCCGATCCGTATGCCTTTAAAGCCGAGTGCCCTCCGGGTACCGCGAGCGTGCTGTGGACCCTCGATGGCTATAAGTGGAACGACGCCGCGTGGCTCAAGCGCCGCGCCGGCCACAACCACATGTCGCAACCGCTTAACATCTACGAGGTGCATATTGGCTCGTGGAAGCGCCACGGCGACGCGCCGCAGGGCGAGCCGGACGAGTACGGCAACTACCCCGGCCCCATGGATCCCTTCCCCGCGCAGCGCGGCGAGTTTTACACCTACGACGACCTGTCGGTGGAGCTCGTGGACTACGTGCGCGACATGGGCTATACGCATATCGAGGTCATGCCGCTTATGGAGCATCCCTTCGACGGTTCCTGGGGCTACCAGACGACCGGCTACTACGCCGCCACGTCGCGCTACGGCAATCCGCAGCAGCTCATGCACTTTATCGATGCGTGCCACGAGGCTGGCGTCGGCGTGATCATGGACTGGGTGCCCGGCGGTTTTTGCGCCGACTCCCACGGCCTTGCCACTTTTAACGGTCACATGCTGTTTGAGCACGAGATTCACCCTAACTGGGGCACGCACAAGTTTGACTTCGCCCGCGGCGAGGTACGCTCCTTCTTGGTCTCCAACGTGCTGTACTGGCTCGAGAACTTCCACGTGGACGGCATTCGCATGGACGGCGTGTCCAGCATGCTGTACCTCAACTTTGGCATCGACGATCCCGGCCAAAAGAAGTTCAACAAGTACGGTACCGAGGAGGACCTGGACGCCAGCGCGTTTATCCGTCAGGTCAACTGCGCCGTGGAGGCGCACTACCCCGACGTGATGATGATGGCCGAGGAGTCCACCGCGTGGCCGCTCGTGACCTATCCGCCGCAGGACGGCGGCCTGGGCTTCCACTACAAGTGGGACATGGGCTGGATGAACGACACCCTGCACTACATGCAGACCGATTTTCCGTGGCGTCCCGGCAACCACGGCCTGCTCACGTTCTCCATCATGTACGCCTTTACCGAGAACTTCATTTGCCCGCTCAGCCACGACGAGGTCGTGCACGGCAAGTGCTCGCTCATCGGCCGCATGCCGGGCGACTGGTGGCGCCAGTTTGCCGGCCTGCGCACGCTCGCCTTCTACCAGATGACTCACCCCGGTGCCAAGCTCAACTTTATGGGCAACGAGATCGGCCAGTTTATTGAGTGGCGCTACTACGAGTCTATTCAGTGGTTCTTGACCGAGCAGTACGAGACCCACCGTCATCATCAGGCGTTTATCAAGGCGCTCAACCACCTGTACACCGCCGAGCCCGCCCTGTACGAGCGCGGCTACACCGACGACGGCTTTACCTGGATCGACGCGGACAACTCCAAGCAGTCCATCGTGAGCTTTGTGCGCCAGGGCGAGGACGTCGATGACGACCTGGTGATCTTGATCAACTTTGACCCGGCGAGCTACGAGAGCTTCCGTGTGGGCGTGCCGCGCGAGGGCGACTGGGAGGTCATCTTTGATTCCGACCGTCCCGAGTTTGGCGGCAGCGGTTATGCCGGCGAGGAGCCCTACACCTGCTCGAGCGAGCCCTATCCCTGGAACGGGC
>DXLQ01000114.1:3975-4475 GCA_019414685.1 Collinsella sp. | reverse complement strand
CCAGCTCTAAAAATCTCCGGGGGGGCCAACTCCGGCCCCCCCGGAGATTTTTAGAGCTGGGCGGCGTCCTCGAGGAGGGCGTCCCAAATCGCGAGGGCGGCGGCTGCCTCGGCTACGGGGACGGCGCGCGGGACGATGCAGGGATCGTGGCGGCCGTGGACCGAGATCTCGGCGTTTTCCATGGCGTCCATGTCCACGGTCTGCTGCTCACGACCGATGGAGGGCGTCGGCTTCACGGCCATACGCCACATGACGGGTGCACCGGTGGAAATGCCACCCAGAATGCCGCCGGCGTTGTTGGACTCGACCGCAATCTCGCCGGTTTCGGCATCTACGCGGTATGGATCGTTGTTCTCGCTGCCGCGCATGGCGGCTACGGCAAAGCCCATTCCAAACTCCACGCCCTTCACGGCGGGAATGCCAAACGCGATCTGCGCGATGCGGTTCTCGACGCCGTCGAACATGGGGTCGCCGATGCCCGCGGGAAGTCCGTAGACTGT
>DXLQ01000114.1:0-3965 GCA_019414685.1 Collinsella sp. | reverse complement strand
TCCACGATGCCGCCGATGCTGTCGAGCTCGTCACGCGCGGCCAGAATCTCCTCGCGCATGCGACCGGCGGCCGCCGCGTCGATGCAGGGCAGGTCGTTCGTAAGGATTGCCTTGCGGTCGGCCTCGCGATAGACCATGTCGTCCATCGGCAGGTCGGAGATGCCGCCGATCTGTGCGACGTGCGCCATGACCCGAATGCCGCGGGCCTCGAGTGCCTGCAGCGCGACGCCGCCGGCGATGCACAAGGGGGCCGTCAGGCGGCCGGAGAAGTGTCCGCCGCCGGCGACGTCGTGCATGTTGTGGTACTTCACGCGCGCCGGAAAGTCTGCGTGCCCGGGGCGGGGCTTGCGGCGCAGCTCGGAATAGTCCTTGGAGCGCGTGTTGGTGTTCTCGATAATTGCTGCGATGGGTGCGCCGGTGGTGTGTCCATCGACCACACCGGCGATGATATGCGCGGCGTCGGCCTCGCGGCGCTTGGTCGCGGTCTCGTCGCGACCGGGGGCGCGACGATTCAAAAAGGCCTGCAACTGCTCCTGGTCAATGGCGATACCGGCGGGAACGCCGTCGAGTGAGCAGCCGATAGCAGGGGAGTGCGACTGGCCGAAGATGCTTAAGTGCAAAACGTTGCCAAAGGTCGAGGACATGCTATTCCTCCTCGAGCGTGACCTTGCCGCCCAGCAGGCGGTAGTGGTCGAAGAAATCGGGATAGGACTTGTTGACGGCCTCGGCGCTGTGGATCACGACCTCGCCGGTGGCACGGCTCGCGGCGATGGCGGCCATCATGGCGATGCGGTGGTCGTTGTGCGAATCGACCTCGCCGCCGGTAAAGGCATCGACACCCTTGATGATGAGGTCGTCGCCGGCAATGCGCACCTGCGCGCCCAGTGCGGTGAGCTCATGGGTGGTGGTGGCCAGGCGGTCGGATTCCTTGATGCGCAGGCGGGCGCAATCGCGGATGAACGTGCGGCCCTGCGCCAGCGATGCCACGGCCGAGATTACGGGCACCAAGTCGGGGATGTCGTGCGCGCTCATCTCAAAGCCAGCGAGCTTGTCGGACTGCACGGTGGCGGCGTTCGTAGAGCGCACGATGCGGGCGCCAAAGCGCGAGAGCGCGGCAAGCACGTTGCGGTCGCCTTGCGCAGAGCTGAGCGACACGCCCTCGACGGTGATGGGGTCGGTACCGATGGCGCCGGCACACAGCCAAAAGGCGGCGTTGGACCAGTCGCCCTCGACAGCAACGTTGCCTGGAGTGCGATACGAGCCGCTGTTCACGCGGAAGTTCGTGATCTCGGGCTGGCCGTCCTTGGCGGGGATACGCTCGACGTTGACCTCGACGCCGAAGGCCTTCATGGCCTGGATGGTCAGGTTGATGTAGGGGCGGCTCTCGATAAGGCCGGTTACCTGCACGCAGGAGGGCTGGGCCAAAAGCGGGGCTGCCAGCAGCAAGCCGGAGATGTACTGCGAGCTCACATTGCCCGGCAGGATAAAGGTGCCCGGGCGCATGCGGCCGCTTGTCTTGAGCGGGAAGCCGCCCAGACCCTGCAGGTCGCAGCCGGCGGCAATGATCTCGTCGGAGAGCGGGGAGAGGGGGCGTGCGCCCAGGCGGCCCTGGCCCACAAAGGTGGCCTCTGCCCCCAGCGCGCAGGCGACGGGCAGCATAAAGCGGAGCGTGGAGCCGCTCTCGCCGCAGTCGAGCGTGCCGCCCGCAAGTGCCTTGAGCAGGCCAAACTCAATACTCTTCATAGTGGGATGGACCTGGAAGCCGTCCTCGACGGTCTCGATGCGGGCGCCCAGCGCCGTGAGGCAACGCACCGTGGCTTCAATATCGGCGCAGGTGGTGTTGCAGGTCACGTGCGTCTCACCGTTGGCAAGAGCGGCGCAGATGATGAGGCGATGCGCCATCGACTTGGACGCAATGGCGGGAACGGTGCCCTTGAGCGGGGAGGGGGTGATGCGGGCTAGCATGCGGATGCGTCTCCCTTCTGGCCGAGGCCCTCGGCAATTAAATCATGGAAGGTGGAAAGCGGCGTGCGGTCGATGCTGCAGCGACCAATGCCGTGCGGCATCACCAGGTCGATAGTGTCACCGGCGCGTTTTTTGTCGTGCAGCGCCTCGGCAAAGATGGCGTCGGCCGAAAGCTCACAGCGGGTCTTGAGGCCATGGCGAGCGCAGAGCTCCTCGATGCGACCGGGCAGCTCGGCATCGCAAATGCCGTGCAGGGCTGCGGCACGCGTGATGATGCCCATGCCGATCGACACGCAGTTGCCGTGTCCCAGCTCAAAGTGCTCGCAGGCCTCGACGGCATGTCCGGCGCTGTGTCCAAAGTTGAGGAGCTTGCGCTGGTTGGTCTCGCGTTCGTCGGCAACGACCACGGCGCGCTTAATGTCGATATTGCGGGCGATTATGAGCGCCACGCGGGCCACGTCGCGGTTCAGCAGCTCAAGCGTGAGCGGGGTCTTCTCCAGCTCGGCGAAGAGCTCGGGGTCGGCGATCACGGCGTGCTTGACGACTTCGCCGCAGCCGTCGGCGAACTGCTCGGGCGTGAGGGTGGCAAGGCATCCCACGTCAGCGATGACAACACTTGGCTGCCAAAAGGCGCCAGCTAGGTTCTTGCCGGCAGGCAGGTCGATGGCCGTCTTGCCGCCCACCGACGAGTCCACCATAGCGAGCAGACTCGTGGGGATCTGCACAAACTTGCAGCCGCGCATGTAGGTGGCGGCCACAAAGCCAGCCACGTCGCCCACGACGCCGCCGCCGAGTGCCACGATCACGTCGGAGCGCGAAAGCTCGTGCTCGGCTACAAACTCAAGAATGGCAACGTAGGTCTCGGCGCGCTTGTGTACCTCGCCGGCCTCGAAGGTGCAAATGCTTACCTCATAGCCTGACGCCTCCAGGCTCTGCTTAACGGGCATCTGGTAGAGCGGGCCCACGTTGGTGTCCGTCACGATGACGGCGCGGGTGCCTCCGGCGGTGGCGCGAACGAGTGGCCCTGCCTGCTCCAGCAAAAACGTGCCCACGTGTACCTGGTAGGGGCGTGCGGTGTCGATATCGATGGTAATCGCCATAAGCTATGGTCCTTTCGACCTGGCGTGATAGGTGGTCTAGTGGGCGCTCTCGTCGTCGAGTGCGCGCTTGATGCGATCGCCCTCGGCAAGGAGATTCTCAAGATAACGCTGGTCGCGGTTCTTGAGCGCACGGCTGTAGGCGCCGAGCGAATCGATCAGATGGTCGATCTCGAAGGCGAGAGCGTCGGCGTCGTCAATCATGAGCTCGGACCACATCTGCGGGTTGAGGTGGGCCACGCGCGTGAGGTCGCGGTAGCTACCGGCAGAGAAGCCGTGGTGGACCTGGGCGGTGGGGCTCTTTACGTAGGCGTTGGACACCACGTGCGCGAGCTGGCTCGTAAAGGCGATCACGCGGTCGTGCTCGGTGGCGGTGGTCACGCTGAACTTGCCAAACCCCAAGGGACGCACCATCTCGCGAACCTGGCCCAAGAGCTCCAGCTTAAGAGCATCGTCTACCGCAGGCGGAACGAGCACGAGCGGTGCGCCCTGGAACAGGTCGGCGCTGGAATGGGCGTAGCCCGAGAACTGGGTGCCCGCCATGGGGTGTGCGCCCACAAAGTAAAAGCCGTGCTCTCGTGCGAGCTCAAAGGCCCGCTCACACACGATGCCCTTCACACCCACGGTGTCGATCACCACGGGGCCCATGATGGCATCGGTGTCGGTGGCGTCGGCGAGCGCCTGAGCGTGGGCCTCGAGCCACTCGATGCATGCCTCGGGATAGCAGGCAAGGACGATGATGTCGCACTCGCCGAGCGTCTCGTCGTTGAGCTCGCCGGCGACGGTACCCATGCTGGCGGCCGTCATCACGTCATCGTCGGGGTCCCAGGCAAGCACGCGAACGCCCTCCTGCGCATAGCCGCGGGCAAAGCTGCCGCCGATGAGGCCCAGGCCCACGATGCC
>DXLQ01000113.1:1535-4506 GCA_019414685.1 Collinsella sp. | reverse complement strand
ATGAGCAATGGGCAAAGATCGCGCTGGTCAAGCGCATTGCCGAGCGCGTTTGGAAGTAACGCTACCGTTTGCAGGTGGCGGCGCGTGCGAGACATGGCGTATCACGTACAATGGTTCGGATCGTATCGTTCGGGCAGGTTATCCGATATGCCTGATTGCCCTTTCATCATGAAAGGACCTCCATGTCCCAATCCTCGACGCCCGCCGTGTCTGAACTCGAGGAGACTGTCGAATAGTAGTTGTGTTCAGCTAAATCAAAAAATGGCGCCCGTGCGTACGCGTGGACGCCATTTTTAATGCGTCAATATCCAGTGGATGCCGCGCGCCATGCGCAGGTCAGTTTGGGCAAAATGATTGCCGGGGTTGAGCTCCAGCGTTGTTGGGATGTCGCGCTCGATAAACAGCTCTTCCATCGCGCGCGTATCGTCGAGTACGTGCCGCATCATGCGGTTGGGCGTCTTGGTTTCCTTTTTACCGAGCGACAGATAGGCGGCGTCGGGCGTAGCTGTCATCGTGCGCTCGCGCGCGTAGTCGATAAAGCCAGGGAACCACAGCGACCCCGATGCACTCGCTGCGCGCTCAAAGAGATCTGTTTGCCAAAGTGCCCACAGTGCAAAAAGACCCGCCAACGAGTAGCCGGCAACGCCGCGCCAGGCAGGCGGTTGCGGGAGCGATGATTCGGCCTGGGGGATTATCTGCTTCAACAACTCGTCAAGAAAACCAGCAGCCTGTCCGCCAAAGGGCTCGGCATCTCGTATAGTTCCGTCGCATGCCCAGGGGCTCAGCTCGCGATTCCAATCGAGCCCTCCAATGGCGACAAGGGTGAATGGCGGGCAGTCGAGCTCTCGGCAGCGCTCGTAGACTTCACTACCGTCGCCCATAACCACGGGGAGGTAGATGACGGGTGCGCCTTCCACACACTCTGAATAAACGGTTATCTGCTTATGATGCGCTTCCAAGGCAGGCTTCTCTCGGTGTTGTGATATTGACAGCCTCAATTGTCGCACGCTGGCACGGGGGCAGACGCTAAAAGAAAGGCGCGGAGCCGTTCGATGCGATTCCGCGCCTTGTTGTTTTGTTTTAGCAGACTATGCCGTTACGCCACGAAGAAGTAGACGAGGAAGGCGAGGGCTGCGATCCACATGAGCGGCTTGATCTTGGAGGCCTCGCCCTTAAAGAGCGCGACGATCACGTAGGCGATAAAGCCCAGACCAATGCCGGCAGAGATGGAGTAGGTGAAGGGCACGCCGGCGATAATCATGAACGCCGGGAAACCCTGCGACACGTCGGACCAGTCGATCTCGGAGGCCTCGCTCATCATGAGGTAGCCGACGTAGACCAGGGCGCCGCAGGTGGCGGCGCTGGAAACGATGGTGACGATGGGGGAGAAGAACGCGGCGAGAATGAACAGCACGCCGGTGGTGACGGAGGTGAGGCCCGTGCGGCCACCGTCGGCAGCGCCAGAGGTGGACTCGACGAAGGTGGTGATGGAGGAGACGCCCATGAAACCGCCCACAGCGGCGGCGGCGGAGTCGACGATCAGGATCTCCTTGATATTCTCGACGTTGCCGTCGTCGGTGAGGAACTCGCCCTGCTTGGCCACGGCCATCGCGGTGCCCATGGTGTCGAAGAAGTCACTCATGAGCAGCGAGAACGAGATGACGAGGAGCGCGGGGTCGGTAAGGACCTTGACGATGGCAGGCACGCCGCCGGCGTCGGCGATGGGGCCACCGATGCTCGAGAAGTCGAGCGGGGCGATGATACCGGTCGGAGCCTGGGTCACACCTAGGGGGATACCGGCGATGACGGCGACGACGATGCCGATGAGCAGCGAGCCGGGGACGTTGCGGCAGGCGAGGGCGACTGTCACCAGGATGGAGATGATGCCGACGATGAAGGTGGGGGAGGTGATGTCGCCCAGACCGACGAGTGTACCGGCGCCAGCGGTGATAATGCCGGCATCGCACAGGCCAATCATGGCGATGAACAGGCCCAGACCCACCGAGATGGCGTGACGCAGGACAACCGGGATGGCGTCCATGATGGCCTCGCGCAGGCCACAAAGCACGAGCAGCAAGATGACGATACCCTCGAGGAAGATAACGCTCATGGCCACGTGCCAGTCACCGCCGCAGACGGTGGTGGCGATTCCAGCGATCATCGCGTTGACGCCTAAGCCCGACGCGCAGGCGAGCGGGCGGTTGGCGAAGATGCCCATGCAGATGGTCATGATGCCGGCGCCCAGGCAGGTGGCGCAGGCGAGCGCTCCCGCATCGATGCCGGCGCCCGAGAGCACCGCGGGGTTGACGGCAATGATGTAGGCCATTGCCAGGAACGTTGTCAGTCCAGCGCGAAGTTCGGTCCCGATTGTGGACTTGCGCTCGCTGACGTGAAATAGTTCGTCCATGCATACCCTTTCCTTGTTCGGCCCCGAGTTTAGGCCGATTGACACGAACTCACCCACTATAGCCCCTTTACGACGCTGTTGTTCCTCGCATGTTGATGTTCGGCGCTTTGTAGCAGACGGACGGTATTTTTCGCATGAAAATGTGTGGGTACCGTATACTTAAGCGGTTACAACGACCCCTATGGAGGAACGTATGATTAAAGAGCTTTGCCACGACGAGGCTATCCTGTCCCAGCGTTGCGAGGTTGCGACCGTCGAGGACGAGTCGGTCGCACAGGACCTGATCGATACCATCAAGTCGCTCGACGATGCCGGCTGCCTTGCCGCTAACCAGATCGGCGTTACCAAGAAGGTTTGCGTCTATCTGGACGACGCCGGCGAGCCCCACGTGCTCTACAACCCCCGTCTGGTGTTTGGCCTGGGCGCCAGTAAAATGGAGGAGAGCTGCCTGACGCACGACGAGATCACCAAGTCTACGCGCTACATCAAGTGCAAGGTCGCTTATGACGTGATCGTCGATGGCAAGATGCGCGAGCGCAAGCAGGACTTTGTGGGCTTCGAGGC
>DXLQ01000113.1:0-1435 GCA_019414685.1 Collinsella sp. | reverse complement strand
TGACATTGTTGTCATGTCCGGGCTTTTGTGTTTAGCGCCTTTTTGTTTGGAGACAATAACCTTAGCAGGAACGTAAAGCTGGGAGGCGCTATGTGTACGAGCATTCGATTTACCGATAATTCTGGCCACATGTATCTGGGCCGCAACCTCGACTGGAGCTTTGACTACGGCCAACAGGTTCGCGTGATGCCGCGCGGGTTTCACATTCCGTATTCGTTTATCGACGATGCGTCGGCGGCACACGCGGTAATCGGTATGTGCATCGATTACAAGAACTATCCCATGTTTTTCGATTGCGGTAACGATGCGGGTCTGGCTGTGGCGGGGCTCAACTTTCCTGGCTATGCCGAGTATGCCGAGGGCCCGGTTGATGGAAAGACCAATATCGCGGCCTATGAGTTTCCCCTGTGGGTGGCGTCGACGTTCTCGACGGTCGACGAGGTCGAGGCTGCGCTGCGCGATACGGTGATTGTCGCCAAATCTGCAGGAGAGGGGCTGGGCGTGTCGCTGCTCCATTGGATTATCGGCGACAGCCAGCGTAGCATCGTGGTCGAGATGATGGCTGACGGCCTGCATGTATACGACGATCCGGTCGACACCCTTGCCAATCAGCCCACCTTCCCGTGGCACATGGAAAACCTGCGCACCTATATCACGGCCACAAGCGATTTTCCGCAGACGGCGACATGGCGTGGCGCCGAGCTCAAGCCCTATGGTGCGGGTGCCGGCATGCGCGGTATTCCGGGTGACTGCTATTCGCCGAGCCGTTTTGTAAAGGCGGCGTACCTCAATGCCAATTACCCGCAAAAGGAGAGCGAGACCGAAAACGTCGTCCGCATGTTCCGTTCACTCGAGGGCGTGGTGATGATCGAGGGGGCGTCCAGGATGGGCGATGGCAAGTTCGAGAAGACTATCTATACCGGATGCTTTAGCGCGCGCACGGGCAATTATTACTACGCGATGTATGGGGATCCGTCGATTCGCTACGTGAGCCTGATGGATGCCGAGGGCGCGAGCCCCGATAGGCTCGTGGTTCCCGAGCCGCGTCGTTCGTAGCTCACCGGTCCGTTGCGACATAAAACGGCTCCGCACCTTTTATGAGATGCGGAGCCGTTGTCGTCAATGGCTGGTGGCGTGTTAGAAGTTGGCGTCGTTGAGCTGGATGCTCTCGAGTCCGTCGAGTTGCTGTTGCTCGGGCGTATCGGCGACGCTCTCGAGCAGCTCGGTGGGATCGACGTTCATACTCTTGCCGGCCTCGTTGCCGTTGACCAAGTCGTCCGAGAAGATGTCGACTTCCATTTCCTCGGCTTCCTCGATCTGAACTTCGAGCGGCACCTGGGTGCGCACGAGTTTGACTGCCGGGCGCATGCGGGCAAAGAGGGGCACGTACTCGATGATGATGGCCGAGTTCTCGAGACCGTACCAGCGTGCCGGG
>DXLQ01000112.1:0-4514 GCA_019414685.1 Collinsella sp. | reverse complement strand
TGGTGGGCCGTCAGGGGGTCGAACCCTGGACCTTGGGATTAAGAGTCCCCTGCTCTACCAACTGAGCTAACGACCCGATATCAACACAAAGCAAGAACTGGGGTGGGTAAAGGGACTCGAACCCTCGACCTACGGGACCACAACCCGTCGCTCTAGCCAACTGAGCTACACCCACCGTGTCCTGTGCGCTTCGCGCTCGACTATTATTGCAAGGAACGCCACGCGATGCAAGCCCCAATTTTCAAGAATTTTGAAAAGAGTTTTTCGAGACCATTTCGAGCAAATCCCACCGGTTTCATAGGAGTAAACTTGCCCCACTGCAAATCCTCGAAAGGACCGTCATGAAAGAACTCTCCAACCGCACGGCAAGATTTACCGATTCGGTCATCCGCCGCATGACACGCATCTCCAATAAGTATGGCGCTGTCAATCTCTCGCAGGGCTTCCCTGACTTCGATCCCCCAGCGCAGCTGCTCGATAGCCTCAGCGCCATCGCCAGCGACCCCAAGCCGCTCTATCACCAGTACTCCATCACCTGGGGCTCCCAGGCCATGCGCGAGGCGCTCGCCGCCAAACAGGAGCACTTTATGGGCATGCCGGTGAACCCCAACGAGAATATCGTAGTCACCTGCGGCTCCACCGAGGCCATGATGGCCGCCATGATGACGGTCACCAACCCCGGCGACAAGGTCGTCATCTTCTCGCCGTTCTACGAGAACTACGGCGCCGACACGATCCTTTCGGGTGCCGAGCCCATCTATGTGCCGCTCAACCCGCCCACATTCGACTTTGACCGCGAGACACTCGAGGCGGCCTTCCGCGACAACGACCCCAAGGCCATCGTCCTGTGCAACCCTTCCAACCCTTGCGGCAAGGTCTTTACACGCGATGAGCTCACCTTTATCGCCGACCTCTGCAAAAAGTACGACACCTACTGCATCACCGACGAGGTCTACGAGCACATCGTCTACGCGCCCCACGAGCACGTCTATATGGCCACGCTGCCCGGCATGTTTGAGCGCACCATCGGCTGCAGCTCGCTGTCCAAGACCTACTCCATCACCGGCTGGCGTCTGGGCTACACTATCGCCCCTGCCGAAATTACCGAGCGCATCAAGAAGGTCCACGACTTCCTCACCGTGGGCGCCGCCGCTCCCCTGCAGGAAGCCGTCGTCACCGCCCTCAAATTCGACGACAGCTATTACGATGAGGTCCTCGACCTCTACACCGCCAAACGCGACCTGTTCTGCCAGGGACTCGACAGCATCGGTCTTGAGCATAACGTGCCGCAGGGCGCCTACTACGTCATGCTGGACATCTCTGAGTTTGGCTACGACAGCGACCTCGAGTTCTGCGAGGACCTGGCCTCAAAGGTGGGCGTGGGCGCCGTGCCCGGCTCGAGCTTCTTCCGCGAGCCCGTCAACCATCTGATTCGTTTCCACTTTGCCAAGCGTGACGAGACGCTCAACGCGGCGCTGGAGAACCTCAAGTCCCTGCGTGATAAAATCAAACCGCGCGGGTAAGGACGGCCCGGCAACTAAAGCAACCAAATAAGCCCCGCACCGCCAGCCGAGTTGCGGGGCTTCTTTTTATAGCGCCTTCTTAATTTGTTTAGAGCGTTATACTTTAGCCATGGAGCAACTCGTCCCAGAGAGAGGAATATTATGGCAGAGCAGCAGCTTATCGGAGCGCTCGAGGCCGGCGGCACCAAGATGGTCTGCGCCACGGGCTATGCAGACGGCACGGTCCTGGAGCGTGAGCAGATCGCGACCACGACCCCGCAGGAGACCGTCGAGGCCGTCAACGCGTGGTTTGCCGACAAGGGCATCGCCGCGCTGGGCATCGGCGCCTTTGGCCCTACTGCAGTCAACCCTGCCTCGCCCCAATACGGCAAGATCCTGGAGACGCCCAAAACGGCATGGCGCTACTTTGACCTGCTGGGTACTATCCAAAACGAGCTCAATATCCCCTGCGGCTACGACACCGACGTCAACGTCGCCTGCCTGGGCGAGGTCACCTTTGGTTGCGCCAAGGGCCTCACCGATGTGGTCTACCTGACCATCGGTACCGGCGTGGGCGCCGGCGTGCTCTCGGGCGGTAAGCTCGTGCACGGCATGATGCATCCCGAGGCTGGCCACATCCTGGTCATGCGTGACCCGCGCGACACCATTGGCGAGCACAGCGCCTGCCCCTTCCACGACAACTGTCTCGAGGGCCTCATCGCCGGCCCCGGCGTTAAAAAGCGCTGGGATGGCAAGAGCGCCGGAGACATGGCCGATGACCCGGAGGCCATGGACCTGCTCGCAGGCTATCTGGCACAGGCGCTCATGACCTACACGCTGTGCTACGCGCCGCAAAAGATCATCATCGGCGGCGGCGTGGCCGACCACACCCCCATCGTGCCGCTCGCGCGCAAAAAGTGCGCCGAGATGCTCAACGGCTATATCGTCACGCCCGAGGTCAACGACATCGATAACTACATTGTCAACAACAGCCTCGAGGGCAAGCAGGGCATCATGGGCTGCCTGGCCCTGGGCGCACAGGCGCTTCAGTAGCAGACGCACCCACAGGGCGTGGCGCGCTCGGCAAATCCGACCTACGGAACGACGCCACCACGCCCCATATAAGCCCTCAAATAAAAAAGGCCGTCTAGGACCAAACAATACGTCCTAGGCGGCTTTTTTGGCGTACATCAGCGACCGTAAGAGATATCGGAGCACAACGCCCGTTGCAGCTCCACAGCAGTCGATCATCACATCGGTGATCATGCCGGCGCGTCCCGGCACAAAGAGCTGAATCGTTTCGTCGATCGAGGGAATCAGCAGCAGGAACACCGCCGTGGGCAGCAGCACGTCAAAGGTGCGCCGGCCCTCAAAATCAAAGGCGTGCGTTGCCAAGATGCCGAGCACCATATACTCGGTAAAATGCGCGCACTTGCGAACAACAAAGTTGGTCACCCATTCATATGGAAGTCCCACGCCGTGCAGGAAACCGCGGATAGCTTCCATGACCGTCAGGCTCAGCGAGCCCGACCCCGAGCCGGGAACCAGCGAATTGCCCCAGATCAAGAGCGCCATCAGGCAGGTTACAACCGCCCATTTTCGATTGATCTTAACCATGCAGAAGTTATGCCTCCGCGCGGAGCGGCGCGAAGCTGGCGGTACCGCCCTCGATAACGCTCAAATAGGCACGGCCCGTACGCTTGGCGGTAGAGGACTGCAGGCGCTCGATCTCTTCCTCGAGGATCTGATTGACGCGCTCGTGACGACGATTTTCCATAATGCCGGCGGCAATAGCCTCGGCCCGCTCGATGCTCTCGCGCGAGATGCGGGCAGTATCCTCGGGGAACACAGCGCTGTGACGGCCGACATAGGCGGGGGCAGCAGGCTGAGGGGCAGCGACGGGAGCGGGGACTGCAACAGGAGCAGGCTCGTCAATCTCATCCAGAATCGCGGTGGCGGCGGCCCACATGTCCTCGTGGCCCGAGTAATCGGCCATGGGGACATCAACCTCGAGCGAGGCGTCCGGAAGGTCGCCGGTGTCGATGCGATCTTGGGCATCAATCGATGCGGTGATGGCTGCAGGCTCATCGAGGTCATCGAGATCGATGTCCGCGGCACCGGAGATGATAGGCATGCTGGCGAGGTTTGCGTTGTACGGCGCAGCCTCAGCCGCCTGCTGCTGGGCAGGAGCGCCCCAAAGCGAGCTTTCGGCGGCACGGCGGGCGGCAACGGCCTCCTCGTCCGCGGCCATGGCTTCATCAACGTACGAATTGTCGGCAGAAGCGCTCGCGTCCGCCGAGGTAGCGCTGTAGGCGTTATTGGCTGCCGCGTTGGCGACGAGCGCCACGAAAGCCGCCGTGCTGCCCGCAGGGGCGGCCTGGGAGCCAGACACGGCGCGTGCCGCGGCGGCGATGTCGTCGCGATTGAAGGAGTCGGTCTGCCCGCCGTTGGTGAGCTCGTCGATGGCGACTTGATAGACGTCGCGCGAGTGTGCAGGGTCGCAGCTCACCGGCGAATCGTCGTCGAGCATACTGTCGATCATGGACCAAGCCTCGTCCTCGTCCATAGCATCTGCAGCTCGAGCGATGGTAGGGACACCATCATCGGCATGACGGCGCTGGAACGCACCAGTCAGGCCGGAAAGGAATGCCGAGGTAGACTGCTCCGCCTGAGCCTGAGAAGCAGAAGCCGCAGCGTAAGGAGTCGCATCCTGCTGCTGAGCTGGAATCGAGGCGGTCTTGAACTCGCTTTGATGCTGATTGAGATTGGCGGCACCGCCCATGGCATCGGGCTGGAACAGACGCTCTTCACGCTGCGCACGATACTCGGAGATACCCAGCGAGGCGGCATAGATACCCACGCCCGCCACTGCGCCCACGGCGAAGGGAACCGCACCCGCCACGACCGTCTCGTTCACCGACGAAAACGGCAGCGTCGCGGCATACATAACCACGGGAGCGGCAAGGCCGATCCCGCACGAAAGTCCGGCAAGGACTGCTCGTTGTGTTGCAT
>DXLQ01000111.1:0-4540 GCA_019414685.1 Collinsella sp. | reverse complement strand
CCCTGCCCGAGCTTATCTCGAGCTTTGGCTTTGCGGTCTTTACCGAGGATTCGCTCGCGCATCTGGTGAAGCCCGAGCGCCCCATCCGCGTCGTCGATCAGTGGATGTACCACAGCCGCCTGTACGCCGTCGCCCGTTTTGTGACGATGCGCAACGACCTGGACCTGATCCAGCTCAATTCCTTCGGCTGCGGCCTGGACGCTCTGACCACTGATCAGGTGCAGGAGATCCTGGAGGCCAGCGGCAAGATTTACACCGTGCTCAAGATCGACGAGGTGTCCAACTTGGGCGCCGCGCGCATCCGTATTCGCTCGCTCATGGCGGCGCTCAAGGACCAGGAGGCCGAGCGCTTGGCCGAGGCTACGGCCGCGGGCGAGGCCTACGAGCAGGGCGATGCCGCGCCGGTGGCTCCCTCCAAGGATGCCCCCGCGTTCGCGAGCCGTAAGTTTACGTTCGAGGCGCAGCGTGAGAGCGTCTCGACCGCATGGCCCAAGGTGCCCTTTACCGAGCAGATGCGCGACGAGGGCTACACCATCCTGTGCCCGCAGATGGCGCCGATCCACTTTGACCTGGTCAAAGAGGTGTTCCGCGGTGCCGGCTACAACTTGGAACTGCTGCCCTCAACCGATCACGACGCTGTCGAGGCTGGCCTGCGCTATGTGAACAATGACATTTGCTACCCGTCGATTCTGGTGACGGGCCAGATCATGGAGGCTATCGAGAGCGGTCGGTACGACCTGTCCAAGACGGCCGTGGTTATCAGCCAGACCGGCGGCGGCTGCCGTGCCACCAACTACATCGCACTCATCCGCAAGGCCCTGCGCGAGAGCGGCCACCCCGAGATCCCGGTGATCTCGCTTTCGGCCGTGGCGCTCGGTGAGGACAACCCCGGCTTTCAGATTACGCCGGCACTGCTTAAGCAGGCAGTCTACGCAGTGCTCTTTGGTGACGTCATGATGCAGATGCTCTATCGTTGCCGCCCGTACGAGGCCACGCCCGGTGCCGCCAACGCACTCTACGAGGAGTACATGGCGCGCGCCCGCAAGCTGGCGCCTAAGTTCAACAGGCACAACTACACCAAGTTGTGCCGCGAGGCCATCCGCGCGTTCGACACCATGCCGCTTGTGGGCGAGGGTACCAAGCCGCGCGTGGGCGTGGTTGGCGAGATCCTGGTCAAGTTCCATCCCACGGCCAACAACCACGTGGTCGATGTCATTGAGCGCGAGGGCTGCGAGGCTGTGGTGCCGGGTCTGCTCGACTTCTTCCTGTACTCCATGAGCAACGCCGAGCTACAGAAGGACGAGCTGGGAAGCTCTGCTACCACGCGCGCTGGTATGCAGGCGCTCATCAAGCTGGTGGACTGGATGCGTACGCCGGTGGAGGAGATGCTCGAAAAGTCCAGCCGCTTTGAGGCGCCCGAGCGCATCGACACTATGGCCGACAAGGCTCGCACGGTGCTCTCGGTGTGCAACAACATGGGCGAAGGCTGGCTGCTCACGGCCGAGATGCTCGACCTGATTGACCATGGTGCACCCAACATTATCTGCACGCAGCCCTTCGCGTGCCTGCCCAACCACGTGGTGGGTAAGGCCGTGATCAAGGAACTGCGCCGTCAGCACCCCGAGAGCAACATCGTCGCAGTGGACTACGACCCCGGCGCGTCCGAGGTCAACCAGCTCAACCGCATTAAGCTCATGATCAGCGTGGCCAAGGAAAACATGCGCGCCGGTAAGGGCTTTAAGCTCGAGAAGGTGGCGCCGCTCGCGATGGACGAGGTCACCGGCCAGATGCGTGCCCACGATGGCTGCGTGAGCTGCGGCTCGGTCGACGAGAGTGCCGTGGCGTCGGTCGCTGAGCGCCTGGGACGCGGCATTAAGAAGTAACTGGCCTGCTATGGGCTGGATATGAGACAAACGGGTGGTGGCCGTACCGGCTACCACCCGTTTTTGCTTGGACATATGTTGCGTAAATCGTTTTGTTGCAGCCTTCTGTGCACTCGAATTTCGGAAGTGCGGGGAAAAACGCGAACCTCCTGAGTACACCGCCTTTTTAGACTCTCACGACCTGCGGTTTTGTTGTAAAAAAAGCCGGTCTGGTCGGCGAAACCCGATTTTTCCCCGCACTTCCGAAAACAGCGGTTCAGCAGCGCCAAAAAATGCCCTCAAAATCGAGAGTTAATGAACAGGTGTAGCCGTTCGCCGCAAATTACCGTCCGTTTATAGAACCCACCCCCAGCGCGCGTCCTCCTTACGGTTGAATAAATACACATCTATGGAATTACGTAAGAGAGGACTGTTCTTATGAGCTACAAGACCGTTTGCGTTGCCGGCGGCGGCGTGCTGGGAAGCCAGATTGCCTTTCAGGCAGCCTACTGCGGCTTTGATGTAACGATTTGGCTGCGCAGCGAGGGCAGCATCGGCCGTACCCAGCCCAAGATCGATCATGTGCGCGAGGAGTACATCGCTGCTATCGAGGGCATGGCGGACGGCACGGGCGAGTGGTGCGCCGGTATCGCCGATAGCGGCAAGCCCTTCGACAAGGAGGCGGCACTCGCCGCCGTCGAGCGTGCCTACTCCACGCTCAAGCTGGAGCTCGATCTTGCCAAGGCAGTGGCCGACGCCGACCTGGTCATCGAGTCCATGGCCGAGGACACCCAGGCAAAGATCGACTTCTACAAGAAGCTTGCCCCGGTTCTCCCGCAAAAGACCGTCGTCGTAACGAACTCCTCTACGCTGCTGCCGAGCACCTTTGCCAAGTACACCGGCCGCCCCGAGAAGTACCTGTCGCTGCACTTTGCCAACTCCATCTGGAAGAACAACATGACCGAGGTCATGGCGCAGGACCAAACCGACAAGCGCTACTTCGACGAGCTCGTCGACTTCGCTAACGACATTCGCATGCTTGCCCTGCCCGTCAACAAGGAAAAGAACGGCTACCTGCTCAATTCCATGCTGGTGCCATGGCTGCTTTCGGGCCTCGACCTGTATGTCTCGGGCGTGAGCGATCCCAAGAGCATCGACCTCGCATGGACGCGTGGCACCGGCGCACCCAAAGGTCCGTTCCGCGTATTCGATACGGTTGGTATCCAGACGGCTTACAACATCGTTATGCAGTACCAGAAGGTGCCGGGCCTGGTGAGCCCGTTGCTCAAAAAGATGATGATGCCCTACAACTTTAAGGCCATGGCATCCGTCCTCAAGCAGATGCTCGACGAAGGTAAGCTGGGCGAAAGTTCGGGCGAGGGCTTCTTCAAGTACTAACAATGATTCCTCGGGGACGGAGGAAAACGGATCATTTTTGGTCGCCAGCAGTGAGAAGATGGACCCAGAAATAGAAAGGAGTGGCAATGGGCCGGCTCGGGCTTTGAGGACAAGTTACTGCAGGCCCAGGGCGATTTTTCGCTCAACGCGGGCCAGCACAGCGTGACGTATCTGCCGAGTTCCGATACGGCAACGACCAGTCGCTACCAGGTGCTGCTGTACGACAACAACTTTGGTGCGGCCGAAAGCTATCCCAAGTTCGACTGGGGCCAGCTGGGCGCCGCGGTGGTGACCGACTACAACAAGGGCACGCATTCGTTTGGGCGCATCTTTACGGTGGACGAGACGGCGCGCACCTACGAGCTCGAAGACCAGATCGCCGTGCCGTTTTCGGGCTATGTGAGCAGTGCGCAGCACGTTGGCGATTCAAATAGCATGCTCGTGGCATCGGGCCAGGCCAAGACCTTTACCGAGTACGACCGCTACGGTCTACCCATCGCCACCTACGAGATGGAAGCCGAGAAGTACATCTATCGCGTGTACAAGTACGACCTGTAGGGCCGCGCTCTGCATCACTTCACGTCAAATTCCACGCGATCGAGCTCGGGCACATTGAGGTCGATGAGCTTGCGGGCGACGTGGCGGTCGCGTGCCCCGAGCGCCTCGCTTGTCGTCACATGGGCGACAACCTCGCGCTCGACGATGCCCTCCTCGTCGCCTTCGGTGGCCGAGGTCTCGACGGCGACGGTGTAGTCCTTAAAGCCTGGCAGCACCGCCGCAAGCTCGCGCGTGGTTTCGGTGACGCCGTAGCCGTCCTGCACGCCGGCCTGCGCCGAGCCAATAGAACCCGCCGTCATAACGATGCAGGGGATGGCAAAGATTACCGTGCCCACGATGATGCGGCGGCGCACCTTGCGCGATAGCTCGTCGACCTCGGCATTTTCCTCGGCAGTCACAATACCGTCGCCGTTGAGGTCGCGCTTGAGCGGCACGCGCAAAAGAAGCAGAACGGCTTCGGCCGCGAGTGCGATAAAGACCACGTTGATGCCAAACTCGTAAAGCGCCGAGAGAAACAGTGACCCGCTTGCGATGGCGATGCCATAGCCCGCCGCGCACAGGGGCGGCATGAGCGCGGTCGCCACAGCCACCCCGGCGATGAGCGTGGCGGGTTCCTGGTCGCGCGAGTTGCCCAGGCCACCCGCAAAGCCGCCCGCGAGCGCGACGGCAAGGTCCCACACAGTCGGTGTCGAATTGTCGATGATGGCGGCCGTGGTGGTGCC
>DXLQ01000110.1:0-4619 GCA_019414685.1 Collinsella sp. | reverse complement strand
CCCGGGAAGTAATGCGCCGGCACCTGAGGGTTGAGGCCGCGCTTCACGTCGCGCTCGTACTCCAGGCGCAGCGTGTCGGTATCGTACTCGGGGTGACCAAAGACAAAGAAGCGACGGCTGTCGGTCGACTTGACGATGTACAGGCCCACCTCGTCGGACACGGCCACGACCTCAAGCTGCGGCTCGGCCTCCACGTCCTCGCGGCGCACGTCGGTGTTGCGCGAATGTACGGCATAGAAGCGGTCGTCAAAGCCGCGGACCAGCGGGCTTTGCGGCTTCACCAGATAATGCTCGAACACGCCGCTCGCCTTTGCCGGCAGGTCGTACTTCTGGATGCCGTAATGATGGTACAGGCCGGCCTGCGCGCCCCAACAAATGTGCAGCGTAGAGTGCACGTGCGTGGTGGACCAATCCATGATCTGGCAGAGCTCGGGCCAGTAGTCGACCTCCTCGAACGGCATCTGCTCCACCGGCGCGCCCGTGATGATCAGGCCGTCGTAGTGGATGTCGCGGATGTCGTCGAACGTGCGGTAGAACGTCTCCAGGTGGCCGGCGCTCACGTGCGTGGCCTCGTGCGTTTTCGTGCGCAGCAGGTCCACCTCCACCTGCAGCGGCGTGTTGGAGAGCTTGCGCATGATCTGCGTCTCGGTAGCGATTTTGGTGGGCATGAGGTTGAGGATGAGCACGCGCAGCGGACGGATGTCCTGGTGCAGCGCGCGGTACTCGGTCATGACAAAGATGTTCTCGCTCTCGAGCTGCGCGGCGGCAGGGAGGGCGTCGGGGATGCGAATGGGCATGAATGCTCCTTACGAGTCAGTTGCAGTTATGGTACAACGACCGGCCCCATCCGCGCGAGTACATCGCCCGGCGATGCCGTCAGCGGCCCAAATCACTCCAAAAGTAGAGATTAAGGCATGCCCAAAAATCTATGGCGCTTTAGCCTAGCAAAGTGGCAGCAGGACGCTACAATGGTTCGACGCGAAAAACTCGGCCGAAAGGATACATATATGTACCAAACGCGTAAGATCGGTGTGGTCGGCCAGGGCCACGTAGGAGCACATGTTGCCAACAGTCTGCTCATGCAGGGCATTGCCGATGAGCTGTACCTGTGCGATATCAACGAGGCCAAGGTGGCGTCCGAGGTCCAGGACCTGCGCGACTCCCTTTCGTTTGTCCCGTACAACACCAAGATCGTCAACTGCTACGACCACTACGAGGAGCTTGCCTGCTGCGACGTCATCGTCAACGCCGCCGGCAAGGTCGCGCTGGCCGCCGGCAACCGCGACGGCGAGCTGTTCTTTACCACCGACGCCGCCCGCACCTTTGCCAAGCGCATCGTCGACGCCGGCTTTGACGGCATCTTCGTGAGCATCTCCAACCCCTGCGACGTCGTGTGCACCGAGCTGTGGCACCTGACCGGCTACGATCCCAAGAAGATCATCGGCTCGGGCTGCGGCCTGGACTCCGCCCGCCTGCGCACCGAGATCTCCAAGAAGGTCGGCGTGAGCCCCAAGTCCATCGACGCCTACATGATCGGCGAGCACGGCTTTAGCCAGTTGGCCGCCTTTAAGGCCGCAACCATCGCCGGCAAGAGCCTTAACGAGCTTCAGGCCGAGAACCCCGACAAGTATGCCTTCGACCACATGGAGGTCGAGGAGCTCGCGCGCAAGGGCGGCTACGTAACCTACCAGGGCAAACAGTGCACCGAGTACGCCGTCGCCAACTCCGCCGCGCGCGTTTGCGCCGCCGTGCTGCATAACGAGCACGCCGTGCTTTCCGCCTCCACGCTCATGACCGGCCAGTATGGCGAGGAGGGCATCTTCACCTCCCTGCCGTGCGTGATCGGCGCCGAGGGCGTCGAGGAGGTCTACACGCTGGACCTGTCCGAGCACGAGCTCGAGGGCTTCCACAAGAGCTGCCAGCACATTCGCGACAACATCGCCCAGCTCGACTGGTGGGACGCCGAAGGCGTTGTCGGCAAGTAGACCGTCAATCGCCGCAATCTCGCGAATCTAAACGCGATACCAAGCGGGCCGCGCCGGAAATCCCCGGCGCGGCCCGCTTTTTGACTCACGCAGTGCCCCTGCGAATCGAAGGTGAATACTTTTCCCGTTACTTAGTACTGCTCGATGCCCATGTAGCGACGAATCTCAGGGCTGTGGTCGAACACCTTTCCGCGGGCGGCGCGCAGCTCGCAGCTCATGTTGTAGAAGAAGATCGGCTCCAGGTACGAACGCACGCTGGCGGGCACCTCGCCCACGCCGTACTCGAGTGCATCGAGCACCATTACCGTATCGGTATGCGTGTTGAGGAACGCCAGCGCGCGCTCCTCCATGGGGCGGCACTCGCCCGATCCGAGCTGTACAAAGTAGAACACGCCGGGCTCGGTGGCTTCGAACGGGCCGTGGAAGTACTCGCCAGAGTGGATATAGCAGCAGTGCTGCCACTGCATCTCCATGAGCGAGCAGATGGCCATGGCGTAGGTCTGACTAAAGTTGGGGCCGGATCCCAGGATATAGAAGAACTTGTGCTGCTGGCAGAGCTCGGCAAAGCGATCGCCCAGCTCGGCGTTGACCTTCTCGCGGGCGGCGGGCAGCAGGGCATCCATCTGCTTAAGACCCGCGTACATGTCGGCAAGCGCCTCGTAACCCTCCTGCTGGTCGAGCAGCTCGGCAGCCATCAGGGCGCCGATGCCCTGCGGGACCTCGGCCTGCGGCACGCCTTCGCCCCACGGATAGACCCAGGTGGTCCACTTGCCGTTGTCGATCTTTGAGCCCTCGCAGTCGGTGAGGGCAATGATCTCGGCACCGGCGGCCAGCGCCATCTCGCAGCCGTCGACGACCTCCTGCGTATTGCCGCTGTGGCTGCAGGCGATGACGAGTGACTTCTCGCCAAGACTCTTGGGGGCCATCAGGCAAAACTCGCGCGCCGTGTAGACCGTCGAGGTAAACGTGGTGGCCTCGCGCTTGAGCAGCTCGTTGGCCGGCATCAGGTCGATCATCGAACCGCCGCAGGCGATCCAAAAGACGTTCTCAATCTTGCCCTCGCGCTCGATAATTTCCTGAACCAGATCATGTGCGTTCATGGTGATACTCCTCCTTGTGTGGCGGTTTTGAACGACGACAGCTCTTACCTGCGGTCGTTCTATGTTGTCCTATTTATAGCACGCACGACGACGCACGTGAAGTCATTTCACCAAACTTGTTCTATGTTGTTCTATCTGTGGACGTTAGATGTCGAACACGTAACGCGAGCCCACGATCTTTTGGCGTCCGAGCAGCAAGGGCCGCTCGTCCTCATCGGTAAAGTACGCCTCCATATAGAAGAGCGGTTCGCCGACCGGCACCTCCAGCAGCGAGGCCACCTGAGCATCGGCAAGCGCAATCTCCACGGTACAAGGATCGGACTTGAGCGGCGCGCGGCCCGAATGCTCGGCAACGAGCGCAAAGATGGAATTGTCCGTGAGGTCCTTGTCGGCAAGCGTCTGCAGATAGGGATGGTCGGCCAGTACAAAGGCATTGTTCTCGAGCATGACGGGCACGCCGTCTGCCGTGCGCACGCGCTCGACAACGATGAGCTCGCAGCCGGGTTCCACCCCAAAAAACGCCGCGTCCTCGCGTGTCGCCGCGACCACCGTGCGCGACACCAGGCGTGCTCCAGCTACCATGTCATTGGCAGCGCAACCCTCGGAAAAGCTCTGAACGTCACCCTTCTGGACAATCTTGCGTTTGAGCTTGGGCGCGCACACAAACGTGCCCCTCCCCTGCTGGCGGTTGAGATACCCCGCGCGCGACAGCTCCTCGACGGCGCGGCGCACGGTGATGCGTCCCACGCCGTAGTACTTCGCGAGCTCCATCTCGGAAGGAATGCGCGAGCCGGATGCGTACACGCCACGCGCGATCTCGCCTTTTAGGTCGTCCATTACCTGCTGGTACAGCGGCACGGCGGACACCTCAGTGTGCTCGGTTTTATCGTCGAATGCCATCGTTACGCTCCATCCCGCGCATGCTCGGACTCAAACTCTTCAATCGCCGCCATAAACTGCTCGCCAAAGGCGTCAGCCTTTTTCTCGCCGATGCCGTTGACCTGGACAAGCTCGTCGCGCGCCTGCGGGCGTAGACGGCACAGACCGCGCAGGGCCTTGTCGGAGAAGACCATGTACGGCGCCATCTCCAGCTCGGTCGAGATCTCCTTGCGCAGGGCGCGCAGGCGTTCGAACAGCTCGGCATCGTCCCCCACGCGCGGGCGCTGATCCAGCTCGGCCTCCTCGCGCAGCAGATCCACCGCACGGCGGGCGCGGGCCGAGGCCTTGCGCTTGGACGCGCGACGCTTAACGGTAAAGGCGAACGCCTCGTCCTCGACCTCGCCGGCGCGCGAGCCTAGCCCCACGACCGGGTACTGCCCCTGCGAGGTGGCCAGGTAACCGCGGCCGCACAGCTGGCCGATGATGTCCTTGATGCGCCCGACCGATTCGTTCGACAGCTCACCGTAGCCGCGGCCCTCGTCTAGATGCATCTGGCGAATGCGCTCGGTGTTACCGCCATGAAGCACGTCGGCGATCAGTGACTTGCCAAAGCGCATGGGACGCGTGGCCACATAGCGCACGGCGGCGCGGGCCA
>DXLQ01000011.1:0-35556 GCA_019414685.1 Collinsella sp. | reverse complement strand
GGGTTGTCCGGTTGTGGACAACCCCCTTACTAGAAAACGGTATTTGTTTTCTATTAGGCCTCGGTGGCGAGTACGCGACCCGTCATCTCGGCGGAAGGCTCAATACCAGCCATGGTGAGCATGGTCGGAGCGATATCGGAAAGACGGCCGTCCTCGATACCGGTGAGCTGTGCCTTCTCATCAACGATGATGAACGGCACGCGGTTGGTGGTGTGAGCCGTGAACGGATGCTTGGAACCGTCGGAAGCAACGTCAAACATGTGATCGGCGTTGCCGTGATCGGCGGTAATCAGCGCAAAGCCGCCCTTAGCGAGAATCGCCGGGACAACCTTGGACAGGGCATCGTCAACAGCCTCGACGGCCTTAACGGCAGCGTCGAAGACACCGGTGTGACCAACCATGTCGCAGTTTGCGAAGTTCACGATGTAGAAATCAGCGCGATCCTCGTTGATGGCGGCGACAAGCTTCTCGGTAACCTCGGGAGCGCTCATCTCAGGTTGCAGGTCGTAGGTAGCGACCTTGGGAGAAGCGACGAGCACGCGCTCCTCGCCCTCCTTGGGCTCCTCGATGCCGCCGTTGAGGAAGAACGTCACGTGGGCGTACTTCTCGGTCTCGGCGGTGTGCAGCTGCTTCAGGCCATTGGCGGCGATAACGTCGGCCAGAACGTTCTCGGGGAACGTCTTGGGGAAGGCGACCTCGACGTCAAACGTCGGGTCGTACTCGGTCATCGTCACAAAGTGCGAAAGCTTGATCTGCTCGCGCTCAAAGCCGTCGAACTCCTTGTCCGTGAACACGCGAGTCATCTGACGAGCGCGGTCGGGACGGAAGTTGAAGAAGATGGCCGCGTCGCCCTCGTGGATGCCCTCGTTGTGGGCAGCGAAGGGCTCGACGAACTCGTCGCCGCGCGGATCCTTCTCGTAGTAGGCCTTGATACCGGCAACAGGGTCGGTATCGGCATCGGATGCGTTGACCATGACATCGTAGGCGCGCTGGATGCGCTCCCAACGGTTGTCGCGGTCCATGGCCCAATAACGGCCCGAGACGGTGGCAACGCGAGCGTCGCAACCGGTCTCCTCGGAGATCTTAGCCAGGAAGGCGCAGAACTCACTCATGTAACCGGCACCGGACTGCGGGTCAACGTCGCGACCATCCATGAAGGCGTGGACGCGAACGGTCTTGACACCGTGCTCGGCAGCCATCTTGACCAGAGCCTCGACGTGGTTCATGTGAGAATGAACACCGCCAGGGCTCATAAGGCCCATGAGGTGAAGAGTCTTGCCGTCAGCCTTGACGTCGTCCATAGCCTTGACGAAGACCTCGTTCTTGGCGATGGAGCCGTCCTTGATGGCATTGTTGATGCGCGAAAGCTCCTGGAACACGATGCGGCCGGCACCGATGTTGAGGTGGCCTACCTCAGAGTTGCCCATCTGGCCGTCGGGAAGGCCCACGTCCTCGCCCGAAGCACCGAGCGTGGTGTGAGGATACTTCTCGTACAGGCTATCAAGGAAGGGCGTCTTGGCAGCGGCGACGGCGTTCTCGCCATCGGCCGGAGCCAGGCCGCAGCCGTCCATGATAATCAGGAGTGCAGGAAGATGACGCTGTGCCATATGTCCTACTCGCCTGCCTTGACGACCATAGAGGCGAAGTCGGCAGCCTTGAGCGAAGCGCCGCCCACGAGGGCGCCGTCGACGTCGGGCTTGGCGACGAGCTCGGCGATGTTGCCGGGCTTGGCAGAGCCACCATAGAGAACGCGGATGCCGTCGGCGAGCTCCTCGCCGAACATCTCCTTGAGGGTCTCACGGATAGCGCCGCAGACCTCCTGAGCATCCTCGGCGGTAGCGGTCTTGCCGGTGCCAATGGCCCAGATGGGCTCGTAGGCGACGACGACCTGCTTGGGGCAGGTGATCTCAAGACCAGCAAGGCCAGCCTTGACCTGGTTCACGACGTGCTCGACATAGGTGCCAGCCTCGCGGACCTCAAGGGACTCGCCGCAGCAGAAGACGGGAACAAGACCGGCGGCAACGAGGGCCTTGACCTTCTTGTTCTGATCCTCGTCGGTCTCGTGGAAATAGTCGCGACGCTCGGAGTGACCGATGATGCAGTAGGTGCAGCCAGCGGACTTGAGCATGTCGCAAGAGGACTCACCGGTGAAGGCACCCTTGGCCTCCCAGTACACGTTCTGTGCACCGAGGGCGATGGGGGCAGCCTGAATGCGGTCATGAACCGTGGTGATGTCGATGGTCGGAGGGCAGACGAGCACCTCGACGCCAGCCGGAACCTCGGGCAGAGCCTGAGCCAGCTCGTCGGCGAGCTTGGCGGCCTCGGCGACGTCGTTGTTCATCTTCCAGTTACCAGCGATGAGAAGGGTGCGATTAGGCATCGAGAAGCGCCTCCACTCCGGGCAGGGCCTTACCCTCGACGAGCTCCATGGAAGCGCCACCACCGGTGGAGATCCAGCTCATCTTGTCGGCCAGGTTGAACTTGTTGACAGCCGCGACGGAGTCGCCACCGCCGATGATCGAGGTGCAATCAGCCTCGGCGACAGCCTCGGCGATAGCCTGGGTGCCGTGAGCGAAGTTGTCGAACTCGAAGACGCCCATGGGGCCATTCCAGAACACGGTCTTGGCGCCCTTGACGGCCTCGGCGTAGAGCTCCTCGGTCTTGGGGCCGATGTCCATGCCCTCACGATCGTCGGGGATAGCGTCGGAAGCGACAACCTCGGGGACAGCATCCTCGCCAAAGTGATCGGCAACGCGGTTGTCGATGGGGAGCAGGATCTTGACGCCCTTCTCCTCGGCCTTCTTGAGCATCTCGCCGGCGCGCTCGACCCAGTCCTCTTCCTTGAGGGACTGACCGACGGACAGGCCCTGAGCCAGGAAGAAGGTGTAGGCCATGCCGCCACCGATAATCAGGGTGTCAGCGGAGTCGATGAGGTGATCGAGAACGCCGATCTTGGAAGAAACCTTGGAACCGCCGACGATAGCGACGAAGGGGCGCTCGGGCTCGGCGAAGATGCCGGTCAGCGTGTCGACCTCCTTCTCAAGCAGGAAGCCAGCGACGGCAGGCAGGTAAGCGGCGGGGCCCACGACGGAACCCTGGGCGCGGTGAGCGGTGCCGAAGGCATCGAGAACGAAGACGTCACCATAGGAAGCGAGCTTCTTGGCGATCTCGGGATCGTTCTTCTTCTCACGCTTATCGAAGCGGACGTTCTCGAGAACGAGAACCTTGCCCGGCTCGACGGCGGCGACAGCCTCGGCGGCCTTCTCGCCATACGTGTCGGCAACAAAAGCAACGTCAAGGCCAGAGAGCTCAGCGAGCTTCTTGGCGACAGGCTCGAGGGAAAGCTCGGGCTGGAAGCCAGTGCCATCAGGACGGCCGAGGTGGCTCATGAGGATGACGCGAGCGTTGTGCTCAACGAGGTAGTTGATGGTGGGCAGGGCAGCCTTAATACGGGTGGTGTCGCCAACGACGCCATCCTTGATAGGCACGTTGAAGTCAACGCGGACGAGAACGCGCTTGCCGTCGACATCGATGTCGCGGACGGTCTTCTTGGTAAAGGCCATGTTTGCTTCTACCTTTCGTACGTGTCTGCCTTCCATTACGGCAGACGATTTCCTATAAAAAGGACGCGACCCTAGGGTGTAAGCCCTATAAGGCCGCGCCCTTCTTTAGACGCTCAACGAGCTATTCGCTAAAAGCTAAATTAAGCAACGAACTTCTCGAAGTACTTGATGGTGCGGACCATCTGAGAGGTGTAGGAGTTCTCGTTGTCGTACCAAGAGGTGACCTGAACGAGGGTCTGGCCGTTGCCGAGGTCAGAGCACATGGTCTGCGTGGCGTCGAAGATGGAGCCGTGGGTCTCGCCGACGATGTCGCGGGAGACGATCTGGTCCTCGTTGTAGGCGAAGGTATCGGGGATGGTCTCGGCGTAGGCCTTCATGGCAGCGTTGACCTCGTCGACGGTGACCTTCTTGTCAACGACGGCGTAGAGGTTGGTCAGCGAGCCGGTCGGCGTCGGGACGCGCTGGGCGGCACCGATGAGCTTGCCGTTGAGCTCGGGGAGAACCAGGCCGATGGCCTTGGCAGCGCCCGTGGTGTTCGGGACGATGTTCTCGGAGCAGGCGCGGGAGCGACGGAAGTTGCCCTTGCGCTGCGGGCCGTCGAGCGGCATCTGGTCGCCGGTGAAGGCGTGGATGGTGGTCATGATGCCGGAGACGATGGGAGCGAAGTCGTTCAGGCCCTTGGCCATCGGGGCGAGGCAGTTGGTGGTGCAGGAAGCAGCGGAGATGATGTTATCCTCAGCGGTCAGCGTCTCATGGTTGACGTTGTACACGATGGTGGGCAGATCGCTGCCGGCCGGAGCGGAGATGACGACCTTCTTGGCGCCAGCGTTGATGTGGGCCTGAGCCTTAGCCTTGCTGGTGTAGAAGCCGGTGCACTCGAGAACGACGTCGACGTCGAGGTCGCCCCAAGGCAGGTTGTTGGCGTCGGCCTCCTTGTAGATCTTGATCTCCTTGCCGTCAACGGTGATGGAATCCTCGCCAGCGACGACCTCGTGATCGCGAGCATAGTTGCCCTGCGTGGAGTCGTACTTCAGCAGGTAAGCGAGCATATCGGGAGAGGTGAGGTCGTTGATAGCGACGATCTCGGAGCCCTCATGACCGAACATCTGGCGGAAGGCCAGACGACCGATGCGACCGAAGCCGTTAATAGCAACCTTTACTGCCATTGTGTCTCCTTTCGTAAGGCCCCCGCAAGCTACAGCGCCTGCCGTTGAGGCCCACAAACTAACCACTCGCCTAATATACCTTTTTTTTGGCTTGAATTTCACGAGAATGCTCGAAATTGAAAATCAAATTTGCGTTAAAACGCTTTAACGTATAAAACAGCAGTTAAACCACCATAAAAGCTATTGCGTTAAACTACCCGCTTGCTTCAATGAGCTTTTCAAGGCGCAAAACACGGTGATACAAGGCCGACTTCGACAAAGGAGGGTCGGCCATTTCCCCCAAATCTCGCAGTGAGAGATCGGGGTAACGCTCGCGTAAGTCACAAAAAACTGCCAGAGCGTCCGGCAGCGTTTCGCGCAAACCGCGCCGATCAAGCTCATCGATGAGCGCAAGCTGATGTTGGGCGGCACCGGCACTTCTGGTCTGGTTGGCAAGCTCTGCGTTCACGCGACGATTCACGTCGTTCTTCACCAGCTTAACCGCGCGGGCCTCTTCAATCTCGGCAACGCTGCGCTTGGCGCCAATCAGCTGTAACAGACGTTTAATCTCCTCGGCACTCTTGATGTACACGGCATACGAGCCGCGACGCGCATTGACGCGGGCGTGAACTCCAATCTGCTCCAGAAGGTCGCAAAGTCCCTTTGCATACTCCTCGCCCTGAACCGCGATCTCCAAATGAAAATCGCCACGCGGGTCGGCAACAAAGCCTCCGGCAATCAGCGCACCGCGAATATAGGCGAGCCTGCAGCAAGGACGGGCGACGATGTGGCGCGGCACACCCGCGACGAGCCCTCCCCTACGGTCGAGAATGCCCAGCAGCACCAGAGCCTTATCCAAATCGGGCTGATCGGGCAAGGTGATGAGATAGTTTCGTACCTTGTGCAGGACCGACTTACGAACCGTGAATTCGGTCTTGAGCTTAAGGATACGATGCGTCAGCGCAATCATCGTGCGCGCCACAGCACCCGTCTCGGTCGCGACCGTCAAGCGGTACCGTCCCGAGCCCGCCAGCGAAAGCGTGCCGCTCACACGCGTTAGCGCAGCAAGCGTCGACAAATCGCAGTATTCGCATTCTGGTTCGCAGCGCGCAAGCTCGTCACGCACCTCAGCGGTAAACGACATGTAAACCTATGCCTTCGTGTTGGCACGCGACAGGTCACGGTGGGAGATGCTCACATGATACTGAGCACCCTCCAGGTAGCGGGCCGTGGCCTCGGCAATGGCGACGCTACGGTGCTGTCCGCCTGTGCAGCCGATAGCAATGGAAAGCTGCGGCTTGCCCTCTGCGATATAACCCGGCATGACCGTATCGAGCAGCTGAGTCCAGGCCTTCCAGAACTCCTGGGTCTTGGGGTGGTCCAAGACAAAATCGGAGACCTTCTTATCGAGACCGGTCATGGTGCGCATCTCGGGATCGTAGAAAGGATTGGGCAAGAAGCGAACATCGATCATGATATCCGCCTCGATGGGCATGCCATGCTTAAAGCCAAACGAGAACACGTGGACATCCATAAGCTGCTGGTCGGACAGCTCGGAAAAAGCCATGCGCAGCTTGTTGCGCAAGGCAGAAGTGCGCAAGCGGCTCGTGTCGATAATCATATCGGCTCGATCGCGAACGCCCTGCAGCTGCAGACGTTCACGCTGAATAGCGTCGGCCGTGGTCTCCCCCGGCTTTGCAATGGGATGGCGACGACGGTTTTCGCTATACCGGCGAATCAGCACCTCGTCAGACGCCTCGAGAAACACAATGTCGCAGCTCATCTCGCGCTCTTCCAGTGCGGCAACAGCATCGAGCAGTTCATCGAACAAGCCCTGGCTACGCAGGTCGCAGGTAACGGCAAGGTGCCTGCCCACGCCCGTATTGATGCCAACGAGCTCAGCAAGCTGGGCAATCAGGCGTGGGGGCAGGTTGTCGATACAAAAATAGCCCATGTCCTCAAACACATGCATGGCTTGCGTTCGGCCCGAGCCGGACATTCCGGTGATGATAACGATATCGGGGATACGCTCCGAGCGCTCCGCCGCATCCATGGCATCTCCCTTTTGCATGTGTGCCTCCTAAAATAAGCGCGGGACCCGGCCAGCGGATCCCGCGCGATCAATTGCCTTTATTGAGTATACCGCCCCAAGCGGATACAAGGCCCGTCTTACGCCTCAAGCGCAGCCTTGAACCAACTTGTAATACTCGTGGGGTGCGTGATAGCGGTGCCGACGACAACGGCCCACGCGCCGGCGTCGATTGCAGCGCGAGCCTCCTCGGGCGTATGCACGCGACCCTCGCAAATGATGGGAAGGCCGGGAAATTCCTCGGTCGCCTGACGCAGGAGCGGCAGGTCGGGGCCATCGGCCATGGTGCAGTCGATGGCGGCGACACCGTGAGAGAGTGTGGTGGATACCAGGTCGAAGCCCATATCAACCGCACGGCGAATGTCCTCGATGGTGGCACAATCCGCCATCAGGAGCACACCCTCCTCGTGCAGCGGGCGGAAGGTATCCTCGACCGACTTGCCATCGGGACGCGGACGATCGGTGGCGTCGATCGCCACGATATCGGCACCCGCAGCAACGCAGGCACGAGCGTGACGCAGCGTCGGCGTGATGTAAACGCCCTCGTGCCCGTCCTTCCACAGACCGATGACGGGAACCTCACAGCGACCCTTAATGGCGGCAATGTCGGCAAGGCCCTGGCAGCGAATGGCGGCGGCGCCGCCAAGCTCGCAAGCGCGAGACATTTGAGCCATGGTCTCGGGCGTACGAAGCGGCTCGCCCATATACGCCTGAACGCTCACGACGAGCTTGCCCTTCAGGGACTGGATCAAAGGATCAACGGTCATGTTCGACTCAACCTTTCTCAAAACAGCCTTCTGAGACACCGCACCTTGACGTTCAAACCGTCGCTCGCGTACCGAAGTACGCTTCGCTCCTCTTTCACGTCAATCTGCGGCACCTCAGAAGGCGCACTTGGTAGTTATGTTTACTTCAACGATGCAAGAAGGTGTTCGGCGGCACCGATGAGCGGCGCGTCGCCCTCCAGAGAGCCGATGAGAATCGGCGTGTCCTGAAGCGGGTCGAGCGCCTGGCTGGCATAGCCCTCGTGCACCGAGTCCTTCCACGTCTGTGAACGCCAATCGGGACCTTGGTGAATCACGCCGCCCGAAAGCACGATGACCTCAGGGTCCAGGATGTTAGCGAGCGAGCCCAGGCTGGCGCCCAGCGCAAAGCCGGCGTCATGAATGACCTCGGTCGCCTTTGCGTCGCCTGCGCGGCACAGGTCGTTCACGTCACGGCCGACCGAAGGACGGCTGGGGTCGACGCGGCCAAAACGCTCATCGTACATGCGCCCGATTGATGTTCCGGAAGCAACCGACTCCAGATGGCCGGAACGCCCGCAGGCGCAGGGAATGCCGGCGGCAGCCGAGCACTCGATGTGGCCCATATGGCCGGCAGCACCATGGAAGCCCTGCATCACGCGGCCGTTCTCGACATATGCGCCGCCGATGCCCGTACCGATGCCCAAACACAAGACGGAGAACTTGCCCTTGCCGACGCCCCAGTGGGCCTCGCCCAGAGCATGAGCCTGCACGTCGCCTACAACGGCAACGGGAAGGCCGAGGTCCTCGCGCAGACGCGGCCCCAACTGAACGCCGGACCAGCCGGGCATAATCTCATTGGCATACGCGATGGCGCCCGTCTTGGGGTCGACGACACCGGCAGCGCCGATGCCAACTCCGAGGACCTCGACATCGGGATTTGCCTCAAGAGCTGCCTTGATAGACGCCTCGATGCGCTGGAAGACCGCTTCGCCACCCTCCTGGGCCTCGGTGGGAACCTCAGCCTCAAAAACGGGATGGGGCACACCGCCGTCAGCCGGGTACTCCATGATGGCAGTCGCGATCTTAGTTCCGCCGATATCGACAGAGCAGACGTACTTGTTCTCCATGTCGTTCTCCTTCGGAGACAAAACAACTACAGGAAATGCGCCGTCAGGCTAGCCGTCACAGCGCGGTAAAGGTTTTCCAGGTGCCCGAGATCGCCGAGAAACCGTGCGGCCATTGGCCTAATGGGTCATGGCCGCACGGTTGAACGGCGAGGTCGGGTGCCTGGGAAAGCTTTAAAGGAGACCGTTGTCCTGGAGGACCTTGCGAATCGCCTCGACGTTCTCACCGGTCATGGCCTTCACCGGGCGCGGCATGGTCGGGCTGTCGAAGATGCCCATGAGGTTCATAGCGGTCTTGAAGGCGCCGACGCCACCGGCATAGCCCTGGACGCCCGAGGTGACATCCCAGATGTGCGAAATCTCATTGAGGCGATCCTGTTCGGCCTTGACGGTAGCCCAGTCACCAGCCTGAGCGGCCTTCCACTGACGAACGTAGCCCTCGGGCTCAACGTTGGCGAGGCCCGGAACGGAACCGTCGGCGCCACCGAGATAGGCACCGTCGACGACGACCTCATGGCCGGTAAGGATGCTCATCGGATGGCCGTTCTTCTCGTTCTCCTGAATGAGGTAGCGGAACGAGATGTCATCGCCCGAGGAATCCTTGACGCCAGCCAGGACGCCCTCGGCGCCGAGCTTAGCAAGGAGCTTCCAGGGGAGCTTGGTGTGGACGCACACGGGGATGTCGTAGGCGAAGATGGGCAGGTCGAGTTCCTCGTGAAGGATGCGGAAGTGCTCCTCGACCTCGGTCATGCCCTGCAGGGCATAGAACGGGCAGGTGGCGACGAGCGCATCGGCGCCCAGCTCCTGAGCGACCTTGCCGTGCTCGATCATGCGCTCGGTCTCGGTGTCGATGATGCCGACCAGAACGGGAACGCGGTGGTCGACGATACGGACGGCCTCTGCGACAATCTGGCGACGGCGCTCGTCGGTGGAGAAGACGACCTCGCCCGAGGAGCCCAGGAAGAACAGGCCATCGACGCCGGCATCGATCATGCGGTTGATGCTGCGCTCAAAGGAGGCAACGTCGAGCTGGTGGTCTTCGGTATCGGGAACAACGACGGGAGGGATAACGCCGGTGAATTTCTGAGTTGCCACAAGAATCTCCTTAGTTGTCTGGCGGGCAGCCCTATGCCGCCCACTCTTGTTGGCGGTGTCCAGGCCGTCTAGGCCAAAGAACACGAATAGAACGTTTGGTTAAAGAAGTCGACGACTTCGTTTTCGAACGCATTGATGCGCTCGTGAGCGTATTTGGCATAGATGATATGCCTCCGGTCACACTCAAGACCGTTGAATACGGCAAACTGGCCCTTGGGATCACTCACGGTATCCATGAGCGATGTGCCCATGAGCACCGAGCCACGAACCCGAGGCGACAGCGTCTCGAGACCGCTGGGAAGCGGATTGGCAAGCGCCGTGCAGGCAAGGCCCCGCTCGTCCAGAGCAGAAACCGCCAGCGCGACACCGCCGCCAAGGCCCTCGCCCCATGCAAAGATGCGGTCGGGATCCATGCCATCAAGGTTGCGCGCAACCTTCGCCAACGCGCAGCCCCAACGGACACGCTCGACAAAAGCAGGCGAGGTAATCCCCTGCTGCAGATCGCTGGATCCAATAGTCTCATCGTCCAGCGCAAGCACGGCATATCCCATGGCGGCAAACCGCGTCATGTGATGCCATCCCCGCACGGGTCGGTCGATGTCATGGAACATCAGGCACAGCGGAACAAGCTCGGATCTTCGGGCGCAACCAGAGGGCTCAATCAAACGGCCGTGCACGACATACCCGCCGAGCTCAAAGGAAACCTCGGAGTAGCGCGCGCACGGATTGGCGAAATCAATCGCCGTAACGGTCAGCCCGCAAACCTCAAGGTCCGAAGCGGCTGTCTCCAACTCGGAAACATCCGCAGAAGCATCGCCGCGCCAATCCCGGAAATCAGAGAGCCTTGACGAAACCGTCCCAGCAATTCCCGCAAGCTCGGGGACAATCAGCTCATCGATATTGCTCTCGCACTTAGACATGAGCCTCCCCTCCCTTGCAGAAAAATGGAATGATCAGATCGTCAAAATCCTGAATCTCCTCGTGACCGAAGCCTTCAAAGAACTCATGACGCTTTTCACAGGTCAGGTTGTTGTAGACTGCAAACTGCGTCGCCGGAGGACAGACGATATCGGCTGTGCCCGTGCCAAACAGCACGGGGCATTTGACTATGGGGGCAAAGTTCTTGGAATCGAAGTACGCCAGCTTGGCATAGGCCTCGTCAATACGAGTCGAGTCCTCGTCAAACCAGCGAGACCAATAGCGCAGACCCTCGTAGGCAATGTCGTCGGCATCCAAATCCCAGACCAGGCGGAAATCCGACAGGAAGGGATAGAGGATGGCGGCGCGATTGATAAGCTCGCTGTTAAGCGCACAGGTCGCAATGCCCAAACCGCCGCCCTGCGATGCGCCGTTCACAAATACACGGGCAAGATCGATGCCCTCGAGCTCACGAACAATACGGCAAAGAATGCGGATATCTTGGTGCAAGCGGACATAGTAGAGGTTGGCCGGGTCGCCGTCGATACCGGCGACGATATGGCCCGCGACCGTCGTGCCCTCAAATCCACCAATGTCCTCGGAGGGACCTCCTTGGCCGGGGCAGTCGAGGGCGATGAGTGCCATGCCCATGCCCGCAAACGACGCCTGCTCAAACCAGCTGCGGCTTGCACCCGGATACCCATGGAACTGAAGTACCAATGGCACGGGCTCGTCCGAGACAGGTTTAAGGTACTTGGCGTGCAGGCGAGCGCCGCACATGCCGGTATACCAGAGATCGAAAAGCTGGCAGGTCACGGCATCGGTGACCGATGCCGCCTCGATCGCATAGTCAAGCCCGACGGCGTCAGCCTCGGCCATGCGATCCTTCCAAAAGAGATCGAAATCTGATGGACGGGACATAGCGCCTCGATATTCACCAAATTGATGTTGTAGCTCCTGAGCACTTGGCATGGCTCGTGAACCCAACCTTTCGAAATCGCAACGGAGGTGCGCCCGGCAAGGGAACCGGGCGCACGGGAGGGAAAGCGAAGTTACTCGCCGAGCTTGGGATGCAGCAGCGACGGCGCAGCGCCGAGCAGCATCTTAGTGTAGGGGTCTCGAGGATGCTGGAAAACCTGCTTGGCCTCGCCCTGCTCGACGATCTTGCCGCCATTCATGACGATGATGTCGTCGGAAATATAGCGGACCGTCTGGATGTCATGGCTGATGAACACCATAGCCAGGCCGAGTTCCTTCTTAAGGTCGGTCAGCAGGTTGAGAATCTGCGCGCGGACCGAAACGTCCAGAGCCGAGGTGGGCTCGTCGGCGATGATGGCATCGGGGTTCAGCGACAGGGCACGGGCAATTGCGACGCGCTGGCGCTGGCCGCCCGAAAGCTGGCCGGGAAGAACCTCGGCGGCGGAGGAGGGCAGACCGGTGAGCTCCAAGAGCTCCTTGACGCGCTTCTCCTGCTCGGCCTCGGTACCCAGGTTGTGGACGCGCATGGGGTCGAGCAGTTGCTCGCGAACGACCATGCGAGGGTTGAGCGCCGTGGCCGGGTTCTGGAACACGACCGAGATGACGCGACCCATGTGGCGACGGTCCTCGGCGGTACGCTTGGTGACGTCCTTGCCCTTAAAGTAGACCTTGCCGCTCGTGGGGGCCTGCAGGCCGCACATGACGTTAGCCGTGGTGGACTTTCCGCAACCGGACTCGCCGACGATGCCGATGGTCTGTCCGGGCATGAGCTTAATCGTTACACCCTGGACGGCGTGAACCAGGTTGGGGTGCAGAATCGAGCCGGTACGGGTCCTAAAGGTGACGTGGACGTCATCAAGGAAGATGATCGGCTCGACGCCGTTGACTGCGGTCTCGCTCATCTACATCACCTCCGCGTGAGGGGTCAAACCATTTGCCTTGAGCACCTCGTCGGGGAGCTCGGAATAGAAGTGCTCGGTGCCGGGCACGCGCTTGAAGACCGGACGGGTGTCCAGGCCAATGCGCGGATGGCTCGAGCGGGGCGCGAAGCGATCGCCCTTGGGGAAATCGCGCGGGCTCGGAACGGCGCCGGGCACCTGGTGCAGGCGGCCCGAACCGCTCTCGATGGACAGGACGGAACCCAGAAGGCCGCGGGTGTACTCGTGAATCGGGTTGGTGAGCAGCTCCTTGGTGGGCGCCTGCTCAATAACCTGGCCGGCGTACATAACCGTGATGTTGTGGGCGACCTCGGCGACCAGCGCCAGGTCGTGCGAAACGAAGATCATGGCAAAGCCGAGCTTGGCCTGAAGGTCGTTGAGCAGCTTGATGACCTGCTTCTGGACCGTAACGTCCAGAGCGGTCGTGGGCTCGTCGCAGATAACCAGCTTGGGGTCGCGGGTAAGGGCCATAGCGATCAGAACGCGCTGACGCTGACCACCGGAAAGCTCGTGCGGATAGCTCTCGAGCGTACGCTTGGGGTCGAGGCCCACGAGCTCCAGGAGTTCCTCGGCGCTACGGGTGCCGCCGCGCTTGGTGAGCTGCTTCATCTGGGCAGAGATGAGCATGGAGGGGTTGAGCGAGGACAGGGCGTCCTGATAGACCATGGCGATATCGGTACCGCGCAGGCCGAACCACTCCTTCTTGCTCATCTTGAGCAGGTCGCGGCCCTCCCAGAGAACCTCGCCGGAAAGATGCTCGTCATCGTCGGTCAGGCCCATGATGGCCAGCGTGGTGATGGACTTACCGCAGCCGGACTCGCCTACCAGGCCCATGGTCTGGCCGGGACGGACGTCAAAGTTAACGTGGTCGACGACGTTGATATCACCGTGGTGCTCAAACTGGATGCAGAAATCGCGGACCGAAAGGATCGGCTCAACGGACTCATCGGGCACATGGCGGTCGTTACGCTTGAGCTCGACATCGCGCAGTGCGCCAAGACGGGCGGACAGGGACTGAGCCTGCTCCTTGTAGGCACGAACGGGGTCGGAAACCAGCAGGTCGGCCTCGCGGCGCTTGGAGGAATCGGTCGGATCCAGGGCGGCGGAGGGAGCAGCGGCCATGGCGTCGGTAATGCCCTCGGAGAGGATGTTGAGCGCCAGGCAGGTGATCATGATGGCCAGGCCCGGGAACAGTGCCTGCCACCAACGGCCAGCGAGCACGCCACCGCGTGCGTCGGCGAGAATGTTGCCCCAGGTAGCGGTGGGCTCCTGGATGCCGGCGCCGATGAAGGTCAGCGAGGCCTCGAAGATAATGGCGTCGGCGACCAGGGTAACGGTGAAGACCATAATCGGAGCGATGCAGTTACGCAGAACATGCTTGATCAGAATCCACGGAGCCTTGGCGCCGGACACGATGACCGCGCGGACATAGTCCTCACCGTACTCGGACACGATGTTGGCGCGCACGATACGGGCGATCTGCGGGGTGTACATAAAGCCGATCGCAAAGATGATCGACGGCACGGAATTGCCCAGGATGGAAACGAAAACGGCTGCGAGGGCGATACCCGGGATGGACATGATGATGTCCAGGATACGCATGATCGCCTCAGAGATAGACTTGCGCGAAACCGCTGCAAGAGCGCCGACAACGGAACCACAGACCAAAGCCATGGCGGTAGCACCAAAGCCGATAATCAGCGAGTAACGTCCGCCGTAGAGCATGCGCGACAGAATGTCGCGACCCTTATCGTCGGTACCGAAGATAAATCCGTTGCCGGGAGCCTGGCGAGCCGTAAAGATCTCGACCGGGCTATAGGGGGCAAGAAGGGGCGCCAAAATCGCAGTCAGGGCGACCAGCACCAGCACGACGGCGGCAATCTTAGAAGACAGCGTCATCTTCTTCCAGCCACCGAGCTTGAGCCCCTTGGAGGCAGCCTTCTCGAGCTGCTCGGTTTGCTTCTCTCGAATCTTTACCATAATCTACACCGTCCTGATGCGCGGGTTGATGAGCAGGTAGAGCATGTCAACCACGATGTTGATGATGATGAAGGCAAGAGCAACGACGATAACGACGCCCTGAACCAGGTTCGCCTCGTTGCCCTGAACGCCCTGCAGAATCGCAGTGCCCATGCCGGGGAGGTTGAAGATAACCTCGATGACGACGGCGCCGCCCATGAGGTAGCCGATCTTAAGACCGAGGGTGGTGACCGGGGTGATCAGCGCATTGCGAAGAACGTTGATGCCGACGACGACCTTCTCGGGAACGCCGGCGCCACGAGCCATACGGACATAGTCCTTGTCGAGCTCCTCGACCATGGCGGTACGCACGATACGAGTCATCTGGCCCGTCAGCGGAAATGCCAAGGCGATAGCGGGCATGATCATACGTCCCAGATAGCCAACCGGATTCGTGGTGAAGTGAGGCAGAGCACCCGATGCCGGGAGCACCTTAAGGTAGGAAGAGAACAGCAGGATCAACAGAACGGCAAGCCAGAACGACGGGGTTGCCAAGCCGGCGATGGAAAAGACGCGGATCACTTGGTCCGGCCATTTGTCGCGATACAGTGCCGCGATGACGCCGAGCAAAAACGAAACGACCGCACCGATGGCAAGACCGATGAAGGTCAGCTGCATCGTGACGGGCAGGGCCGTGGAGATGCGCTTGGCAACGGAGTTGCGGGCAGCGCCGTAGGTACCCATGTCGCCATGAATCAAATCGCCCATATAGCGCACGTAGCGCACAGGCCAGGGGTCGTCCAGACCATACTTCTCATGGTACTCGGCAACCGCCTCGGGCGAGGCACCGTCACCCAACGCCGTGTAGGCGGGGTCGGTCTTGGAGAACGACATAAGGAAGAACACCAGGACGGTGACGCCCAATGCCATGATCGGCAGCGCCACAAGACGCCTTCCAATCAAACGTAGCAAGTTGTTCACGTTCTCTCCCCTTTCTTTTGTCGGTAGGACCAACTGGTATATGAGTACGGATACTCATTACAAGACCCGAGCGACATCGTTGCCGCCCGGGTCTTTGTTTCAACTATGAGGATACGGTCCCAACGGCCGACATCCTGCATACAGACTCAAGCGAGTCTTACGCCTTGACGGTCGCAACGCCCCTGAAGGACATGCTCGTCGTGCCGATGCCCTTGAAGCCGTCGAGAGCCTCGCCGTTGGGCGCGGTGGACGGATCGTCCCAGGAAGCGGAGACGGTCTTGACGTGGACAACGGGGTACAGAACGGCGTTGTCGGCGATGATGTCGAAGCACTCGTTCCACTTCTTCTGCTGCTCGTCGCCCTCGGCGGCAAGAGCCTCGTCCATGAGACCGTGAAGCTTCTGCCACTCAGCGGACTCCTTCCACGGGCAACGGGTCTGCATCCAGACGTTGTCGCCATACCACCAGTTGAGCAGCAGGTCGGGGTCAGCGCCGAAGCAGGAAGGATCGCCAGGGGCAAGGAGGATATCGTAGGCCTCGCCGCCGTCGATGGCAGCGTAGGTGGCCGGCGAGGTATCGGTCTGGATGGTCACCTCAAAGCCGAGAGCGTCGAGGTCGTTCTTGACCTGGGCGGCCATGCCCTTGATCTGCTCGTTGTCGGTGGTGCGCAGGGTGATGGCACCCGGGGTGATGCCGGACTCCTCGATGAGCTTCTTAGCCTTCTTGGCGTCGGTCTTGTACACCGTGGAAGCCTCATGATAATTGGTGAAGCTCTTGGGCAGGTAGCAGCTGGCAGCGGTGGCAAGGCCGGCAAAGGTGTTGCTGACCATCTTCTCGGTGTCGAGCGCATACATGACAGCCTGACGGACCTTGACGTTGTTCCAAGGCTCCTTGGCGACGTTGAACATGATGAAGCGGGTGCCGAAACCCTGAACGTTATCGATCTTGCAGCCGGCGCTCTCGAGCTGGTCGACGGCGTCAGCGGTAACGAGCTCCATAACGAGCGTGGAGCCCTCCTGCTGAGCGGTAACGCGAGCGGTGGGGTCGGTCAGGATGCTGTACTGGATCTTCTTATCCTCGGCAGCATACTCACCGTTGTACTCGGGGTTGGGAACCAGGGTGATCTCGGTATCGGAGATAGAGTCGTACATCCAGGGGCCGGAGCCGATCGGCTGCTTGGCGCGATCCTCCTCGGTCTGGGTGGCCGGGGTAACGCGGATGATGGCAAGACGATCCTTGAGCAGAGAGAAGTTGGGGACCTTGGTCTTGACCGTCACGGTGCTGGCGTCCTTAGCCTCGATGGACTCGAAGGGCTGGAAGAACGGAGCATAGGTAGCGGAAGCGGCGCAAGCGGTGTAGGAGGCAACGACATCGTCAGCGGTGACCTCGGTGCCATCGGAGAACTTGGCGCCCTTGCGGATGGTAACCTCGAAAGTGGTGTCGTCCACAGACTTGGGGTCGTCGGTGGCGAGCTCGTTGAAGGTGCTGTAGTCGTGGTAATCGATGCCGTAGAGGCCCTCGACGACGTGCCAGTTAGCACCCAGGCCCACAGCGGAGCCGGTGCTGGCGGGGTCGAAGCTGGACGGAGCGTAAGCGGAACCAGCGGTGATCACGCCGCCGCCACGGTTGGCGGAATCGGTGGAACCGGAAGCGGAACCCTCGTCGCTAGAGCTGCCACCGCAGCCGGTGAGACCAAGGCCGGCGACAGCAGCGACGCTGCCGGTGAGGCCGAGGAACGAACGCCTGGACATACCCTTGTTGATGATGGCCATGTCTTCTCCTATCAATAGAGAATCTTACCCGGGAGCACCTAGACTTGCCCCCGCGCAACTTGCGGACGATATATACCTTACCTACCGACAAACCCAACTTGGGTGCCGCGCTCGGCGACCGATACATACATACGCTTGAACGGTATTTACTACCGTTCACCGAATTCATTGACAAACGATTCGACAGACAGTATGTATCGACGAGGTGAGATATCAGTCTTCGTCAACCCGCAGGATAGCAGGGTTATTCACCATGGCTAGTCAAACGTTTTAGCGTTAATAAAACCCGAAATCAGCAGGTAATCGCCGCGAAATAAATGATTGAAAATCAGCCAATCATGTATATCAGTTGTTTAGAAGCGCGTTTAGTTTTCGGAACGGCTGGCCGATGCTTGGGCGCGCTCGGCATTCCATGCAACAAGTGCCTCGTGGACCGCTTTGGCGACATCGGCCGGAACGCCTCGAACTTCCGCAATCTCCTGCTCGCTTGCCGCGCGCAAACGCTTCATCGAGCCAAAATGGCGCATAATGGCACGTTTTCTGGTGGGTCCCACGCCCGGAACGTCGTCAAGCACCGAAACCGTCATAGCCTTATCGCGCAACTCGCGATGGAACGTAATCGCAAATCGGTGGGATTCATCGCGAACCTGCTTGATCAGATAAAGCGAAGCGGAGCCGGTCGGCAGCACGACGGGGGTCTCGTCCCACGGCACGAAAACTTCCTCATCGGCCTTTGCCAAGCCACAAACTGGTATATCGAGGCCAAGCGCCTCAAGTTGCTTAATTGCAGCGGTCAATTGCGGTTTGCCGCCATCGACAACGAGCAAATCGGGGCGCGAGCCAAAGCGCTCGTCCGCCATGCGCTCGGGAGCATAGCGACGCCCCAGAACCTCGGACATCGATACGAAGTCGTTCGCCTCGTCCAATTCGGCCTGAATTTTAAAGCGACGATACTGGCCCTTGTCGGCACGGCCGTTGGTAAATACCACCATCGAAGCGACGGTAAAGGTGCCGTGCAACGTCGAGATATCGAAGCACTCGATGCGCAACGGCGGCGCAGGCAGCGCCAGCGCGCTTTCGAGCTCCAGGAGCGCCTGATTAGTGCGATCGTCAGCATACCCCGTGCGCATCATGTAGCGCATGAGGGCATGGCGCGCATTTTTGGAAGCCATATCGAGCAGGCGGTGCTTTTCGCCGCGCTGCGGCCTATGGAGATGGCAAGAGCGTTCGCGCTTGCCCGCAAGCCACTCCCCCAACGCTTCGGCGTCCTCAAGCTCGACAGAGAGATTGATCTCGGCTGGAATATCAGCCGTCTCGTCGTAATAGCGCTTAAGAAAGCCCGATTGAAGCTCTTCCTCGTCGACATCCAGGCCTTTATCGAGGATGAACTCACAAGTTCGAACCGTTCGGCCCTCGCGAACGACAAAGACACAGGCGGCAGAGATAGTCTCTTCGCGATAGAAGCCGATGACGTCGATATCGACGCTCGATGGAAAAACGACCTGTTGGCGATCGTCCAGGCCCCTAATGACTTCCAGGCGACGCTTGACGCGCGCCGCACGCTCAAAATCGAGCGTCTCGGCTGCCTCCGTCATCTCGGACGTAAGCTCGTCAACGACATCCTTGCGATGGCCCGACAAGAAACGTTCGACACGTTTGACGTTCTTGGCATAGTCGGCAGGGGAAATCGCGCCGATGCATGCGCCCGGCCCGCGCCCGACATGGTAGTCAAAGCAGGGACGCCCGTTTTGCGCGCAAATCATATTGACGATGTCTTCTTCGCCCTTATGAGATTCGACGATGCGGCGGCAGCGGCGCCATTCCGCACAGGATGCCGAGCAAATAGGAATAACCTTGCGTAGCGTATCGATGGTCTCACGCGCCGCACGGCTATCGGTATAGGGGCCAAAATAGCGCGTTCCCGGTTTATGACGCTCTCGCGTGTATTTAATAGCCGGAAACAAGTCGCTCTTGGTAATGGCGATAAAGGGATAGCTTTTATCGTCTTTGAGATCGACGTTAAAGTACGGATGGTACTGGCCAATCAGATTGCGCTCGAGCACCAATGCCTCGTGCTCGGTCTCCACCACGATATAGTCGAAGCTCGCCACCAGCTGCATCATGAGCGGGATCTTTTGACGCTCGTCCTGCAGCGTCACGTATTGACGCATACGGGCACGCAGGTTTTTTGCCTTGCCCACATAGATGACATCACCCTTGGCATCTTTCCAAAGGTAGCAGCCGGGTTGCGTGGGAACGCGCGAAACCTGCTCGGCAAGTGTTGGAATGTTGTCGTGACCTGCCACGCGCACCTACTTGCGACGAAGCAGCGCCGAGACCTCGGGCATCTTAAAGACGAAGGCAAGACCAAAAGTTACAGCGAGCGAGACGACGCCTGCAACACAAACGTAGCCCAGGGTAATGAGGATCGAGCTGCCAAGCGCTCCGACAAAGTGCTCAAGTGCCCACATGACGCCGGCGCCCGCGGCAGCGCCCAAGCCACCGAACAGTAGGCCGAAGAAACCGCCATGCAGGATAGACTTGACCTGAAGGCCATGCAGACGACGGCGCAGCCACCACAGTGAGCATCCGACCAAGACCACGTAGTCAACGACGTACGAAAGCGCAATTGCCGGCATACCGTAGCCCAGCACCACGCCAAACAGCAGCACAGAACCGGCCTGGCCGATAGCGGAGTACAGGCAATAGCGGCTATAAGGTTTCATATCGAGCAGGGCCGAGAAGCTCTTCTGCATCAGCACGACCACGCCGTAGAGCGGCAGGGAAAGTGCCAGATAGATAAGGAACTCCGACACCAGCGCCACACCGGATTCATCGAACTTGCCGGCGCAGTAGATCATGTTGAGCGGACGGGCGAAGACGATCAGATACATCGCAAACGGAATCAGGAAGAAGAGCATCTGGGCGACACCGCGCGAAATGCCCGTGCGGACGCTGTCGTAATCCTTCTCCTGCGCATCGTGAGAGAGTTCGGTATAGAGTGCCGTCGAAAGCGAGGCGGCGATCAGCGCATAGGGCAATGTGTACCACAGGCGCGCATATGCGATGACGGAAGGGCCGGTCTCGGGCTGCACCACCAGCGCGGCGGCATTGGTAATGGAGGTCGAGACAAACATGCACACCGTGGCGAGCAGCGTCGGGATACCAAGCGCGATCGTCTGTCGCAGCGCGGGATCCTTAAAGTCGATATGGATATGAGGATGCACGCCATGCTTGCCAAGCGCGGGAATCTGGCAGGCCATCTGGACAAAGACGCCGAGGGTCGTACCAACTGCGATCAAGATAATACCGGCCTGCTCGCCAAATTGTGCAGACACGGGAGCAAAGCCCATAAAGCTGGCGATGACGATGACATTGTTGAGAACCGGGGCAAACGTCGACCAGAAATAGTCGCGGTGTGCGTTGAGAACGCCCGAGAACACCGAGCCCAAGCCATAAAACAGAATTTGAATAGCAAAGAAGCGGAACATGAACGCAGCGGTATCCATGCTGCCGCCATCGCCCGAAAGGAACGACTGCGTCCAAATAAAGCCGGGAGCAAACACGGTGCCCAGCAGCGAGATACCGCCCAGCAGCAGAAGCAGAATACCAAGCAGGTTGCCGACATACTCGTTCGATGCCTCGCGACCCTGCTCGCGCCTCACACCCATATACACCGGCAAAAACGCCGTAACGAGCATGCCGCCCATCACGAGCTCGTAGAGCATGTTGGGCAGGTTGTTGGCAACCTGATAGGAGGACGAGAGCAGCGACATACCGATGGCGGCCGCCATGGCCCACGTGCGGATAAACCCGGTGACACGCGACACGATGGTCAGCACGGTCATAAGGCCAGCAGAACGACCAACCGTGGAGTAGTCCGACGAACCCATATCGTCTACGTCGTCCTGAGAGTCCTCATAAACCTCATCTTGTGGCGGCAAATCGTCCACGACGGCAAAGGAGCCGGTCATCGCAAAGGGATCGTCAACCAAAACGGCGTCATCAGCAGGTGCGGCGTCATCGCTGTTCGGCATGTTGTTACCGGATACGGCATCATCATCGAATATGGCATGGTCGCCAAACACCGTGTCAACTTCATTGGCGGCGACGGTTCGGGCAGAAAACGACAGAGGGTCCCAGTCGTCATCACCGTCGATGGCCACGCCCTCGACGGGATCGGTCGAACCAAGCGGCGACCATTCGTCATCCGAAAGAAGCGGTTCGCCATCATCATGAGCCGTGGGCTTGGCGGAATGAGCGGCAGGAGCGCTCTGCGGTGTGCTCTTTCCCTGGGCTGCCATCAAAAACACCGCCGTCTCATCGGGACGCGGCTCACGAGGAGCCTCGGAGGCGATCGGCATCACGCTGGCGCTCGATTGAGCGGCGGCCAAAAAGACAGCCGTCTCATCGGGACGAGCCGAAGAAAGAACCGTACGGGGAAGTGCCATGCCGGCACCGGCGGCACGCAAGTACACGGCCGTCTCGCCCGGGTCAGCGGCAGCGGACCAGGCGTTTCGAATCTCGTTATCGAACGAAGCGGCCTCGGGCGCGGGCGTCTGAGGAGCCGACCCTTTTGCAAAGTGAGCTCCGCGCTTTGATTCTTCCTGCGGCATCGCTCAGTCCTCTCTCGTGATCGGGGCAACCGTCGCCCCGCAAAATGCAACTAAGTCATCGGGAGCAAGCTCAAGCTGATAGCCGCGCTTGCCACCCGAGATAAAAATGGTATCCCAAAGGACGCATGTCTCATCGATCAGAGTCCGGAAGCGTTTTTTCATACCGACCGGACTGCAACCGCCGCGGACATACCCCGTCGCGGCAAGCAAATCTTTGACATGCATCATGGTCAGCGACTTTTCGCCTGCGGCGCGCGCGGCGGCCTTGAGGTCGAGCTCGTCGGCAACGGGAATGCAGCACACGACATGGTCGTTGGACGGCGTCGTGCAGACCAGGGTCTTAAATCCCTGACCGGGCTCCTCGCCAAGCTGCTCGGAAATCGCGACGCCCAGCCCCGACGATTCGTCGTCATCGTCTTCGTACGTATGGAGAACATAGGGGATGCCGGCGCTTTCCAGCTCACGCATGGCGTTGGTCTTTGGCGTCTTCACGGCCTTCGGCATGGCATATCCTTTCCCTCATATAAGAACGCAATTTTTAAGTATATGTCCATTTGCGCGGCATACGCTATCTCGACAAAGAGAGCGCCACCGAATCGCAAGGAATCGGCGGCGCTCATGTTTCAAAAACACCTATGTATTAGGCATCGAGTTGCGCTTGACGCTCCTTATCGCGTTTGAGCAACGGCGCCAAGAACTTGCCGGTATAGCTCTGCGGGCATGCCGCAACCTGCTCTGGCGTACCCGAGACCACGACAGTTCCGCCACCGTTGCCACCCTCGGGACCCATATCGATCAGACGGTCGGCGACCTTGATGACATCGAGGTTGTGCTCGATCACCAACACCGTATTGCCCGCATCGACTAGACGCTGCAACACATCAAGTAACTGGCGAACGTCCTCAAAATGAAGACCGGTCGTAGGCTCGTCCAAAATATAGAACGTCTTACCCGTCTGACGGCGATGAAGCTCCTTGGCGAGCTTTACGCGCTGCGCCTCACCACCCGAGAGCGTCGTGGCGGGCTGGCCCAAGCTCACATAACCTAGGCCGACGTCATACAGGGTTTGAAGCTTTCGCTTGATCTGCGGAATATTCCCAAAGAAAGCCAGTGCCTCGGCCACGCTCATGTCAAGTACGTCCGAGATAGTCTTGCCACGATAGGTAACCTCGAGCGTCTCGCGGTTATAGCGCTTGCCGCCACAAGCCTCGCAGGGAACATAAATATCGGGAAGAAAGTGCATCTCAATCTTGATCTGGCCGTCGCCCTTGCACGCCTCGCAGCGTCCGCCGCTCACATTAAAGGAGAAGCGTCCCGGCGAGTAGCCACGCGCCTTCGACTCCGGCGTGCTCGCAAACAGCGCGCGCAGATCATCCCACAGGCCAATATAGGTCGCAGGGTTCGAACGCGGCGTGCGACCGATCGGCGACTGGTCAATGTCGATCACCTTATCGATGCACTCGATGCCCTCAATCTTCTTGTACGGACCCACGGGACGCGTCGAACGGTGGATGGCATTCGTAAGCGCGGGCGCAATCGTATCGGTGACCAGGGAGCTCTTGCCCGATCCCGAAACACCGGTAACGACTGTGAGCGTACCGAACTCAATCTTGGCGGTAACGTTTTTGAGGTTGTTGGCGCGGGCGCCCGTGATCTTAAGGCAGCCGCGGCCGGGCTTGCGGCGCTCGTCTGGCACGCGGATCATCCGCTTGCCGGTCAAATAAGCACCCGTCATGGAATCGGGGCACGCCATGATATCGGCAGGCGTTCCCACGGCGACCACGTGCCCGCCGTTGACGCCCGCGCCTGGCCCCATATCGATCACATAGTCGGCAGCGCGAATCGTGTCCTCATCGTGTTCAACGACGATAACGGTGTTGCCGATATCGCGCAGGCGCTCGAGTGTCTTAATCAGCCGCTCGTTGTCGCGCTGGTGAAGACCAATCGAAGGCTCGTCCAGAATATAGAGAACGCCCATGAGGCCCGCACCGATCTGCGTAGCCAGGCGAATGCGCTGCGCCTCACCGCCGGAAAGCGTCGCCGAAGCACGATCGAGCGTCAGATAATCAAGGCCGACATCAACCAGAAAACGCAAGCGTTCCAGGATTTCCTTGACGATACGACCGCCGATGAATTGTTGACGCTCGGTGAGCTCAAGGTCCTCAAAAAACTCGAGCGACTCGCGGCACGACAGGCAACAAACCTCATAAATGGACTTGCCGCCCACGGTGACGGCGAGCATCTCGGGGCGCAGGCGAGCACCATGGCAGCTCGAACACGGCTCCTCGCGAATGTACTTCTCCAGGCGCGCCTTAGTGTTCTCGTTGGTCGTCTCGGTATAGCGCTCGTACAGGATATTGCGCACGCCCGAAAACTTGTTGTCCCACTGGCTGCGACGACCGTCGAGCTTTTGATAGTCCACCGAAATCTTCTTGTCGCCCATGCCATCCAAAAATGCACGGCGCACTCGCGGAGGTAGGTCTTCCCACGGTGTATCCGCGCTCACCTTAAAGTGCTTACAGACCGCGGCGAAGATCTGGGGGTAGTAGTTCGAATTGCCGAACAGGCTTCCAAAGACCCCATCGGCAATCGACTTCGACGGGTCCTCAATCAGCGCCTCGGCATCGACCGTTTTCTTAAAGCCCAGACCATCGCACTCGGGACACGCACCATAGGGCGCGTTGAACGAAAAGTCGCGGGGTTGTAGGTCGTCGATGGAGTGCCCGTGCTCCGGGCACGCCAGAGCCAACGAATACTCCAGCAGCTCGCCCTCGGTTCCCTCGGGAGCATCGCGATCGGGCAGCATGTACACGTTCACATTGCCGTGTGCCAAGGCAGTCGCCTGTTCAACCGACTCGGCGATACGGCCCAGAGAGTTTTCCCGAATCACGATGCGGTCGACTACGACCTCGATATCGTGCTTGAACTTTTTGTCCAGATCGATGGGGTCGTCGAGCGAGCGTACTTCGCCGTCGACACGCACGCGGCTAAAGCCCTCAGCCCGAAGATCCTCGAACAATTTTGCGTACTCGCCTTTGCGCCCGCGCACCACCGGTGCCAGCACAAACGCACGACGACCCTCTCCCGCTGCCAGGACCTTATCGGCGACCTGGTCGGTGGTCTGGCGTTCGATAACGCGACCGCACTCGGGGCAGTGTGGCGTGCCCACGCGTGCAAAAAGCAAGCGAAGGTAGTCATAAATCTCAGTTACAGTACCCACCGTCGAGCGCGGATTCTTGGACGTCGTCTTCTGATCGATCGAGACGGCCGGCGAAAGGCCGTCGATCGAGTCTAGATCGGGCTTGTCCATCTGGCCTAAAAACTGGCGCGCATAACTCGACAGGCTTTCCACGTAGCGACGCTGACCCTCGGCATAGATCGTGTCAAACGCCAGCGAGCTCTTGCCCGAGCCCGAAAGACCGGTAATGACCACGAGCTCGTCGCGCGGGATGGAAACATCGATATTGCGCAGGTTGTGTTCGCGCGCACCACGGATAACGATAGAAGAATCAGACATGGAAGCTCCTTGCCTCCTATAACCTCAAATCACACTGTCGATGAGTTTAACGCACTCAACGCGCACAGATGTTCGTAATACAAGATTCGCAGACCTTTTGCTTTGCGTGTCGGGTGCTTTGTTTCTCGAAATGCCGTGGAAAGGTTAGAGTAATCTAAAACTGAACTTAATTTGCTGTAACAGAGGAACGTCCATGACCGAAGATATCCCCCTTGAAATCACTTCGAGTGGCATGGCCAATCTGCCCATATTCATCGCCGTCCTTATCGTGGCCGCCGTCGTCGTGCGCGTGTATTTTTCAATCAGACACAACGAAAAACCGCCCATTGCCCGCGTCTTTTGGTGCGCGATGCTCCTCATCCCGCTCGGCATGGTAGCTGCATGGATTACGAATCAATTGCTCGTAAATGAGGACTGTTCCCTATGGGTCCTTTCTTATTCGGCGCTCGGTGCTGCCGCCGTCATACTTCTTGTCGAGCCCTTGGTTTCGGGACTTATCGACCAAACCGATCTTGCGACGGGAACGGTTGCCTGTATTTGCCGCGACATCCTTGTCGTCGCCGCTGTTTCAGCGCTCTCGTTCGTTTCACTCGAAATTGCCTGCAACGAAACGTTCTATCGCATTCCCGCCAACTCATTCGGGTTTTCCGTTGGGCTGCTCGCGACGGTTCTGCTCTCCCTTTATTTGCTGGGACAGCGTCATGGAGGCGTCATGGCCCTCGTGCCCGTCGTCTGTTGCACCCTTGGCATTGCCGAGCACTTCGTCATAACGTTTAAAGGCGAGGCCATCCTGCCGAGCGACATTTTGGCATTGGGCACCGCAATGGAAGTAAGTGAGGGATATGAGTTCACCTTCACTGCAGGAATCGTAACCTCACTCGCCCTGCTGGAGATTTCCCTGGGGCTTCTTTCGCTTATCCGACCGCGAAAGCTCCGTACGCCCGCCCATGTCTTCCCCGCAATCGCCGCTAACCTCTGCGCTTTTCTGCTAGTGACCGTTGTGGGGCTCTTGGGCTTTTCCAACATCGACTTGGAGCAGTCGCTGGATTTTGGATTTGACCGTTGGCAGCCCATCACCACGTATGCGTCTCAGGGTTTTATCACTTCGTTCACCGAAATGGTCAACGAGTTGCCCATTGAAAAGCCCGAAGACTATACGCCCGATGAGGCGCAGAGCATCGAACAGGAGCTCGCCGCCGCCTACGACAGCACGTATGGCTCGAGCGAGCAGCGCGCGGCGGCCGTTGCCCAGTTCAATGAAATCAAGCCGACGATTGTTGCCGTCATGAACGAGAGTTTTAGCGACCTTTCGTGCTTTGAGCAGCTCCAGGCGGCCGGGTACACCGGTCCCGCATTCTACAACTCGCTTCCCGACACACTTGTTCGCGGCACCATGCTCGCTTCGGTCACCGGTGGCGGAACGGCGAACTCCGAATTCGAATTTTTGACCGGAGCGACAACGGCCTTTGTCGGATTAGGCAAAATCCCCTATCAGCTGTATCAGATGAATAGTGTCAACAGCCTGGCAAAGGACCTTAAAGAGCTTGGGTATACCACTACCGCTATGCACCCGCAAAACCCCGTCAACTACCATCGAGATAAAATCTATCAGCAGCTGGGTTTTGGAGACTTTCTTTCAATCGGCGATTTCGAAGGTGCGCCCTATTACCATGCCGGCGTATGCGACTACGCCACCTACGACAAGATACTCGACCTGCTCAGAACCGACGAAGCCCCGCAGTTCATCTTTGACGTCACGATGCAAAATCACGGCGGCTACGACTATGGCACCGTTCCCGCCGAAGAGCTGACAAACTATTGGGTCGAGGGAGCCAGCGAGGGCGCCAATAGCGCGCTCAATACCTATCTCACCTGCATCAATGCATCCGACCGGGACCTCGAGTACTTTATCAATGAGCTCCGCAATATCGGCAGACCGGTTGTTCTTGTCTTTTTTGGCGACCATCAGCCGAGCGCCGCAACGACTCTCAACGACGAGCTGTACCCTCAGGAAGATACGGCAAGCCACGCTTTCCGTATCTATCAGTCGACCTATTTCGTCTGGGCCAACTATGAAATCGCCGGCAATACCGAGCTCAACGTCTACGACACCGTCGGGGCAAACGAGATTGCAGCTATTACCCTTAATAAGATCGGCGCCCCGCTCACTGACTATCAAAAGGCCCTGCTTGCAACAAGGTCAGATGTGCCCACCATCAATGTCGCCGGCTATATTGGTGCCGACGGGCTGCGCTACGACTTGGAATCTGAAGACAGCCCATACGCCTCGACGATCGACAAGCTGCAGCGCATGCAATACCTCGAGTTCGCCAGCAAAGTTCAGTAAGCCCGCCCATTCGCTTGGACCCATCGTATTGCAAGCACGCTCGGCCCAAATGCATCGCAAATGACTCCCGCTCGCAAACGAGGGTACAATGACGCTCGTGTCACACCGCGGGGCTCCGGCCCCAACATATACAAAGGAGTCATACATGGGTTGCGAGCACGCACAAGCAGCCGGCGGACAATCAACGCCGTCGCAATTTGAAGAGAATACGCTGTCGGAGGTCAAGCGCGTTATCGCTGTGCTTTCCGGCAAGGGAGGCGTCGGCAAGTCGTTTGTGACGGGCGCCATCGCAACCGAGCTCGCCCGCCGCGGCAACAAGGTTGGCATTCTCGACGCCGACATCACCGGCCCCTCCATCCCCAAAATGTTCGGCATGAGCGGACGCCATGTCCATGCCCTCGGCAACCTCATGCTGCCCGAGATCTCCGAGCACGGCGTCAAGGTCATGAGCTCCAACCTGTTGCTCCAAAACGAAACCGATCCCGTCCTTTGGCGTGGCCCGGTTATCGCGGGCGCCATCAGGCAATTCTGGAGCGAGACCTCGTGGGGCCCCATCGACTACCTGCTGGTCGATATGCCTCCGGGAACGGGTGACGTCGCGCTCACCGTTTTCCAATCGCTGCCCGTCGATGGCATCGTCATCGTCACGAGCCCGCAAGACTTGGTCTCGATGATCGTCGCCAAGGCAGTCAACATGGCCGAGAAGATGAACGTCCCTATTCTGGGCATTGTCGAGAACATGAGCTATATTGAGTGCCCCGACTGCGGCAAGAAGATCGAGGTCTTTGGTAAGAGCAAGCTCCCCGAAGTCGCCGAGCGCTACAACCTCGACATCTTGGGTCAGCTTCCCATCAATCCGTCACTCGCCGAGGCCTGCGATAAGGGTGAAGTCGAGACCGCACTGCCCGATGACATGCTGCCCAAGGCCGTCTCCGCCGTTGAGGCCATCGCCCCGCACAAGACAGACGAGGCCTAAGTGAACGCAAGCGCCTTCTATGACGTCTTGGTGATCGGCGGCGGGGCCTCGGGCCTCGCCGCCGCCATTACGGCGGCGCGTGTCGACAAAAGGGTCTGCGTCGTCGAGCGCGACGTCGCCTGCGGTCTCAAGCTGCTCGCAACCGGAAACGGCCGCTGCAACCTCTCAAACGAATCCATCGACATTCGGCGATATAACCGCCCCGCCTTTGTCGAATCCATCATGGGCCCCCAACCCGAGCAAGATCTCGAGAGTTTTTTCTCCTCGCTGGGCATCATGACGATCCGTGAGGAAGGCCGCCTATACCCGCGCTCCCTTCGCGCCGAGTCGGTTCGCGATGCACTCCTCAATGCATGCGAGCGTTTGGGCATCACCCTACTCTGCGGAACTAACGTCATTGCGGCTCATAAGGCTTCCGAAGGCTGGACGCTTCAGATCGACCGTCCCGCTCATGTACTCAAACCCAAAAAGCACGGCGACCGAAAGACGGAGCTCCGTTCGCTTCGAAAGGCGTTAGCCGATACTCCTCGCACGAGCGATGCCCTGCAGGCAAGGGCCGTGGTTATCGCTACGGGCGGCAACCCCACCGGCATCGCCGAGGTGTTTAGCCTTCCCTTGACGCCCCTGCGCCCCGTCCTGTGCCCCGTATCGGCATCAGTCGTCGGCGACCGGACGGCACTCGGAACTCTGGATGGTCTGCGCGTCCGAGCCCGCTTAACGCTCTCGCGCAGCCACGAAGAGCTCTGGCGAGAAGATGGCGAAGTGCTGTTCCGTGCCTTCGGCATCTCAGGCGTCGCCGCCTTCAATCTCTCTCGCCGTATCAACCAGGGCGACACTGTTCTGATCGACTTCTTTCCAGATTTCTCCAAAGATGAGCTGCTCGATACGCTCGAGCAGCGTGTCAACGTGCTCGGCGATTTTTCGCCCCGAAACTCCCACTGGCTTGACGGCATGCTCGCCCCGCAGCTCTCACACGTCGTCTGTACGGCATTCGAGCGGTGCCATCCCGGCTCGCGCGATGTCATCCACCTGGTCTCAATCCTCAAGCACTTTAAACTGTCCGTCGAAGGGACGGCAGAGGAGCGCTCAGCACAGGTCACGCGTGGCGGCATATCTATCGAGTGCGTCTCGACACCCAATCTTTACGTGAACAGCACCACAGGCGCCCCGCTTTACGTCTGCGGAGAAGCGCTCGACATCGACGCCGATTGCGGAGGCTTTAACCTTGCGTGGGCCTGGATCTCGGGTATTCGCGCTGCAAGCAGCCTGTAGCCGCGCAGTCTATAATCAAAAACGCATTCGGGCCGTCTGGGATACCGGACGGCCTCTTTCTTGCCTCTAAGGAGACCTCGATGATCGAAATCACCCAAGTCAACGCGACGCTCGATGAGGCCGGCGACGAAAACGCCTGCCTTGCTATTGGCAGACGCGCCGTCAAACGAGCCCTGCGATGCGAGGATTCCCAGATTAAAGCCATTGAGCTCCATCGCAAGTCAATCGACGCCCGTAAAAAGCGAGATGTTCATTTTATTTTGAGCTTTCGAGTTGAGCTGACAAGCTCCCGACTCGAACAGGAAGTGGTCGACCGCGTCGCCGAGCGCAACCGCTCGCGCATCCGCATGGTTGACGGCGAGGCTCCTTCATTCCCCAACCCCGTCCCGAATGCACCCAAGGGGCGTCCCGTCGTTGTCGGCGCCGGTTGCGCCGGTCTCTTCGCCGCCCTGACCCTTGCCGAAGCGGGCCTTAAACCCCTGCTCATCGAGCGCGGCGACCCGGCATTTCGCCGCTCACATGCGATCGACCTCTTTCTAAAGGAGCGCATCCTCGACCCCGAGAGCAATATCCAGTTTGGTCTGGGCGGCGCGGGGACCTTCTCGGACGGCAAGCTCAATACGGGAACCAAAAATCCCGCCCATCGCCTTATCCTCGAGACCTTCGTCGAAGCGGGCGCTCCCCGCGATATTCTATGGGATGCAAAACCGCATATTGGCTCCGACATCCTCCCCGCCGTCGTTACCAGCATCTCCCAGCGCATTGAACAGCTCGGAGGAACCGTTCGCTATCGAACGAAACTCGTTGACATTCACACTGACACATCTGGCGCCATTGTCGGTATCGACATCCAGTCGTCCCACGACGCGACAAGCGAGTCAATCAACACAAAGCATCTCATCCTTGCTTGCGGTCATTCTGCCCGCGACGTATTCGAGGTTCTCAAAACCCATGATGTCGCCCTCGCTCAAAAGACGTTTGCCATGGGCGTTCGCATCGAACACCCGCAGTGTGATATCGATCGGGCGCAATATGGCCCCGCGGCGGGTCATCCCGCGCTCGGAGCAGCCCCCTATAAGCTCGTTACCCATCTTCCCAACGGCCGCAGCGTATTCTCATTCTGCATGTGTCCTGGCGGACAGGTTGTCGCAGCCTCTTCAGAGCCCGGCCATCTGTGCGTCAACGGCGCCAGTCTCAACGCCCGCGCCGGCCGCAACGCAAACGCCGCTCTCCTCGTTAACGTCACGCCCGACGATCTCCCCAGCGACGATCCTCTTGCAGGCGTAGAACTCCAGCGCATTTGCGAGCGGGCTGCCTATCGCCTTGGCGGCTCCAACTGGAACGCACCGGCACAGCTCGTCGGCGATTTCCTTGCAGAACGCGCCAGCACGACATGCGGCAAGGTAAAGCCCACCTATCCGCTCGGCGTGACTTGGACAGCAATCGATGAGTCATTGCCGCAACATATCATCGAGTCGCTTCGTCTGGGAATTCCCTTACTCGGCAAAAAACTGCGTGGCTACGACCATCCCGATGCCGTCCTCACCGGTGTTGAGACACGCTCGAGCTCTCCGGTCACCGTTACTCGAGACCGTCAATGCCACGCTGTATCGACCCCGGGGCTCTACCCTTGCGGCGAGGGGGCCGGATATGCCGGAGGAATCATGAGCGCAGCTACCGATGGCATCCGTTGCGCCGAAGCCCTGATCGCAGACCTCTAGCGCACGAATTCCAGCACGCAAAAGACACAGGCCCCGAGCTCCACAGGGAACTCGGGGCCTGTTCGCTATTTCTTAAACCGTGCACCCTGGCGTTTTCTGCCCGATGCGAACGTGGAACCCTTGCGGGCCTGCGAACGTAAGCGCTCGATCGTCTCGTCCTCAGACGCACCCTCGAGCATCGCCCGAATCTGAACGACAGCATCGCGCAGGCGCGCCGCCTCCTCAAAGTCCATGGCGGCAGAAGCGTTGCGCATATCCTCTTCCATGGTTTCGACGATCCGCACAAGCTCGTCATGCGGCAGTTCTTCCAACTGCTCCGCAAGTGTCTGCTCGGGTGCCACCGTTTCCGGCACGCCGCCCTCGCCCGACTCATCGGGCGTATAGAATGCGCCATGGCCAAGGGAGTCGCCCTTCGAGCGCCCCTTGGAACCCACAGTCTTTTCGGCCTCGGCAATAAAGCTCGAAATGTCGTTAATGGCCTTGCGGACCGTCTTGGGCACAATGCCATGCTCTTCGTTATATGCCATCTGAATCTCGCGACGGCGCTGCGTCTCCTCGATGGCTTCTTTCATCGAATCGGTCACAACGTCTGCATACATGATGACCTCGCCGTCGGCATTACGGGCCGCACGGCCAATCGTCTGAATCAACGAACGGCGATTGCGCAAGAAGCCTTCCTTGTCAGCGTCGAGAATTGCCACCAGCGAGACCTCGGGGAGATCCAGACCCTCGCGGAGCAGGTTGATGCCAACGAGAACATCAATCTTTCCCTCGCGCAGCGTTCGCAGGATCTCGACACGGTCCATCGTCGCTGTATCGGAGTGCATGTAGTTGACCTTAATGCCGGCATCGAGCAGGTGATCGGTCAGATCCTCGGCCATGCGCTTGGTCAGCGTGGTCACCAGCACGCGCTCCTTACGGGCCACGCGCTCGCGAATCTCGTCCTCAAGATCGTCAATCTGGCCTCGGACCGGACGAACGTCGATTTTGGGATCGAGCAGGCCGGTCGGTCGAATGATCTGTTCAACATCGTTTTGACTCACACGCAACTCATAGTCGCCTGGCGTGGCCGAGACGTAAATGAACTGCGGAATCCTCGCCTCAAACTCATCGAAACGAAGCGGGCGGTTATCGAGCGCCGACGGAAGACGAAAACCATGCTCAACAAGCGTAACTTTGCGCGAACGGTCGCCTTCGTGCATACCGCGAATCTGCGGCACCGTCACATGGCTCTCGTCGATGATGCAAAGCATATCCTTGGGGAAGTAGTCAATCAAGGTAAACGGCGGTTCACCCGGCTTACGTCCATCCAGATGGCGCGAGTAGTTTTCGATGCCGTTGCAAAAGCCCATCGTCTCGAGCATCTCGAGGTCATAATCGGTCCGCTGCTGCAGACGTTGCGCCTCGAGCAACTTGTCGGTCGCCTTGAGCTCCGCCACGCGCTTCTCGCACTCTTCGCTGATTGATTTCAGGGCCGCCTTGACCTTTGGCTTCTCGGTCACGTAGTGCGAAGCCGGCCACACGGGAATCGCTTCGTACTCACGTAGCATTTCGCCGGTGACCTCATCGATCTCGGCAATCAGCTCGACCTCGTCGCCAAAGAACTCAAAGCGCAACGGATGCTCGGCATAGGGCGGATATACGTCGACAACATCGCCGCGCACGCGGAAGGTGCCACGTGCCAGGTCATAGTCATTGCGGTCGTATTGAATGTCAATGAGCGCATGGATGAAGTCGTCGCGCTCGAGCGGCACCTTCTTATCGACGTTCGGCGCCAGGCCCGCATAGTCCTCGGGAGAACCGATGCCATAGATGCACGAGACCGATGCGACGACAATCACATCCCGTCGAGAAAGCAGCGATGCCGTCGCCTGATGGCGCAGCATCTCGACCTCCTCGTTAATCGAGGAGTCTTTCTCGATATACGTATCACTCTGCGGTACATATGCCTCGGGCTGATAGTAGTCGTAGTACGAGACGAAGTAGACCACGGCGTTGTTGGGAAAGAATTCTTTGAGCTCGCTCGCGAGCTGGGCGGCGAGGGTTTTGTTGGGGGCCATGACCAGCGTTGGCTTACCGAGAGCTTCGATGGTCTTGGCCATGGTAAAGGTCTTGCCCGAGCCGGTTACGCCCAGCAAAACCTGATAGCGGTCTCCGTCCCTCACACCCTGCACAAGCGACTCAATGGCCTTTGGCTGGGAACCTGCAGGCTCATAGGGAGACACGACCTCAAACGGCACCTCAGAGCCCTCAACGCCAAAGCGTTTGAGCTCTCCGCCAACACGCTCAACTTCAAAATCCGCCATGGATACTCCTAACTCATACATCTGCAGTATACGCAGGCGGCAGGCATAGTCCTATACGAACCGGTCGGGATAGAGGGTCTTATAGCGAACCCAGGTATTATTGACACGAATCAAATAAGCTTGCGTCTCGGGGAAGGTAATCGCGTTATGGAGCGATGTGTTTTGCTGCGCCCACCCATCGACATTGCCCATTCCGGCATTGTAAGCAGCAATAGCGCTATCCGTCGAGCCATTGAAATATGTCAGCAGGTACGAGAGATATGCGCACCCAAATTCAATATTCGAAGCGGGGTCATTCGGGTTATCGGCAGAATACTCGTCCCCGTCGACAAGGCCCTTGGCGATCATATCCTGAGCGGTTTCGGGCATAAGTTGCATGAGACCTTGGGCGCCCTGGTTTGATTCCGCCTCGGGATCCCAGTTTGATTCCGACTTGATGACGGCACATACCAGATACGGATCGAGATTATGCGAAATGCTGGACTGCTTTACATACGCCTCATAGTCAATCGGATAGAACGGTTTAAAGAAAGCGGCGGGAGCACACGAGTAAACGAGCGAGATAAGGCCAAAGACGAAAACGACAGTCAGGGGCACAAGGCGATACCACGTAAAGAAGCGCGTCTTAGGCATCTGTCGTCCCCTTATCCGTAGCGTCCATAAGGCCATGGCGGGCAAGCCATGCGTCCAGTTGTACAAAGAGCGAGCTATCGCCCGCCGCGTTATCAATCACGGTAGTGGCTAGACTGCAAAGCGAAGACTCATCGGGCTGGCAAGCACAGCGAGCATCAAAATCGGATGCCTCCATACCACGGTGAATAGCGCGTTCGCGACGGACCTCCAAAGGAGCGCTAACAACCATAATTTCATCCGCAAGGCCAAAGGCGTCCTCAAAGCCAGCTGGAGCAGATACTTCGACCGCCGCAAAGGGATAGCGAGGAGTCGAAACCGTACAGCAGACAGGATCGAGAATCCTCAGCGAAAGCTGCTCAATGAGAACGGGGTGCACAATGCTATTGAGCCTTGCAACCGCATCAGGAGAGGCAAAAGCTCGAGAAGCGAGGATGTTACTTCGAACGCCGCCCTCCTCGTCCAAAATATCCCAGCCAAACTCTTCAGCAAGAGCATTGACGATATCCGACCCCGGCACGTACAGCGATTTGGCAAGAACGTCTAAATCGATAAGCAGGGCTCCGCGAGATTCCAGATAGCGGCAGGCAGTCGATTTACCCGAAGCAATATTGCCCAAAACAAAAACGGTAAACATCAAGCCCTCCCTAACGTCAATGCGAGATATTATCGCGCAAATACAAAGCGACAGTTCAAAAAACAGCCAAACAGTAAGAGAGTCAAAAGAAGGGCCCGTTCACAAGGGACAGCTTGTATATAACGCAAAAAAGGGGGAGGCCGCGAGGCCTCCCCCTTCTACATTCCCAATGGCGGCTCGGTGCCGTCCACCGGTCAGCGGCGCCCTGGCCTCCCACGGGCTGACCC
>DXLQ01000109.1:0-4715 GCA_019414685.1 Collinsella sp. | reverse complement strand
AGCGAATCCTCGGTAAAGACCGCAAAGCCAAAGCTCGAGATAAGCTCGGGCAGGGCGTGGTTGATCTCGGGGTCGTTATGGTAGGGACGACCGGCGAGCACGATGCCGTGACCGCCGTGGTCCTCGACCCACTTAAGGGCCTCCTCGCCCATGGTCTGGATGTCCTCGTGGAAGCGCGCATCGGCCTCAAAGGCAGCGTTGACGGCGGCATCGACCTCGGAGCGCGTGATCTTGGGACCGCGCACGCGGCCGCGGCCGGCCTCAGCATCGGCCACGCGGTCGACGGCGAGCACCTGGTACAGACGGCGCTTGAGCTCGGTCTTATCGTGATAGGGCACAAACGGGTACAGGAACTCGATGTTCTGCTCGCGGATCTCGTCGATGTTGAGTGCCAACGCCGTGGGGTAGCTCATGACGATGGGGCAGTTATAGCAGTTGCCGGCGGTCGGGTCCTCCTTGCGCTCCCAGCGCACGCACGGCATCCAGATAAAGTCGACGTCACGGTCGATGAGGTTCATCACGTGGCCGTGGCTCATCTTGGCCGGATAGCACACGCTCTCGGACGGCATGGACTCGATGCCCGCCTGGTAGGTCTTCTTGCTCGACTGGTCGGACAGCTGCACGCTAAAGCCCAGGCGCGTAAAGAACGCGTGCCAGAAGGGGTAGTTCTCGTACATGTTGAGTGCGCGCGGAATGCCGACGGTGCCGCGCGGGGCCTCGTCGGGACTCAGGACCTCGCGGTTAAAGAGCAGCTCGTTTTTCTTTTTGAAGAGGTTGGGGGCCTCGGTCTTCTGCTTTTTGTGGCCGGCGCCCTTCTCGCAGCGGTTGCCGGTAATGAAGCGCCTGCCGCCGCCAAAGTCGTTGACGGTGAGCTGGCAGTTGTTGGAGCAGCGACCGCAGCGGACATGCTTTTGCGTCACGGTAAGGTGCGCGATGTCCTCGGCCGAAAGGATGGTCGAGGTGCCATCGGCGCCGGCGCGATCGCGGGCGAGCAGGGCCGCACCATAGGCGCCCATGCAGCCGGCGATGTCGGGACGCACGGCATGAACGCCGGTGAGCTGCTCAAACGCACGCAGCGTGGCGTCGGACATAAAGGTGCCGCCCTGGACGATCACTTGGCTGCCAATCTCCTTGGGGTCGCGCAGCTTAATGACCTTGAACAGGGCATTCTTGATGACGGAATAGGACAGGCCGGCCGCAATGTCGCCCACCGTGGCGCCTTCCTTTTGCGCCTGCTTGACGCGCGAGTTCATAAAGACCGTGCAGCGGCTGCCCAGGTCGACCGGGGCCTTGGCATGGATCGCAGCGTTGGCGAACGCGCGCACGTCCATGTTCATAGACACGGCGAAGCTCTCGATAAAGCTACCGCAACCCGACGAGCAGGCCTCGTTGAGCATGATGTGCTCGATCACGCCGTCCTTGACGCGCAGGCACTTCATGTCCTGGCCGCCGATGTCGAGGATGAACTCGACACCCGGCAGGAACGCCTTGGCGCCGCGCAGGTGCGCGACGGTCTCGATCTCGCCGGAATCGGCCTTGAGGGCCTCGATGAGCAGTGCCTCGCCGTAGCCCGTGGTGGTCACGTGGCCGATGGTGCAGCCGGCGGGGATGTGGTTGTAGAAATCGGCCATGATGACCTTGGCCGTGCCTAGGATGTCACCGTTGTTGTTGCCGTACCAGGTATGCAGCAGCTGGCCGTCCTCGCCCACGAGCGCGGCTTTCATGGTGGTGGAGCCGGCGTCGATGCCGATGAACACGCGGCCGGTGTAACCGTCGAGTTTGCCTTTGGGGACGACCTCGGTGTCGTGGCGGGTTTTGAACTCGGCAAAGTCCTCGTCGGTGGCAAAGAGCGGATCCAGACGCTCGACCTCGGCACCCTGCGTGTCGCCCAGGGCATCGATGGCCTCGATGAGCTGCGGGAACGTGCTGAGCTTGTTGGACTCGTGCGCCATGGCGGCGCCGCTCGCCACAAACAGGTGGGCGTTTTGGGGCACAATGCGGTGCTCCTCGTCCAGGTTGAGCGTGAGGTAGAAGCGGTGGCGCAGCTCGGAGAGGTACTGCAGCGGGCCGCCCAGGAAGGCAACGTTGCCGCGGATGGGACGGCCACACGCCAGGCCCGAAATGGTCTGGGTCACGACAGCCTGGAAAATGGAGGCGGCCACGTCCTCGGGGCGGGCGCCCTCGTTGAGCAGCGGCTGGACGTCGGTCTTGGCAAAAACGCCGCAGCGGCTGGCAATGGGATAGATGGTGGTGGCGTTGGCCGCGAGCTTGTTGAGGCCACTGGCATCGGTGTGCAGCAGGGTTGCCATCTGGTCGATGAACGCGCCCGTGCCGCCGGCGCAGGTGCCGTTCATGCGCTGCTCGATGCCGTTGTCGAAGTAGATGATCTTGGCGTCCTCGCCGCCCAGCTCGATGGCGACATCGGTGGCCGGGATGAGGGTCTCGACGGCACGCTTGCTGGCGATGACCTCCTGGACAAACTCCAGGTCGAGCCACTGGGACAGCAGCAGGCCGCCCGAGCCGGTAATGGCGCAAGTCATCTGGGCCGTCGGCAGCACGGTCGCAGCGCCCTCGAACAGGTCACGGGCGCAGGCACGGACGTCGGTGTGGTGGCGCTGGTACTTGGCGTAAACGATCTGGTTGTCGTCGTTGAGCACGGCGAGCTTGACGGTGGTGGAGCCCACGTCGATGCCCAGGTGCAGGTTGCCACGAGCGTTCTCGGGGTTGAAGATCGCGCCTTCGGGGGCGTGGGCGGCGGTGGCGGCTACGGGTTCAGCGGCGATGGCGGGCTCGCTAGCGACGGACGTCTCCCCTGCCGCGTTCTTGGCATCGGCAACTGCCTCGGCAACTTTCTCGGCAGCTGCGGTCGCGGCCTTCTGCGCGGCATCCACCACGGCGGGCGCAGCCTCACGCGCGGCAGCGACCATACGGTCTTTAATGCCCTCGACGAGTTTGCTCATTGTCTCTCCTCTTAGTTGTTGGACTCGACGGCTGCGGTGGTGTCGGCCGCGTCCTCGAGCTGCAGGTTCAATAGCTTCATGCCGTATTCCGGCACGTTGATATCGATGGGTTGGCCATACAGGTCACCAGGGCGCACAAAAGCGAGCACCGTCATAATGCGCGCCATGGCCTCGGGCGATTCGGTGAGCCCACGCTCAAACCAGCGCTGAATCATGCCGACCTCGGCACTCACGACGTAGGTGACGTAGTAGTCAAAGAACGTGCCCAGCGCCAGGCCCAAAATGCCCGTCTGCGCACGCGGCACCACAGCCTCACGAGCGGTGTCGATGATCCTTTTAATGAAGGCCTGGTCGCCGCCCGGACCCAGCAGCGCACCGATTAAGTCGCGGTTGGCCGCAAGATAACGCAGCAGCTCAACCGAACCGGGCGCCGGCTCGAGCTCATCGATGTTGTGATAGAGATCGGGCAGCTGAGCTGCGGTGATGAGCTCAATACGCTCACGGATCTCGGCCAGCAAGCCGTCCTCGATTTGATTGATAAAGTCGGGGATATCGCGGTAGTGCGAATAGAACGTGCGGCGCGTAAGGCCAGCGCGCTCGGTGAGCGACGCGACATTAATGCGCGAAAGGTCGCCGCTTTCGGCAAGCTCGCTGGCAAGTGCCTGGCGAAGGGCACGCTGCGAGCGAAGGGACCGGCGATCGCATTTCTCGAGCTGGGACAAGCGTCCTCCTTGTTACTCAGCCTGTGCGCTATTGCACAGTGCGAGTATTATTGCACACCGTGTGCATCAACACGTAAAGGCAATATTTTGGATGTGACGAAGAGACAGTCCTTTTGTCACATCATTCGATGACGGTGCGAGAGTTTTGCTTGCGCATGGTGGCGAGCATGTGTTTGGGGACGGCGTGGACCATGCAGCTGCCGATGGTCGCGCTCGCGGCGGCCTTGGCTGCATCGCTTGCGTTTTTGGTCGCGTAGCTGTGGCGGAAACGCTTGAGCATGGCGATGTCGTTGCCGCCGTCGCCGTAGACCGCGACCTCATCCTCGGCAATACCGTAGTAGCCCGCCAGCCAGGCCACGCTCTCGCCCTTGTTGCACGCCACGTCCGTGATCTCGAACATCACCGGATCGAACGGCGCGTTGACCACGCGGTCCGATCGCTCGGCCAAATATGCCTTAAGGTCGCGCTCCAGCTCGGGCGAGGTCACGCGGCAGTTGATCTTGCACACATCGTGGCGCAGGATGTCACCGATCGACTGGTCGAAATACTGCTCCTCGTGATACCCGCCACGTGCACGCATGCCACGCATCACGATGCGCTTGATGGGGCTGTCCTTCTTAAAACCCGCCTGGTGCATCTCGAACGAGCCGCTCGAGAACATGCCGTCGGGCGTGGAGCAGTCGAAGCAAATGTCCGGGAACGCCTTGAGCAGCTCCTCGGTAACCTGCGGGTCGATGGTCCAGGTCTTGAGCACCTCACCATGGCTGTCACGCACGATGGATCCGTTGGAGCAGCAGGCGTCGAGTGCCAGACCTGTGAAGCCATGCTCGCCGATCGGCAGCGTCGAGCGTCCGGTCGCGGGAACCACATGCAGGCCGGCCTCGGTCAGCTCGCGAATGGCACGGCGAATGGTCCCGTCTGCCTCGTGCAGGGCATTCAACAGCGTTCCGTCTAAGTCACTCGCAAACATCTTGATCATGGGCATGCCTCTCCTTCGTCTGCACGATATTGTAGACGAGAACGGGCGCGCCCC
>DXLQ01000108.1:2052-4731 GCA_019414685.1 Collinsella sp. | reverse complement strand
AGAACGAGACCCACAACCACCCGACCGAGATCGAGCCCTTCGGCGGTGCCGCCACTTGCGTGGGCGGCGCCATCCGCGACCCGCTTTCGGGCCGCAGCTACGTGTACCAGGCCATGCGTGTCACCGGCGCCGGCGACCCCACCGTCCCCGTGTCCGAGACGCTCGAGGGCAAGCTGCCGCAGCGCAAGCTCGTAACCACCGCTGCCGCCGGCTACTCCAGCTACGGCAACCAGATCGGCCTTGCCACCGGCCAGGTCAACGAACTCTATCACCCCGGCTACGTGGCCAAGCGCATGGAGGTCGGCGCCGTCGTGGGCGCTACCCCGGCAAACCACGTGCGCCGCGAGTGCCCCGCCCCCACCGACAAGATCATCCTGCTGGGCGGCCGCACCGGCCGTGACGGTATCGGCGGTGCCACCGGCTCCTCCAAGACCCAGAACACCGAGTCCATCGAGACCTCGGGTGCCGAGGTCCAGAAGGGCAACGCCCCGGTCGAGCGCAAGCTGCAGCGCCTCTTCCGCCGCGGCGACGCCTGCCGCCTGATCAAGCGTTGCAACGACTTTGGCGCCGGCGGCGTCTCGGTCGCCGTGGGCGAGCTTGCCGACGGCCTGTATGTCGACCTGGACACCGTGACCAAGAAGTACGACGGCCTGGACGGCACCGAGCTCGCCATTTCCGAGTCCCAGGAGCGCATGGCCTGCGCCGTCGCCGACGGTGACGTCGAGGAGTTCATGGGCTACGCCGCCGAGGAGAACCTCGAGGCGACCGTCATCGCCGAGGTTACCGCCGAGCCGCGCATGCGCATGGCCTGGAACGGCGTTGCTATCGTCGATCTGTCCCGCGAGTTCCTCAACTCCAACGGCGCGCCCAAGCACCAGGTCGCCCACGTGTGCGCCCGCAGCGTGTGGCAGCCCAGCTGGGCCGGTACCACGCTTGCCGAGCGCATGACCTCGCTTGTCACCGACCTCAACGTTGCCTCCAACAAGGGCCTTTCCGAGCGCTTCGACTCCACCATCGGTGCCGCAACCGTGCTTATGCCCTTTGGCGGCAAGACGCAGCTCACCCCGAGCTCGGCCATGGTCGCCAAGTTCCCCGTGGACGGCGAGACCACCACGGCAAGCGCCATGGCATGGGGCTTCAACCCCTACCTGATGGAAGCCGACCAGTTTGCGGGCGCCTACCTGTCCGTGGTCGAGTCCATCGCCAAGCTCGTGGCTGCCGGCTTTGAGCACAAGCGCGCCTACCTCTCCTTCCAGGAGTACTTCGAGCGCCTGCGCACCGAGGCCGAGCGCTGGGGCAAGCCCACGGCAGCCGTCCTGGGCGCCCTCATGGCCCAAGTCGACCTGGGTGCCGGTGCCATCGGTGGCAAGGATTCCATGAGCGGCTCGTTTGAGGACGAGGCCGGCGAGCTCAACGTTCCGCCGACCCTGATCAGCTTCGCTGTGGCCGTGGGCCGCGCGGCGCGCGCCGTCTCCCCTGAGTTCAAGGGCCTGACGCATCGCGTCGTACGCATCGCCCCCGCCACCTATGGCGAGGACTACCGCCCTGACGCCCAGCAGCTGCTCGCCGCGTTTGACGCCGTCGAGGCGCTCACCGCCACCGGCGACGCCCTGGCTGTCTCCACGCCCGGCTACGGCTGCGGCGCCGAGAGCCTCTTTAAGATGTGCGTTGGCAACCAGATCGGTATCGAGCTTGCCGAGGATGTGGACGTGGAGAGCCTCTTCACCCCGCTCTACGGCAGCTTTATCGTCGAGCTCGCCGAGGACGCCGAGCTGCCCGAGGTCGCCGACGGCGTTGTCGTCGAGCCCCTGGGCACCACCGTCGAGGGCTATGTCATCGACACCGGCTCCGAGGTCATCGAGCTCGCCGAGCTCCAGGAAGCCTGGGAAAGCGGCATCGAGGGCGTCTTTGCCTACCGCAGCGCCGGCGAGACCCCCGAGGTCGAGACCATCGACTTCCGCGCCAAGGACATTCACGTGTACGGCGGCGCCAAGATCGCCCGCCCGCGCGTGATCATCCCTGTGTTCCCTGGCAACAACTGCGAGTACGACAGCGCCCGCGCCTTCCGTGCCGCCGGTGCCGAGGCCGACACCTTCGTGATCAACAACCTCACGCCCGAGGCGGTCGCCGAGAGCACCCACGAGCTTGCCCGCCGCATCCGTGCAAGCCAGATCGTCATGATCCCCGGCGGCTTCTCGGGCGGCGACGAGCCCGACGGCTCCGCCAAGTTCATCACGGCGTTCTTCCGCGCTCCCGAGGTCACCGAGGCTGTCCGCGACCTGCTCAAGGCCCGCGATGGCCTGATGCTGGGCATCTGCAACGGCTTCCAGGCCCTGGTCAAGCTCGGCCTGGTGCCCTACGGTGACATCGTCGACGCCACGCCCGATGCGCCCACGCTGACGTTCAACACCATCGGTCGCCATCAGAGCCGCCTGGTGCGCACCCGCATCTCGTCCAACCTGTCCCCATGGCTGTCGCAGTGCAGCCTGGACGACCCCTACACCGTCGCCATCAGCCACGGCGAGGGCCGCTTTGTCGCCAATGACGAAGTACTCGCCCAGCTGATCGCCAACGGCCAGGTCGCCACGCAGTACGTGGGCGAGGACGGCAAACCCAGCATGGATCTTTCCGTCAACCCCAACGGCTCCGCACTCGCCATCGAGGGCATCACGAGCCCCG
>DXLQ01000108.1:0-1952 GCA_019414685.1 Collinsella sp. | reverse complement strand
CTTTCCGTCAACCCCAACGGCTCCGCACTCGCCATCGAGGGCATCACGAGCCCCGACGGCCGCGTCCTGGGCAAGATGGGCCATGCCGAGCGTCGCGGCGACAACCTGTACCGCAACGTGCCCGAGCATGTCCCCGGCGACAAGTTCATGCCGATCTTTGAGAGCGGCGTAGCCTACTTCGCCTAAACCTTTCCCATCGGGTACAATCCCTTCGGGTAACATCACCCGCCACCGACGCATCCGGTGGCGGGTTCTTTTTTGCTTCGCGCATGTAGGAAGGACATCATGGAAAGCCGCAAGCCGTATCTCGCCACCCTGCCCGGACTCATCCTGGGCTGTCTCGTTTGCTGCGCGCTCTGGGGCTCCGCCTTCCCCTGCATCAAGATCGGCTACGGCCTCTTTGGCATTCCCGCGCACGACAGCGCCTCGCAGCTGCTCTTCGCGGGTCTGCGCTTCACCCTTGCCGGCATGCTGGTCATTGTTGGCATGAGCGTGGCCCAGCGCCGTCCGCTCGTTCCGCAAGCGCGTGATATCAAGCCCATATGTATCCTGTCGCTCTTCCAGACTATCGGGCAGTACTTCTTTTTCTACCTGGGACTCTCGCGCGCCAGTGCCATGTCGAGTTCCATCATCGAGGCCAGCGCCAACTTCCTAGCCATCCTCTTTGCCGCTCTGGCGTTTCGCACCGAGAAGCTCAATACGGCCAAGGTGCTCGGCTGCGTACTGGGCTTTGCCGGCGTCGCGCTCGTCAACCTTTCGGGCGCGGACGGCACCTTTGGCTTTACGCTCGACGGCGAGGGCTTTATCCTGGCCTCCACCGTCGCGGGTGCCCTTTCGACCTGCCTGATCGGCATCTTCTCGCGCGAGCACGACGGCGTCTTGCTTGCCGGGTGGCAGTTCTTGGTCGGCGGTCTGGTCCTCACCGCCATTGGCTTTTTGATGGGTGGTGCACTCTCCCCTACGGCGATTGCCCCCGCCATCGCGCTCATCATCTACATGGCGCTTATCTCCGCGGTCGCCTACTCGCTGTGGTCGCGCCTGCTTGCCGTCAACCCCGTCAGCCGCGTCTCGGTCTTTGGGTTTATGAACCCCGTCTTTGGTGTGCTGCTGAGCGCGCTGCTGCTCGGCGAGGGCGCTGGCACGAGCCCCATTACCGTCATCGTTGCCCTGCTGTTGGTCTGCAGCGGCATCATCATCGTCAACAAACCCAAAAAAGCTTAACGAACTGCCCTTATTTAGCAGAGGGGATTCATGTACTTTAGCTTAATGGAGTACATCGGTGAGCTGAGGGCCGCCACGCACGCAAGCGTGCACCCCTTTTCCTAGCGTATCTGGACGCCGGCTTTCTTTTTCTCGGCCTTGACGCGGTAGAGCTCCGCATCGGCAGCGCGAAGTAAGTCTTGCCAGGTATCGACACCATCACCGACCCGTGCATAGCCGATGGACATCCGCAACAGATACGGAACCTCGGCATGAGCGAGCTCGTCGTTAATCGCCGAACACAGGTCTATGATGTCCTGTTCCGCCGCCGCCTTCTGGAGCACCACGAACTCATCGCCGCCATAACGTGCGATAAAACCACCAGACGCCGAGCAGACCTCTTTGAGCGTAGCAGATATGACCTGGAGGGCATGATCGCCCTCAACATGTCCATACCGGTCGTTAATCTGCTTAAAGCCGTCGGCATCCATCATAAGCAGATACACATCTTCGGCCTGATCCACATTTGAGAAGAGCGACAGCGTATAGGTCTCAAAACGGTTGCGATTGTTAAGGCCAGTCAACGGGTCGGTCGAGATCAGCTGCTCCTGGTAGATGATGTAGAGCAGCAGGATGCTCAGCGTTATACCGACGCAAAGGCCCGGCACCGAAAACAAAACCTGGAAGGTACCGCCCACCAGAGCGGGAACCGCAAAAAAGGCGAGGGTGCGATAAATGGCCTTCTTTTGCAG
>DXLQ01000107.1:0-4765 GCA_019414685.1 Collinsella sp. | reverse complement strand
GGTTGCGCTCTGACCAGTACATATGGTTGAGCGTGACACCTTCGCCGATGACGCTCGCCGGATCGCGCGTGAACCACATGGTGTTAAGGGGGCCTACGAGAAGGTCGTCAGGCGAATATGCGTCTCCTGTCAGTTTTGCGAGGCTGAACATCTCTTTATCCGTGTCGAAGACCTGGGAATAACGGATGCCGTTGACGGCCGCTTGGGCCAGAGCGCGGGAGCCCTCGATGTGCTCGAGGTAATCGCGAATAGCGGACTCGAGCTCAATGCCGCACGCGCCGCATTCTCTAATGAAGCTATCGATAAAGGAGCGACGCGCTTGGTCTGTCGCATCAAGGGCTTCGGTAAGAAGGTTTTCAAGATAGAGAATCTCTACTCCTTCGCGCTCGAGCATCGCCGAGTAAGCATGATGCTCCTTGAGAGCCTTTTCAAGATCGAATGAGCTGCTAGACGGGCGTAGCGTAAAGACTTGATTGAACTGCCCGTCGGGGTAATTGCGCGTTTCGGAGCCGGGGCAGTGCAGGAGGGCCTTTTTTAGCTTTCCTATTTCGTTTTGAACATGTAGTGCGGACATAAGACCTCGCTTTGGCGATGAGTATTGATTGCTTCCATAGTGGCACATTACGAGATTGATTCAATTTACATCATATTTGTCACAGGAGAATGGCATGAACAAGGCTAGTAATTGATGTTAAACATCTATTTAAAGAGACAATTGACGAATTACATCAATCTGGAATCCGTTTACGGGTCGATGCGCTTCGTTGGCGGGCGAAGAGACGGAAGGGTGTTTTGCGCGATGACACAATGGCTTTGCCGGCAACGAAAAACCCCTGAATTAAGGAGGAGAGATGGCAGAGACAGAAAAGAAGCGCACTCTTCGAGTCCCGCACGTGTACACCATCATTCTCGTCTTGATGGCCGTATTTGCCGTTCTGACCTGGGTCGTGCCTTCGGGTTCGTTTGAGCGCCAGGAGGTTAACGGTCGCGAGGTAACGGTCTCGGGCACCTATGAGCCTGTCGATAAGGTCTATACGGACGAGGACGGCAACGAGGTCGATCTTCGCCAAGGCATCTTCGAAGTACTTGAGGCCCCTGCGATCGGCATCCAGCAAGCGGTCGAGGTCGTTGCATTCATTATGATCGTGGGAGGTTCCTTCCAGGTCATCACGGCGACCGGAGCCATCACGAGCGGCGTCGCCCGAGTGGTGAAGAAGTTCAAGAGCAAGGACGTCCTCATCATTCCGATCCTAATGGTGCTTTTTGCTTTGGGCGGCAGCACCTTTGGTATGGCAGAGGAGACGCTTCCGTTCTTTGCGATTCTTATGCCGATCATGATGGCCATGGGCTTCGACTCAATTACAGCGTTCATGACGGTGTTTGTGGGTGCCCGTATCGGATACATCGCATCTACCGTAAACCCGTTCAACGTCCTGATTTCCCAGGGCATCCTCGGTATCCAGGGCAACCCCCAGCTTTGGTTGCGTACTATCGCCCTTGTCGTGCTCACTGCAGTTGCCATCGCATGGGTTGTGATGTATGCCCTCAAGGTTAAGAAGAATCCCGAGGCATCCCCAGCTTTCCACGATGATATCGAGAAGCGCAAAGAGTTTGGTGCGGACGAGAATCTCCTCGATAGCGAGTTCACCGGTAGGCAGAAAGCCGTTATGGTTATTTTCGTGCTTGGACTTGCCGCCATCATTTGGGGTCTGGTGGCCCAGGGCTGGTACATGAACGAAATCTCTGCGATTTTCTTGGCCATGGCCCTTCTTTCGGGTGTTGTTTCCGGGATGAATGAGAAGGAGATCGCTGGCGAGTTCGTTAAGGGAATTGCAGACTTCGCGTTCTCTGCCATCGTTGTTGGCCTCGCCCGCGGAATCCTCGTAATCGCCAATGACGGCCTCATCATCGATACGATTCTCAACACGCTCGCCACGGCTCTCTCCGGAGTTCCGGCAGTTATCTTTACGAGCATTCTCTATGTCGTGGATAACCTTCTGTCGATCCTCGTTCCGAGCTCCTCGGGCATCGCTGCTCTTACGATTCCCATTTTCGGCCCGCTTGTTGAGCTGATGGGCTTAAACCCCGAGGCCGCAGTTACTGGTCTTTCCATGGGCAGCGCGGCCATGTCTCTCATTTCGCCAACAAGCGCGATGCTCGTTGCCGGTCTTGGCGTCTGCAAGATTCCGCTAGGCCAGTGGTGGAAGGTCGCTTGGAAATTCTTCCTGGTCGTAAGCGTTATCTGCATGGCATTCACTGCGGTTTCGGGTCTTATCCCCCTGCCGTAAATGCAAAACCCCACATACAAGTTGTGAGAAAGAAGGATAGAGATGAACAAAGGACTGAACGTTCATAGCGAGATTGGCGCCCTCAAGAAGGTGTGCGTCCATCGCCCCGGTATGGATCTTGTAAACATGAAGGCGGAGGATTTCGACCGCGTTTGGATTCACGACGCGTTCTATCTGGACTATGCCCAGAAAGAGCACGATCAGTTTACCGACCTTCTTCGCGGCGCTGGCGCCGAGGTCGTCTATATGGAAGAGCTGCTCGCTGAGACGTTTGACAAAGTCGAGGGCACTCGCGCAGAGTTCATGATGAAGTTCATGGGTGAGTCCGGCATCTCCAACGCGGCCCTTCGCCAGGCCGTTGTCGAGAAGCTTGATTCGATTAAGGACAACAAGGAGTTTGTCCTTGCTGCCATGGGCGGCCTCTACGTTCGCGACCTCGAGATCCCCAAGGTTGGCGGTTCTCTTGCCAGTATGGACGGCGAGGAGTTGAAGGCTGACGATATGGTGCTGTTCCCCATGCCGGCCTCGTATTTCTCCCGTGACCCTCTGGCTGTCGTGGGCAAGGGCGCTACCATGAACCGCATGTACTGGAATCAGCGCAACCGCGAGGTAATCTTCTACGAAACGGTGCTGCGCAACCATCCCGATTACGCCGGTAGCCCCATCTGGTACGACCACAACAGCGAGTGGCATATCGAGGGCGGCGATATCCTCAACATCAACGCCAAGACGCTCGCCATCGGTATTTCCGAGCGCACCCAGACTGCAGCCATCGATGAGCTCGCCAAGAATATGTTCTGGGGTTCCGATGAGGCCGAGATCGAGAACATCTATGCCATCAAGATTCCGCACGGCTATGCCTACATGCACCTCGACACCGTCTGCACGCAGGTCGATCGCGATAAGTTCACGGTCTATCCCGGCATCTACCAGACGCTTCGTGCCTACCGCTTGACCAAGGGCGATTCGGAGGGGGAGGTGCATATCGAGGAACTCGAGGGCACCCTGCAGCATATCCTCGAGCTTGCGACGGGTATGGACCATATCACCATGATTGAGTGCGGTGGCGGCGATCCGATCGAGGCTTCCCGTGAGCAGTGGAACGATGGTTCCAACACTCTTGCGGTCGCACCGGGCAAGGTCTGCGTGTATGAGCGCAACGTTGTCACCAACGATGCTCTTTACAAGGCTGGCGTCGAGCTGCTCGTCGCTCCCTCCGAGGAGCTTTCTCGCGGTCGCGGCGGCCCGCGCTGCATGACCATGCCGTTCTGGCGTGAGGAAATCTAGTCAGCTTTAGCGTATCTGGGCGGCGCGTGTGCGTCTGCGCCGCCCATCCCTCCTTGTGTGTTCCAACAATCGAAAGGACTCAAATCATGGCTCTTAATCTTTCTGGTCGAAGCGTTCTTACCCTGCTTGACTTTACGTCCGAGGAAATCGAGTACATGCTCGACCTCTCAAAGAACTTCAAGGATATGAAGCGCGCCGGTTATCCGCACCGCTTTCTCGAGGGCAAGAACATTGTCCTGCTGTTTGAGAAGACCTCAACGCGCACGCGCTGTGCCTTTGAGGTCGGCGGTATGGACCTGGGTATGGGCGTGACCTACCTCGACCCCGGCTCGTCGCAGATGGGCAAGAAAGAGTCCATCGAGGATACCGCCCGCGTGCTCGGCCGTATGTATGACGGTATCGAGTACCGTGGTTCTGACCAGTCTATCGTCGAGGAGCTTGCCGCCAAGGCTGGCGTTCCCGTCTGGAACGGTCTGACCAATGAGTACCATCCCACCCAGGCCCTTGCCGACATTCTTACCATGCGTGAGGAGTTTGGCGACACGCGCGGCATGAAGCTCACCTATATGGGCAAGGAGCAGGGCAACGTCAGCGACTCCCTGATGGTTATCTGCGCCAAGCTCGGCATTAACTTCTGCTCCTGCGGACCCAAGGGCGATGTCGAGGGCGCCACGCACTTCGATCCCGAGCTTCTTGAGCGCTGCCAGGAGATCGCCGCTCAGAATGGCTGCACGATCCAGCTCACTGAGGATATCGAGGAGGGCGTCAAGGATGCAGACGTGATCTATACGGACGTTTGGGTCGGTATGGGCCAGGCTGAGGAGCTGTGGAAGAGCCGAATCGATCTTCTCTCTCCCTATCGAGTAACGCCCGAGGTCATGGCCAAGGCAAACCCCGGCGCCATCTTTATGCACTGCCTGCCGAGCTTCCACGATACGCAGACCACCATCGGCGCCGAGATTGCCGAGAAGTTCGGCGTGACCGAGATGGAGGTTTCCGACGAGGTCTTTGAGAGCGCGCAGTCTCGTGTGTTCCAGGAGGCCGAGAACCGCATGCATACCATTAAGGCCATGATGTACGCGACGCTTCGCTAATAGCTGGGAAGTGAACGAACACTATGAGTAAACCGTACGGTAAGCCCGATCGTATTGTCGTCGCCCTCGGCGGCAACGCCCTCGGCAACAACCCCG
>DXLQ01000106.1:0-4930 GCA_019414685.1 Collinsella sp. | reverse complement strand
GTGTAGAAGTAGCGGCCGCGGTCCTCCTCATACGCAAGCCATACGTCCTCGGGCGCACAACGGTACGGATAGGTCGCACCGGCAGCGATCATGCAGCCCACCTTGTTTGCGGGATCGATCTTGTGCAGGATCTCGACAGCGCGAGCGCTCGCCATAAACATATGGTGCGAGAACGCCGCGGTCACGGCTGCACGGTCACGCTCATCCTCGAGCGTGACGCCCGCGTTGAGATAGGACAGCGCCACGCTGTTGATCTCGTTGAAGGTGAGCCAATAACGCACGAGGCCCTGGTACGCACGTCCGACGGTCTCGACGTAGTGCGCATACCGCTCGATCATCTCTCGGCTTTGCCAGCCACCATAACGCTCGACCAGAGCCAACGGATAGTCGTAGTGCGACAGCGTCACGAGCGGCTCGATTCCGTGCTCGCGCAGCGCCTCGAATACCTGACGGTAAAACTCCAAGCCCTCACCGTTGGGCTCGGCCTCCATCCCTGTGGGAAAAATACGGCTCCAACAAATTGAAAGACGCAGGCACTTAAAGCCCATCTCGGCAAAGAGCTCGACGTCCTCGCGCCAATGATGGAAGAAGTCGTTGCCCCAACGGCATGGATACAGCCTGTCCGGATCATCCACGGGCTTTTGCCTGCCAAACATCACATCCCAGCGGTCGGGACCCTGTGGAATCAGGTCGGAGTGCGACATACCGCGGCCGCCCTCGTTCCAGCCCCCTTCGGCCTGGTTGGCAGCGAGCGCGCCGCCCCACAAAAAGCCCTCGGGCATACCGGCAGCAGACGTTCTGTCAAAGTAACCCATGCTACTCAGTATCCTTGGCAGAAGCTGCCGCGGCGTTCTCCTGCTCCTGCGCCAGGAGCTGGTTGTCGTACACCTTAAAGAACGGGTACCAGACCACAGCCATGACCACGATCAAAACGATCGTAAATACCCAGATACGCGGGTCGAGGCACTGGATAAAGCCCTGAACGAAGATGGGGAACGTGCCGCTCACCAAGATGTAGAAGTTAGAGACAAGACCCAGTGAGATTGCACCCCAATACAGCAGGGCCGAAATCATACCGCCCAGCACAAACGGAATCATGAGGATCGGGTTGAAGATGATGGGTGCGCCAAAGATCGCGGGCTCGGAGATACGGAAGAAGCTCGGCACGATCGATGCCTTGCCAAATGCCTTGAGCTGCTGCGACTTTGCCTTAAACGCGCAGAGCGCCACAAAAGAGAACGTATTGCCCGTGCCGCCGATGAGGTTGATGACCATCGACATGAGTACCGGGTGGAACTCAAGCGGCTGCCCAGCAGCGTAGAGCGAGGCGTTGGCAGCAAAGGCGGCAAGCGTGACCGGGGCGGTGATGGGCATCACGATCATGTTGCCGTGGACGCCAAAGCACCAAAACAGCAGCGTCATGAAGCAGATAAGCAGTGCGCCGGGCACAGAGTCAACTGCGACGGAAAGCGGGGCAGCGAGCAGCTTCTCGATAACCGAGGGGATGGACAGCGTGGGATCGATCATCTGGATCAGCAGGTTGCCACCAAAGAAGATGAGGATGTTGACGAGCATAGGCACGATGGCGCCAAAGGTTTCGGACAAAAACGGCGGCACGCCATCGGGCATCTTGATGGTGATGCCCTTGGTCTGGCAGAAGCGCGTGACCTCGACGGAGACCAGGGCAACGATGATGGCGGTAAACAGGCCCTGCGCACCCAGATAGGTGCAGGGGACCGCCTGGAGCACGGACTCATCAGCAAGCTGGTAGTAGGACGACGGCGCCGCGGCGATCAGGAACATCACCAGCGAGGTCATACCGGCGTTAAGCTTGGGCATCTTGTAGGTGCCCGCCAGGTTATAGGCGATTGCGAACGTCACGATCACCGACAGTATGCCCATCGTCATGTTGAACGGGATGAGCAGCGTGAGCTTATTGGCCGTGGCAAAATCGAGCCAAGGGCCAAAGACGGACCAGAACCCGCCCTGCGCCACCAGGTCGGCCGTGACCGGCGGGTTGGCGATAATCATAAAGACGGCAGAGACCAAGATGAAGCTGATCGCGCTCATAAAGCCCTTTTGCATGGAGGCAAAGTGGCGCTCGGTGCCGCAGAAATTGGCAATAGGGGTCAGTTTTTCCTGAAGCAGGGTCATGAACTTTTCCATGGTCGCCTCCTAGCCCAACAGCGACTGGGCGAGTGCCAGCACGTTGGCGGCGTTGCCCATGCCGTAGTCCTGTGCGGGGATGACCGCGGTCGGCTTACCGCTCCCCTGCTTGACGGTGTTGAGCTGGTAGGACACCTGCGGCCCCAAGAGCAGCACGTCATAATCGGCACAGGTCTCCTGATACTCGCCGATACCCACCGCATCGATATCGAGCTCGATGCCGTTTTGCTCCGCGTATTTCTCGAGTTTCTTCATCAGAATGCTTGTAGACAGGCCAGCTGCGCAAACAAGAAGGATCTTCATAAGGGATTCCCTTCGCATTGATTGGTTGGATAGTCGCCGCACGCCGTTAGGCGTTCTTGGCTGCAGTACGCTCATACAGGCAGATCAGCTCCTGCACGAGCTCCTGAGCAAGCATGGAGCACATGAGGTGGTCCTGAGCATGGACCAGCAACACATCCACCGACAGATGCTCGCCCGCCGCCTCGGTCGAAAGCAGCTGCGTTTGGATGTGGTGAGCCTTGATTCCCGCATCCTTTGACTGCTTCATGAGTTTGGCGGCAGCGTCAAAATCCCCCGCCTTTGCCTTTTCAAGGGCTTCGAAGGCAAGGCTGCGTGCCTCTCCCGCTGCAGCGACCAGCTGAAACGAAACCATCTCGGTTCCCTGATCGTCCATAACGGTCTCCTCTCCCGTGATGTCTGGTTTGTACTTGAATATTCGAAACACCTATCTCCCGCCCGCAATCCTCGAGGTTTATTGCAGGTAGACTGACAGGGTCATCGACAAAAGAAGTCTTAAGCCGTATGCGCTTGCACAAGCGCCATCAGCTCATGCCAGGACCGGCGCTCGCGTAAGCGCTCGACCCCCTGGCGGTCCATAAAGATCTCAGCGAGCAGCGAGCTCAAGATCCGCGCCTCATCGCCGCCCGACCGGGCAAACGACACCATAAAGACGATATCGACCTCATGGCCGTATTCGTCCCAAAGAATGGGATGTTCGAGCAGGCCCACGGTAACAAAGGCCTCGGCGCTCAAAGGATGCATCCCATGGGGCATGGCCACCCCATTGCCAAACGAGGTGGCACTCGCGCTCTCGCGCTCGGCAACCTCTTGGGCAAACTGGGCATCGACACGGCCGCTCTCGACGGCGCGCTCGGAGAGATATCGGAGAACGGCCTGCTTCGACGACGCCTCAACGCGGTTGAAGAACAGGGCACGGCTAAAGAAAGCGCTCAGGGAGTCCGATTGCGCAGCGTCATCACTCAGCACCTTGCGGATAGCGTTGACATCGCTCGTCTCCAAGAAGAAATCGACCTCGCGGACGGGCACAGGCAACTTGACGTTGAGCGGCACCGTTGTGAACACGTAGTCGATGTGCGAAAAGTCGAGCGTTCCCACGCGGGCGACGTCGCATGTCTCAATCGACTCGATATACATACCAAACTGCTTGCGGTACTGGTGCTCGAGCATACGGGCGCTTCCCGCTCCCGAGGCGCACACGATCAGGATGCGTTTGCGACGCGGCTGGTCGGCTTGCTGCTCGAGGGCCAGGGCAAATGCCATGGCGATGTAGCCGAGCTCCTCATCAGAGGGCTGGCTGCCAAAATGACGCTCGAGTACCTGCGAGGTGCCGGCCGCCATCGAATAGGCCAACGGAAACCTCGTCTTGATATCGGGCAGCATGGGGTTATCCATATGCATGTGATATTCAAGGCGATAACCCAGAGGGCCAATATGCCGAGCAAGGTTCATGCGAAGTTCAAGATCGCTGCTAAAGTCAAACCTAAACTCATCGTTGACCGCACGTACCATCTCGGAAGCAATCTCCCACATCTCGTCCGAGATAACGGCAGAGCCCTTCTCGGGCACGCCCGTGCCCCTGCCGAGCAAATGGATTGCGATAAAGGCAACCTCTTCTCGGGGCATGCTCACGCCCAGGGCATCCTTGATGTTTGCGGCAATCTGGAAAGCCGCGGCGTATTCGCGCGTTCCCTCCAGTTTTTGAACGTCCGATTCTGCAGCTGGGACATAGCAGCCCTGCTCGATGCGGCCAAGAGCGATGTAAAGATGCATGATGAGATTGCGGGATGCCAGCGAGCTCACCGTGACGGGCGAGGCCGTCAGGGCATCGTCCACACATGCGGCGATGGCCCGCAGGTGCTCGGCGAGCTTTGCATCGTCGGTGTCGGGCAACACGGGCCTCACCAGCGAGGCCAGGCACAGGCGCCGTTGCGACTCCCCGCCCGCAACGCGGATTCCGTAGCGTGGGCGCTTTTCAAGCGTTAAGTCAAATTGGGCGAGTTTCTGCTCTACCAGACGCATGTCATTGGACAGAGTCCGCGCCGAAACGTAGAGTAAATCCGCATACTCCTCAATCGTCACCCACTGGGACCGCATTAGGAGGTCGTTAAGAAGGAAGGACACACGGCCGTCGCGCGTATCAGGAATGCCCGGATGGGCCAGAGCCGCACCGTCTAGCAAGCGAGCAAGCTCATCTGCATGTGCAACATCGATACGATATTGCCCTTTGCTGCCAACGATGCGTGCAACCCCCGCAAGCTTGTCGTTTGCGCGATGGATATAGTTTCTCACGGCGCGCTCGCTTACCTCGAGACGCTTGGCAAGCACCGCGACAGCGACAGGCTGATCGTCCTCGATCATATTTACAAGCTGCTTAACGCGAGCATCCATGTCCTCCTCCTTTCCCTGCGTCTAGTCTAACGCGGTAAAGAATGACACTCCACGTCGCGCTCGTTCCGCCAAC
>DXLQ01000105.1:0-5013 GCA_019414685.1 Collinsella sp. | reverse complement strand
CATACTATGTAGCTTGCGGCCGATGCCGGAGGGCGTGGTACCATAGCGCGAACGCGAAATCGAAAAAAGTGAGGCCCAGATGGTCGATCAGGAAAAAGTCGAGACTGCCATTAAGCTGCTGCTTGAAGGTATAGGCGAGGACCCAACTCGTGAGGGCCTGCTGGAGACTCCGGCACGCGTCGCCCGTATGTATGGCGAGATTGCCGGCGGTATGGACCAGAGTGCCGAGGAGCATCTGTCCAAAACTTTTGCCGTCGCTTCGAACGACTTGGTTATCGAGCGCGACATCACGTTCTACTCGCTGTGCGAACATCATCTGCTGCCGTTTTATGGCAAGGCCGCCATTGGTTATATCCCCAACGGCCGTGTCGCAGGGCTCTCTAAGCTTGCCCGCACGGTTGAGGTCTACGCCCGTCGTCTGCAGCTGCAGGAGCAGCTGTGCGCACAGGTTGCCGATGCCCTCATGGAGTATCTCGCTCCCCAGGGAGCGATTGTGCTCATGGAGGCTGAGCATATGTGCATGACCATGCGCGGCGTGCAAAAGCCTGGCACCAAGACCGTGACGCTCGCTCGCCGCGGAGTCTTTGAGACCGATCCCGCGCTCGAGGAGCGGTTCTTTAGGATGCTGGGCCGTTAGCATGAGGGTCGTCAACGACTTTACATCGAAGACCGATGAGGGGACGCCGCGTCGCGGCTTCATGGCTTCGGGCCTGGCCCCCTTTGATGCCATGCCTCGCATTGATTACATTTGTGCCAACGGGCTGTTTCGGCGGCACCTGGGCAACATTGCGCAGTTGGAATCGGGGCGCATCTTCTGCCGCCACGGTATTGACCATCTGCTCGATGTCGCTCGCATTATGTGGATCAAGAATCTCGAGGAACAGCTCGAATTTGACCGCGAGGTCATCTACGCCACGGCACTTCTTCACGATATCGGCAAAGATGAACAGTATGAATCGGGTATATCCCATGATGTTGCAAGCGAACGCGTCGCTGATGCGATTCTCGGCGGCATGCCCGATGATGTGGCGTTTGAGCCGGCCGATGCCGCAGCCATTAAGACGGCCATTCTGGGCCATCGAAAGCTGCGCGTGAACAGCCAACCGCTTGAGCGTCTGCTCTATGCGGCCGATAAAGCGTCGCGCGCCTGCTTTGCATGCCCCGCGCGCAATGCTTGCAACTGGAGCGATGATAAAAAGAACCTGTCGATTCGCGTGTAGTTAGTTTGCGCGGTCGGGGTTCTAAACGAAGGAGACGATCGCGATGAGCAATAAGAAACTGCCCGAGAATGCAACCAAGACTGAAGGTGCCGAGCTCGCCCGCCGTGGAAGGGGCGAATTATCCACCGCAACGGCGGTACCCCACGTGAGCTATGACGATCTGCGCCATGCCGACCGCATCACCGTTGAAGGTCTCGAAGTCTTTGCCAACCACGGCGTGTATCCCGAGGAGAACGCGCTGGGCCAGAAGTTCATCGTGTCCTTGGTGCTCTATGCCGACCTGCGTGCAGCGGGGGAGCACGATAACCTGGACGCCTCGATTGACTATGGCTCGGTGTGCCACGATGTCGATGGCTATCTGCGCGAGCATACGTTTAAGCTCATCGAGGCTGCAGCCGAGGGTGTGGCCTCGATGCTGCTACGTCGTTACCCCCTGCTGCTTGGCGTGCGTGTTAAGCTCGATAAGCCTTGGGCGCCCGTCGGTCTTCCCCTGGCAAGCTGCGGTGTCGAGATCGAGCGCGTGCGCTAACCGACTCTAGAGCTCGTTGGCGGGCGGTTTTTTGAGCCGCTGCGACAGAGCCCTGTTGTTGGGGCAGTACGTGTCGAGCAGCGCGTGAAACCGCTGATTGTGGCTTGGCTCGAGCAAGTGGACGAGCTCGTGGGCGACAACCATGTCGAGGCATTCGACGGGGTAGGCGGCAAGTTCTCGTGCGATGCGAACGGCGCCGGATTTGGGCGTGCAGGAGCCCCAACGCGTTTTCATGCTGCGTACGGAAACGCGGGAAACGGCGACACCCATTGCGATTTCGTATGCGTGCACAATATCGCGCAGTGCCGATGTGACCTCGGACGTATAGAGCTGGTCAATATGGGCTTGGATCTCACTGGGCGTTAAGCCGTCGAGGGTCGCGTTCCACTTGGCCTGCGGACGTTCGTCTGGCTCGTCGGTACCCATAAAACTTGCGAAGGTAGCCTGCTTGGGCCGCGGTGCGGGTGGCTCAAAGTTGTGGTCGAGTGCATCCTGTACCGTGATGGGCTTGCCCCAAAGTGCAATGATCGAGTGGGGGCTGAGCGACTCCTGTGCCGTCGTCTGACGTTGCTCGCGCTGGGCAAGTCGGCTGATAATCCAGGCGCTGTTGCGCTTCACAAACGCTTCGATACGCTCGCGGCTGGCGCCGAGCGGCGCGCTGGCGTGGACCTCACCGCTCGATGAGACGCGTAGGTTGAAGTTCTTGACGCGCTTTTTGGTAACGACGACGGGGATGGGCGTCCCATCCGGTCGGGATACGGAAATCGTAAACTGCTGCGTCAAAAGCGGTCCTTCAGATTGGGGACGGGCCGGCATGCCGACCGTTCGGCATGCCGGCCCGCTCAAGGGATGTGAAATTAATAACGCTCAAAGAAGGCAAGCGCGTTGTCGCTGCAGAGCTTTTGCATCACGGTCTTGCCAAAGTGCTTGGAGAGCATGTTCTGGAACTCGGGCATCTTGCTGGCGTCGGAGAGGAAAGCGGGCACCGCGGCGCCGTCCCAGTCGCCGCCGAGCGCGATGACGTCCTCGCCGCCCAGGTCGAGCCAGTGCTCGATATGTGCCGCCAGCTGGTCGAAGGTGACGTCTGCGGCGGTCTTGTCGGTTGCGTCGTTGGAAAGGAACTCGCTGCAGTAGTTGAGGCCGACGATACCGCCCATGTCGCGAATGGTGCGGAACTGGTCGTCGGTGAGGTTGCGCTTGACGTCGCAAACCGCGCGGGAGTTGGAGTGGCTGGCGACGAAGGGGCGCGTGGCGTGGGCGACAACCTCGTCAAAGCACTCATCGTTGAGGTGGGAGACGTCGAGCACCATGCCGGCGTGCTCCATCTGCGTAAGCGCCTCGATGCCGGCGGCGGTGAGGCCGGCGTGGGTGTCGTGGCCGCTCGCGAGCGGTCCCTGCGCGTTCCAGCTGAGTGACGACATGAGCACGCCCAAGCTCTTGAGCACTTCGATCAGCGCGGGGTCCTCGGCAAAGAACGTGGCGTTTTCGATGGTGTGGATGCAAGCGACCTTGCCGTCCTTGAGCGCGGGGCGAATGTCTGCGGCGCTGCGCACGTTGACCATACGGTCGTGGTTGAGCATTGCCTGGCCGCTCATATGCGCCATGATCTGCGCCTGGAAGCGCGCGGCGTGGGCGGTGGGAATCTCGTCGGGGACAAACGTGGCGAAGCACTGTGCCCACGGCGTGTTGCCGATCTTTGCGAGCGAGATGGCGCAGGCGTTACCCTCGATGAGGTCGAAATCTTGCGGATGCGTCTCGTCGCCGGGGAAATAGCCGTCGGTGCCGGCGGTAAAGCGCAGGTCGAGATCGAGCGTGGCCCAGCCGATGCGGTCGGCGGTGTCGCAGTGTAGGTCAAATACGGGATATGCCATGGTTCCTCCGGTTGCAGCGTTTCTTTGCAAACTGTCTTTGAATTGTATGACTAGGGTATAGTTAGCGCCATATGTTCATGGCGGCCCACGTTGTGCGCCGCCCTTATCACGGAGGTTTCCATGTCCAACCAGGGCAAGAAGGTCAAGACTCATTATCGCGGCACGCTCGACGACGGCACGCAGTTCGATAGCTCCTACGATCGCGGCGAGCCGCTGGAGTTCACCTGCGGCGCCGGTCAGATGATCAAGGGCTTCGACGCCGCTGTTGTCGACATGCAGGTGGGCGAGAAGAAGACCGTGCACATCCCGGCTGCCGATGCCTACGGCGAGCACAATCCCGAGATGGTTATTACCTTCCCGGCCGAACAGGTTCCCAACATCGAGCAGATCGAGAAGGGCATGAAGCTTTTCCTGTCCACGCCGAGCGGTATGCCCGTCCCCGCCGTGGTCATCGACGTTACGCCCGAGGCCGTGACGCTCGACGCCAACCACGAGCTGGCCGGCAAGGACCTCAACTTTGATATCGAGCTCGTTGAGGTCGAGGGTTAGAGTATGCCCGAGCGCTTGGTTTCGACGACATGCTTGGGAAATCTCAACGATCCGTCCTATGAACTCCTGCTCCGCCGGAATTTGGGCGGCGTCTTTGAAGTTGACGAGCTACTGCTCGATTGGGACCAGGCTGACACGCGCGCGTTTGTGGGTGTGACGGAGCTGGGGCGCACGGTCGATGTTCGGCTGGATGCTGCCGACGGCGGTCGTCTTGTCGACGGCGATGTGCTTGTCATCGACCGTTCGGGCATGGTGCCCGTGGCGGTTGTCGTGCGCCTGCGCAGTGCCGAGGTTTATTTGGTCGAAGTCGACCGCATGGACCCGATTGCGCTCGCGCATGCGTGCTGGGAGATCGGCAATATGCACGCGCCGCTTTTCCGAGGCGATTCGGACGAGTATACCGTGCGCATGTATACGCCGGTGCAGCCTGTTTTGGGCCGCATGCTCCGGGGCGTCGAGGGCGTTTGGCTCTCGGTGGTTACCCGTGAACTCGATGCGGACCGGCGCTTTGCGTCGAGTGCGGCGGATGCCGTTGTGAGTATGGCTCCCGACTTTACGATCGTAAAAAAGGCGCGCGGTTAACGTGCGTATGAGTAAGACGGACTTTGAGAGGCAGCTATTCAAAGTCCGTCTTACTGTTGATGAGGTGCTTTGGGGGGAAAGCATATGGGTCTTGAGGGAATCAAGCTGATTGCATGCGATTTGGACGGCACGTTGCTGCATCCGGGGGAGCGCGAGCCGCGTTCCGAGGCCTTTGAGCTCATCGATGAACTGCATCGTCGCGGTATCGTGTTTATGCCGGCGAGCGGTCGTCAATATGCGAGCTTGCGCTATCTGTTTACCC
>DXLQ01000104.1:0-5013 GCA_019414685.1 Collinsella sp. | reverse complement strand
CGCGCCAGCCAGGACGACAGCAAGTTGGCGGCACTGCTCGAGATGGTGGATGCGCGCATCGTCACGCCTGAGCTCGACCGCTTTTTGCCGGTGATGTACGGCCAGACCGTGAGCCCGCTGTCGCATGTGAGCGGCAAGGCGCTCGTGGTGCTGTCCGAGCCGCGCTCGCTGTTCGACGATTGCCTGCGCGCCTACGAGGATATCGAGGCGCGTGCCGGCGAGGCGGGGATTGACCGACTGGATGGCCTGTATGTACGCGCCCAGCAGCTCGATTTTGGTGCTCAGCAGCGCCTGAACTATGTGAGCCTGATCCGTGCCGGCGGTGCGGTGACGGCAGAGCTCAAGATTGAGCAGCCGGCCATCGCGGGCTCGGACAATCGCTTTATGACGCGCATCCAGGAGGTCGTGGGCAAGCGCTATGCCTGCGTGTTTGCCATCCCCGACCGCGGTGCGCGTGAGTCGATGGAGCTCACCTTTGGCGACGAGGGCATTACCTTTGAGGAATCGCTGACCGCCGCGCCCGAAAATGCCGGCGCTATCGGCGACCGCGTGCGCGTGGCAGCAGCGGATTCCGCCGACCGTGCCGCACGCCAGGAGGCCCATGCTTCCATTCGCGAGCGTCGCGCCGACGCGCTCAACGCCCGCTCGCTCGAGGCGGGTGCCGCCCAGGCTGCCGCCGGTGCCGCCGTGCCCACCATCTCGCGCGGGCGCGTGACCTTTGTCGATGCTGCCTTGCCGCAGGGCGTGGTGGTGCCCGATGCCAACCTGGCCGTGTTCTCAATCGCCGACCTCAACGCCCGTATGGACGCCAATCGCGCGCGCAGCCGCCGCAAGGTGGACATTACGCAGATCACGTTCCCGTTTAAGCCGGGCGACTACGTGGTGCACGCCACCCACGGTATCGCGCTCTTTAGTGAGGTCGCGCGCCAGGAAGTGGGCGGCAAGGAGCGCGACTACTTTTTGCTGGAATATGCCGACGGCGACAAGCTCTACGTGCCGCTGGAGCAGGTTGACCGCATTACGCGCTACGTTGGTCCCGACGGCGATAAACCGCGCTTGACCAGGCTCAACACCGCCGACTGGACGCGGGCCACCAACAAGGCGCGCAAGAATGCCAAAAAGCTGGCGTTTGACCTGGTCGACCTTTATACGCGCCGCTCGTCGATTACCGGTATCGCCTGTCCGCCCGATACGCCCGAGCAGATCGAGATGGAGGAGAGCTTCCCCTACGACGAGACGCGCGACCAGCTGGAGGCTATCGCCGACATCAAGACCGACATGGAGGCGCCCAAGCCCATGGACCGCCTGCTGTGCGGCGACGTGGGTTTCGGCAAGACCGAGGTCGCCCTGCGCGCGGCCTTTAAGTGCGTGGACTCCGGCCGTCAGGTCATGGTGCTCTGCCCCACGACCATTCTGGCCCAACAGCACTACGAGACATTCTTTGAGCGCTTTGCCCCGTTTGGCCTGGAGGTCGAGGTGCTCAGCCGTTTCCGCACCCCGGCGCAGCAAAAGCGCGCGCTCAAGGCGTTTGCCGAGGGCACGATTGATGTGCTCATCGGCACGCACCGCTTGCTTTCTGCCGATGTGAACCCCAAGAACCTGGGCATGGTGATCATCGACGAAGAGCAGCGCTTTGGTGTGCAGCACAAGGAGCAGCTCAAAAACCTGCGCGAGCAAATCGACGTGCTCACGCTCTCGGCAACGCCTATTCCGCGAACCATGCAGATGGCCACGAGCGGCGTGCGCGACATGAGTCTGATCACCACGCCGCCGACCGGGCGTCGTCCCGTGATCGTGCACGTGGGGGAGTACGACCCCGACGTGGTGAGTGCGGCGATTCGCCTGGAGGTGGGCCGCGGCGGCCAGGTGTACTACGTGTCCAACCGCGTCAAGACCATCGACGATGCCGTGGCGCGCGTGCACGAGGCCGCGCCCGAGGCGCGCGTGGGCGTGGCACACGGCAAGATGAGCCCGCGCGAGGTCGAGGACGTGATGATCGAGTTCGCGACCAAGAAGATTGACGTGCTTATCGCCACGACCATCGTGGAAAGCGGCATCGACAACGCGACCGCCAACACGCTCATCATCGAGGACTCGCAGCGCCTGGGCCTGGCGCAGCTCTACCAGCTCAAGGGCCGTGTGGGCCGCTCTGCCACGCAGGCCTACGCGTACTTTATGTTCCCGGGTGAGCTGCCGCTCACCGAGGAGGCAACGGCGCGCCTGACCGCGCTTTCCGAATTCCAGGACCTGGGCAGCGGCATGCGCATCGCCATGCGCGACCTGGAGATCCGCGGCGCCGGCTCGCTTATGGGCGCCGAGCAGCACGGCAACCTGTCGAGTGTGGGCTTTGACCTGTTTACGCAGATGCTGGGACAGGCCGTGGCCGAGGCGCGCGGCGACGACGATGCCGGCGTGGAGGCGGCGAGCGTGGGCATCAACCTGCCGGCCGACTACTTCTTGTCCGAGGAGTACCTGCCGGCGGTGGACCAGCGCGTGCTCGTGTACCGCAAGCTCGCTGCGGCTGAGGACCTGGAGAGTATCGACGAGGTGCAGGAGGAGACCGAGGCCGCGCATGGCGAGCTGCCGTTGGCGGGACTCAACCTGTTCAATCGCGCGCGCATCCGCATTCGCGGCGAGCGCCTGGGGCTCGAGAGCGTCACGCTCAGTGGCGGCCGCATTACCTTCCTGGGGGTTGACGTTCCCAAGAAGGTGGCCTTTGAGCTTAAGACTCGCTACGGTGCGGTGAACTTTCCCAAGAGCCGCAAGCTGTCGGTGCCCTACAAGGCGGGTGCCGGCGCGGGCAGCGGCCTGGGTCGCGGTCTCGACGCTAACGACGGCACCGGCCCGGTGGCGGCCGCGCTCATGCTGCTGCAGCAATTGGGTGCTAGCGACGACGACTAACGGGTCGACGCTGCAAACGCCCCATTTGGGCAATCTGGTTCCATCGAAAGGAAAGCATGTTCGGATACATCTATAAGAAAGATGTCGCCATTATCGCGGCCGTCCTGTGCCTTTGTCTGGGCGTGGGCAGCTTCTGTGATTATCAAATCTCGAGTGCGCTGTTCAACATCGGCAGCATGTACGGTCGCTTTGTCGAGGCGGCCGGCGAGCTGCCGTTCGAGCTGACGGCGAGCATCGCGGGCGTTATGCTCGTGCGCTCGGCACGCCCCGATTCCAAGGCGAGCAAGTGGCTCGCTGCGCTGGGCGTTTTGATCAACGTGGGTCTGGTCGGCTACGAGATTATCGGATCGCTGCGCGTCGGCGGCAAGCTTATTGCGTTTCAGCTGGTTCTGACGTTTGCGTTGGTCATCGCAGCCAACTTCATCGCCTACCGCCTCACGCGCACGACCGAGCCCGACGAGCTTACGCGCTGGGCGTTGATGGTGCTGGCCGTGTGGGTCGCTCAGGCCATCATCCTCAACGTCATTGTTAAGCCGTTATGGTCGCGCCCGCGCATGCGCGTGATCGAGGTCACGCCGGGGCTCAATTTTCAGCCGTGGTGGGTGATCGGCAACCCCGACAAGTGGGCCTATATCGCCGCCGGCGTGATCAAGGACGGGTTCAAGTCGTTTGCGAGCGGACACACGGCGCATGCGGCGATCGGCCTTATGCTCGCCGGGCTTCCCGCGGCAGCCTTTAAGGAAAAACCTTCGCGTCGCCGCGTGATCTTTTGGGCGGCGGTTGTTGTTGCAGCGTTCGTCGCCTTTGGGCGCATCGTGATCGGCGCACACTTTTTGAGTGACGTGAGCTGCGGTTTTGCCCTGGTACTGGCACTTGAGTGCCTTGCCGCACGCATTGCCTATCCCAACGGCGTACAATAGCTCCGTTTGAATCATCTGGCCGATACCCGGTAAGAGAGGATTGCCATGCTCGCGTTTAACAACGATTATTCCCACGGCGCACATCCGGCAGCGCTGCAGGCGCTTGTCGACACCAATATGGAGCCGCAGCCCGGCTATGGTACCGATGCGCACACCGAGCGTGCCAAGCAGCTTATCCGCGAGGCCTGTCAGGCCCCCGATGCCGACGTGTTTTTTCTGGTGGGCGGCACGCAGGCCAACGCGACGGTGATCGACATGTTGCTTGCGCCGTACGAGGGCGTCGTTGCTGCTGAGACTGGCCACGTCGCCTGCCACGAGGCGGGGGCCATCGAGTTTGGCGGCCACAAGGTGCTCACCATCCCCGGCTACGAGGGCAAGATGCACGCCGAGGATCTGGAGGACTATATCCAGGTATTCTACGAAAACGAGAGCTACGAGCACACGGTGTTCCCGGGTGCCGTGTACGTGAGCCTATCGACCGAGTATGGCACGCTGTACTCCAAGGCCGAGCTCGCGGCGATTCACGCGGTGTGCCAGAAGCGCGAGATTCCGCTGTTTGTGGACGGTGCCCGCCTGGCCTATGCGCTGGCGGCCGATGAGTGCGACATTACCCTGCCCGAGCTGGCGCAGCTGTGCGACGTGTTCTACATCGGCGGCACCAAGTGCGGCGCTCTGTGTGGCGAGGCCGTGGTGTTTTGCGGCATGCACGCTCCGGCGCATCCCATTCCGCGCATTAAGCAGCACGGTGCGTTGCTGGCCAAGGGCCGCCTGACGGGCGTGCAGTTTGAGGCGCTCTTTACCGACGGCCTGTATTTTGAGATTGGTCGCCAGGCGATCGAAACCGCGCAGGCGCTTCGTCGCGTGCTGCACGAGCGCGGCTACCAGTTCTTCTTGGAGACGCCGACCAACCAGCAGTTCGTGATTCTTCCCAACGAGGACATGGCGCGCATTCGCGAGCATGCGGCGATCGAGTACTGGGAAAAGTACGACGAGACCCACACGGTGGTGCGCTTTTGCACCAGCTGGGCCACGACGCAGGAGGATATCGACGCGTTGGCGGCTGTCCTGTAGCCTGATGTAATGACGGGGGGCCGCCTTGCGCTGGGTTTGGCGCAAGGCGGCCTCTGTTTTTGAGGGGGAAGGGTTGTATGACCGAGATGTCCGAGCCGACGATTCGCCTGGCGACGCCCGA
>DXLQ01000103.1:0-5014 GCA_019414685.1 Collinsella sp. | reverse complement strand
ATCTTCTTCTCGTGCAGCAGGTCGAGAGCAAACTGCTCGTCATCGGTGATGTTGAACTTTTTAACATCCATCTTGGGGAAGATGTAGAACGCCGCACGCGGCTTAACCACCGAGATGCCGTCAATCTTGTTGAGTGCCTCATACACAAAGTTGCGCTGCTCGTAGACACGACCGCCCGGGCGGATGTAGTTGTTAACAGACTGATGGCCGCCGAGCGCCGTCTGGACGATCGACTGAGCCGGCACGTTGGAGCACAGGCGCATGTTGGAGAGCATGTTGACGCCCATGATGAAGTCGCTCATGCAGCGCTGGTTGCCCGAAAGCACCATCCAGCCAATACGATAGCCCGCGATCATGTGCGACTTGGAAAGGCCGCTAAAGGTGACGCAGGGCAGGTCGGGAGCAAGCGAGGCAATCGAGACGTGCTCGTAGCCGTCCATGCACAGGCGGTCGTAGATCTCATCGGCAAAGATCATCAGCTGATGCCTGCGTGCAATCTCGACGATGCCCTCGAGCACCTCGCGCGGATAGACAGAACCCGTGGGGTTGTTGGGGTTGATGATGACGAGGGCTTTGGTCGCGCTCGTAATCTTGGACTCCATATCCTCCAGGTCGGGATACCAATCCGCCTGCTCATCACACAGATAATGTACGGGATGACCGCCAGCAAGGGTTGCGCACGCCGTCCAGAGCGGATAGTCGGGGCTGGGGATCAGAATCTCGTCGCCATTGTCGAGCAGCGCGTTCATCGAAAGCTGAATGAGCTCGGACACGCCGTTGCCCGTGTAGATATGCTCCATCTGAACGTTGGGCAGGCCTTTGATCTGCGAATACTGCATGATCGCCTTGCGCGCGGAGAACAGGCCACGCGAGTTGGAATAGCCTTCGCAGTCGGGCAGCTGCTGGCGCATGTCCTTGATGACCTCATCGGGCGTGCGGAAACCGAAGGGCGCCGGGTTGCCGATATTGAGCTTGAGGATGCGCTCGCCCTCGTCCTCCATACGGGCGGCCTCGTCGACGACGGGGCCGCGCACGTCATACAGGACGTTATCGAGCTTGGTGGATTTAGAAAAAGTACGCATGGTGGTGCTCCTTGCAATTTGAGCTGAGGGATGGGGTTCGGGCTTGGAATCGTTGCGGGGTGATGATGCCTCGCCTTGATCGGCGTCGCCGGCAAGCAGCCAGGTAACATCGACCTCCATAATACGGGCGAGCAGCTCAGCCACATCGCGCCGCGGGATCGTCTTGCCGCTCACATATTGGCTCATCTGACTCTTGCCGAGTTTTTTGCCGAGCATCTCCGATGCGCGGATCACGTCCGACTGGCGAACGTCGCGATCGGACATAGCCTGTCGCAGGCGATCGCTAAACGTCTCTTGGGCCACTAGAACCTCCTTGCTGGCAAAGTTCAATTTATAGAACACGAATTGAACCAAGGTTCAATTTAGCAAGCAGTATAGCGCGGCACCTCATTCGAAAGTTCAATTTCATAAGAAAATGTACCGGACTCCGAGATTTGCCCAAAGCGGACAATGGCGTGTACGCGTTTAGAGGTATTCAAGGAATCGAGCGGCGGCAAGCGAAACGTCAGCCGTGCGATATATCGCATTGATCTGCCGATGGGGATGTCCCTCGAGCGAACGCACGGCAACATCGAACTGACAGCGGCGCAAGATGAGCGCGGGAAGAATGCTCACGCCCAGGCCGTCCTCGACCATGGCCATAATCGCATAGTCATCCCAGGTCGACAGCGTGGAGCACACCGCCAGTCCCGCCCGACGGAACAGCGGCGTAATCTCGTCATCGGTGCCGCGTTCTAGCAGAATAAACTGCTCGTTGGCTAAATCGGCAAGAGAAACGACCTCCGCCGTGGCAAGCAAAGAATCTGCCGGCACCACCGCCATCAACTCGTCGCGCACCAAAGACCGCGATGCCATGCCGTTTTCTCGTGGCTCACGCGGGATAAAGCCCAGGTCGCAGCGGCCTTCCGCCACCCATTGCTCAATCTCGGAGTAATCACCCATCAGCAGCTCGTAATCGACATCCGGATGATCGGCGCGAAAGCGCGCAATCACCGGCGGCAGCACGTGGGTCGCCACACTCGAAAACGTACCGATGCAGATTTTGCCGCGCATGAGCCCGCGCATCTCATCCACCCGTCGCTGCAAGCGAATGAATTCCTCGCAGAGCGCCTCGACAGCCGGCATGACCTGCCGCCCGTCGGCAGAAAGCACTACGCCCTCGCGACTGCGGTCGAGCACCTTAAAGCCCCAATCGGCCTCAAGATCGGCCACCATACGGCTCACGCCCGACTGCGAATAGCTCAGGCGCTCGGCAGCACGCGTAAAGCTTCCGGCGCGCACCGTCTCCAGCAGCACCTGCATCTTTTGAATATTCGTTTCCACGACACGCCTCCACCTTTACATGAATTTTTGTCATGTTAGCCATGCATTATATTCGCTTTTCTTCTATTGCCAGTTCGCCCATAGTGAACATGCTCGAATATAGAGGGGACGGAAGCGCATGGACAACGGACTGTTTACGTACTTAGCAGCATTGCTATTGTTTGGCTCCAACGGCATCATCGCCGCTGCCATCGCGCTGCCGAGCTCCGATATCGTGCTACTGCGCACGATTTTGGGCGCCCTCTCGCTTGTCACTATCCTTGCCATCACCCAACGCCATAAACTGCAGGCGCCATCTCGTCCCCGCGAAGCCGCAGCACTCCTTCTGTCGGGAGCCGCGCTGGGTGCCAGCTGGATTTTTCTGTTCCGTGCCTACCAGACGATCGGCGTCGGCGTATCCTCGCTGCTGTACTACTGTGGCCCCATCATTGTCATGGCGCTCTCCCCACTCATCTTTGGTGAAAAACTGACCGGCGGCAAAATCGTCGGGTTTATCGCCGTCGCCTGCGGTGCTTTTCTCATTGCAGCACAAGGTCTAGGCGGCAATATGCCCATTGCGGGTATCGTCTGCGGTATCGCCTCGGCATTTTGCTATGCGCTGATGGTCATCGCTAGCAAGGGTGCGCCACACATCGAAGGCCTCGAGAACTCCACGCTCCAGGTGAGCGCCGCCTTTGTGACCGCGCTGGTCCTCACGCTCATCACGCAGGGCGCTCCCTCATTCCTGTCCGCCGGCGTCGCCGCCAGTATTGATTGGCGCGCCGTCGTCATGCTCGGCGTCGTCAACACCGGCATCGGTTGCCTGCTCTACTTTAGTGCCGTCGCCAAGCTGCCCGTCCAGACCGTCGCGGTCGTCGGCTACCTCGAGCCGCTTTCGGCCGTCGTGTTCTCGGCCGTCCTTTTGGGCGAAGCCATAACACCGGTCCGCCTGATGGGCGCCGCGCTTATCATCGGCGGCGCGATTTTTTGCGAACTCGCCGGCAAACGCGCAAACGCCAAGGCTGGCATCGCCCAGACAGTACGTGCTTAAAAGCCCCTGCTTTGAAATGCTACCTGCGTAGATAAATAATCCCCAGCTGAGGATTATTGTCTAAAATAACCTGATGTGCCAAACTGCTCTTGTATGTATAAAGACGGCATAAAGATTATCTGTCCTAAACAGATAACCGGATGTCTAAGGGAGTCCACGTGGCACACAACAAACTGGAGGCAAGCCCCCAAGACCAGCGTGGTCAAGGCGGGCACGGAGCCATCCCCCTCTCCGCTGGCATGCTGCTTGTAACGCTCGGCGTCGTCTATGGCGACATCGGCACGAGCCCCATGTACACCATGAAATCAATCGTCGCCAACAACGGCGGCATCGGTACCGTCAGCGAGGACATGATCCTGGGCGCGCTTTCGCTCGTCATCTGGACCATGACGCTCGTGACCACGGTCAAGTACGTGGTAATCGCCATGAAGGCCGACAACCACAACGAAGGCGGCATCTTCGCCCTGTTCAGTCTCGTGCGCAAGGTGGCGCCATGGCTGATTCTGCCCGCCATGATCGGCGGCGCGGCGCTGCTCGCCGACGGCATCCTCACCCCCGCCGTCACGGTTACCACGGCCATCGAGGGCTTGCGCACTATCGAGTGGGGCCATGCGCTTTTGGGTGACGGCCAGACCAACGTCATCATCATCACCATCATCATTATCTGCGGCCTGTTTGCCATGCAGCGCGCCGGCACCTCGTCGATCGGCAAGCTGTTCGGCCCGCTCATGACGCTGTGGTTCCTGTTCTTGGCTGGCGCCGGCCTGTTCAACATGCTCGGCAACCTGTCCATCCTACGCGCGCTCAACCCCATCCGCGGCATCATGTTCCTGTTCTCGCCCATCAACCACTCGGGCATCATGGTGCTCGGCTTCGTCTTCCTGTCGACGACCGGCGCCGAGGCGCTCTATTCGGACATGGGTCACGTGGGCAAGGCTAACATTTACGCATCCTGGCCGTTCGTAAAGGCAGCCCTCATCCTTAACTATCTGGGTCAGGGCGCTTGGCTGCTCGCCAACAATTCCAATCCCCAGATGCTCGCGATGGATATCGTCAACCCGTTCTATATGATGCTCCCCGAGCCCCTGCGCCCCTTTGCCATCGTGCTTTCGGCCGTGGCGGCCATCATCGCCTCGCAGGCGCTCATCACCGGCTCGTTCTCGTTGGTTTCGGAGGCAACGCGCCTCAACCTTATGCCGCATCTGCGCATCCACTACCCCAGCGACACCAAGGGCCAACTCTATATTCCGCTCGTCAACAACATCATGTGGGTCGGCTGTATCTTCATCGTGCTGCTGTTCCAAAACTCCGAGCGCATGGAGAGCGCCTACGGCCTCGCCATTACCGTGACCATGCTCATGACCACGACGCTTTTGACGAGCTACATCGCCGGCATCCTCAAGCACAAGCTGGGCGCCTGCGTCTTCGCCCTGCTCTTTGGTGCCATTGAGCTGTGCTTCTTCGCTTCGTGCCTCACCATGTTCTTTGACGGCGGCTACGTCATGATCTTCCTGGCCGCGCTGCTGTTTGGCCTTATGTACGTGTGGCGCCGCGGCACCGCCATCGAGCGCACGCAGAC
>DXLQ01000102.1:0-5043 GCA_019414685.1 Collinsella sp. | reverse complement strand
ACAGACCATCGAGCCTGGTATAGAGCTGATCATCGGTGAGCACGGTTTCTTCCTGAACCACCTCGGCAGAATCGCCCTGCTTGGTATCGTCCTCAGTCGCCTCGCCCTTTTGACGCGTGGGGAAGGTGGTTTGTGCAGCTTGGCCAAACTGGTCGTAGAAGCCAGGCATAACACCCATGGGATCGGTCGTCACGAACCAATAGGCACCACCGCACACGACGGCAAGGACCGCGATGATAATGAGCGGCTTGGGAATATGACGCTTATGCTTGTGATAGGCGTCCTCGTCGGGGTGCACCTTGCGCTTGGGTTTTTGAGCATCGTCATGCAGGGAAACGGGCGTGGGAATATCGACCTTGGGGATACCGAAATCCTTATCGAAAGCTGGCAGCACGCAGGTCTCATTGGGGTCGGCGGCGTCCGAAAGCACCGCAGCGGCAGAGGCCGGCGCATGCGGCACCTCGGTATCGATCTGCTCTTGCGTTAGGCGCGGAAAGCCCGCCGTGCGGCCCGCTGCCAGGTCGGATGCTGCCGCATCCTCGGAGAGGATACCCGGAGCGGGGCGTCCGCATTTGGGGCACGTACGATCATGCGGAGAAAGACGGGCACCGCAGCCCTCACAGAACACGAATTCGGTGTGCTCGGGACCATCGCCCGGACCCACATAGGCGTTGCAGTAGGGGCAGAACGAGGCGCCGTCCTCGATAGTCTTAAGGCAATGCGGGCAGATCACGGCATCCTCTTTTCGAAGCAATTCAAATAATCGAGGTTAGAGCATAACATCGCCACGGCCCTACAGGAGCAAGGCACCAATTCAACATCGCCAGGGCGCGTAGTTACTTCTTCTTTTTGCTCGGCATCGAGACTTTGATGCCTTGGGCGGACTTGGTTACGCGAGAGCGCTTGGCTCCGCTACCCTTCTTTTTCTTGGGCTGGGCCTGGGCCACGCCCTCGAGTGCGCGGGCCTCGGCCTCGCGAGCGGTGCGATCTTCGCGGCGCTGCGCCATGTCGGCGGCGACGCGCTTGGCAAAACGCTCGGCCGTCGAACCCGTCGAGCTCACCTTGCCGCCACCGCGACCCAGGTGGACGCGCACACCGCGGCCAAAACCAGTTGCGGCATGACGACGACGCGGCTTGAGCGAATCCATCATCGTGGCGAGCTTAAAGAACACCGAGCAGGTAAAGACCACGATGACAGCCAAGATTACCATCTGGCCCATCGACAGGTTGGCAATAGACAGCAGCTCCGGGAATCCGATAACGCCCACCAGGATGCCGGCGACAACAAACACGAAGAGCACCACACGTAAGGGCGTGAGAGGCTGCGAGATGCGCCAGATCAGGCTGACGCTCACCGCGCACGACGAAAGCAGGCACATCGTAGACAGCGTGAGCTGGCTAAAGCCAAACACGCGCGCCACAAAGATATCGAGCGCCGCGGCCAAAATGACCGCAATCGACGCCGGCAGTGCCCGCTTGAGCACGTTCGTCAGGAACGACCCCTTCACGCGAGCATTGTTGGGCTCCAGGCCCAACACAAAGCCCGGCGCGCCGATGCAGAAGAAGTTAATGAGCGTCATCTGGATGGGCTCGAAGGGGTACGGCGGCAGCGCGATACACAGCGCCGCCAGGCCCATCGAGAACAGCGTCTTGGTCAGGAACAGTGAGGCCGAACGCTGCAGGTTGTTGATGGAGCGACGGCCCTCGGCCACCACGGCGGGCATCGAGGCAAAGTCGTTGTCGACGAGCACGATCTCGGCCACGTTACGCGCGGCATCGGAGCCGGCCGCCATGGCCACGGAGCAGTCGGCCTCCTTGAGCGCCAGCACGTCGTTGACGCCGTCGCCTGTCATGGCCACGGTGTGCTCGCGGCGCTTGAGCGCCTGCACGAGCTCGCGCTTCTGCTGCGGGGTCACACGACCAAAGACATGGTAGCGGTCCACTGCGGCATCAAGCTTGGCCGGTGTATCGAGCGTCGTGGCGTCCACATAAGCGTCCGCCCCCGGCACGCCCACCACGCGCGCGATCGACGACACCGTACGCGGGTCGTCGCCACTGATCACGTTGAGCGTCACGCCCTGCTCGTTAAAGTAGCCGATGGTCTCGGCCGCCGAGGTACGAATCTCGTCGCGGATGGTCACAAAGCCCACGGGCTCGGCCTCGCCCACCATATCGCCATCGGGCGTAAAGCCGTCCACGCGCGCCACCACGAGCACGCGGCAGGTATCGGCAAGCTCGGCGACACGGTTCTCGACCTGGGCAAACGCACGATCAGAGAGCACAAACTGCGCCGCACCCATCACATAGGAGCCCTGTGCAAACGACGCGCCGCTCCACTTTTTGGAAGACGAGAACGGAATGACCGACAGCGGCTCGGACACCTCGACCGGACGGTCGGCGTAATAGTTGAGCAGCGCCTGACAGGTCTCGTTGGCATCGGCCGAGGTCGCACGTGCGACGTTAGCCAGAGCAAAATCGAGCACCGTGGTATCGACGGGAACGGCGGCGTCGCCCTCCCCCGCACCCATACCCTCGACCGGCAGCGGATACGTACCCTCGACCTCCATGCGACCCGACGTGATGGTGCCCGTCTTGTCCAGGCACAGCACGTCGACGCGAGCGAGCGTCTCGATGCAGTAAAGCTGCTGCGCCAGCACCTTGCGGCGGGCCAGGCGCACCGTGGCGATGGCGAGCACCGACGAGGTCAGAAGCACCAGGCCTTGCGGGATCATGCCCAGCAGGGCGCCCACCGTGGACAGCAGCGCCGACGAAGGCACATGACCAGCCAACAGCTCGGAGAAGCACCACGAAAGCGCGCTATCGCCCGGGGTTCCCGCGGCATCCCACAGCTCACTCACGCTCGAGGCAAAGAGCGCCAGGCCGAGCGGAATCATAATGAGGCTCGCAAAGCGCACGATGGCGTTGAGCGCATTCATGATCTCGGAATTGACCTTTTTGACGTACTTGGCCTCGTTGTTGATCTTGGCCACGTAGTTGTCGGCGCCAACATGGATCACGCGGGCGCGCAGCAGGCCCGAGTCGATAAAGCTACCGCTCATGAGCTCGGAGCCGGGCTGCTTTTTGATGAGATCGCTCTCGCCCGTCAGCAGGCTCTCGTTCACGAGTGCCTCACCCGAAACCACCACGGCGTCGGCGGGAATCTGGTCGCCGCGCCCCAGGCGAATGATATCGTCGAGCACGATCTGGTCCAGGTCGAGCTCTACCTCGGCGCCGTCGCGCACCGCGATGGCCTTCTTAGAGGTGAGCAGCGTAAGCTTATCGACCATCTTCTTGGAGCGCATGGACTGAATGACGCCGATGGCGGTATTCAAAAACACCACGAACAGGAACGTGAGGTTCTTGAACGATCCGGTCAGTAACACCAAAATCGCCAAGACAGCGTTGATCAAGTTAAACAGCGTGCAGAGGTTCTCGATGATGAGCTCGCGGACCGACTTGGTCTTGAGTTCCATGTTGCGGTTGATCTTACCGGCGGCGATGCGCTCCTCGACCTCGGCGGTCGAGAGTCCGTGCTCGATATCCGTTGCTGCCATACCTTGTCCCATCACGTCGCGTCGGTATAAGAAAACCGCCCGGACCATGCGAGGTTCGGACGGTCTTACGTTCGAGGGTGCCCCATGTTGGATTCGAACCAACGGCCTTCTGCTCCGGAGGCAGACGCTCTAATCCCCTGAGCTAATAGGGCGAACGGTTGGCATTATACCCAAGTGCGCCACGGGCTAACAAAAGAATAGAAAAAGCTTTGCAATTACGTGGGAGACACGGCGCAGAGGCTCACCTTAGAACGCAAAAGTGAAACAATTAGTATAAACTCTCATGCACATATATAACGGCTCGCGATGCGGGCCGTTTTTGCAAGAGCTATCCATCGAGGTGAGAGGCACACCATGATTGCAATTTTAAAGCAGAGCGCCAGCGACGAGGCCGTCAGCCACATCGTCAGCTGGATCGAGAAAAAAGGGCTCAAGACCGATGTCTCGCGCGGCGAGAACGAGACCATCATCGGCCTGGTGGGCGACACGACCAAGATCGACCCGTTCCTGCTTGAGTCCATGGACGTCGTCGAGCGTGTACAGCGCGTCTCCGAGCCTTTTAAGCGTGCCAACCGCAAGTTCCACCCCGAGGACTCCATCATCGACTGCGGCCACGGCGTCAAGATCGGCGGCGACCAGTTCCAGGTCATCGCCGGCCCGTGCTCCGTCGAGGGCGAAAACCTCATTCGCATCGCACGCCGCGTAAAGGCCGCCGGCGCCACGATGCTGCGCGGTGGCGCCTACAAGCCCCGCACCTCCCCTTACGCCTACCAGGGCATGGGTCCCGCCGGCCTGGACCTGCTATGCGAGGCATCCGCCGAGCTCGACATGCCGATCGTCACCGAGATCATGGACCCGCGCGACGTGCAGGTCTTCTTGGATAAGAAGATCGACGTCATGCAGATCGGCGCCCGCAACGCGCAGAACTTCCCCCTGCTCAAGGAGGTCGGCAAGACCAAGACCCCGGTCCTGCTCAAGCGCGGCATGTCCGGCACCGTCGACGAGTTGCTCATGGCTGCCGAGTACATCATGAGCGAGGGCAACGACAACGTCATCCTGTGCGAGCGCGGCATTCGCACCTTCGAGACCCGCACCCGCAACACCTTCGACCTCAACGCCGTGCCGGTGCTGCACCACCTATCGCACCTGCCCGTCGTCGCCGACCCCAGCCACGCCACCGGCTACACCCGCTATGTCGAGCCCATGGCGCTCGCCGCGACTGCCTGCGGCGCCAACGGTCTGGAGATCGAGGTCCACGACGACCCGAGCCACGCTTGGTCCGACGGTGCTCAGGCCCTCACCCCCGACCAGTTCGACGACACCATGCGCCGCATCCGCGCCATCCGCGAGGTCGTCTGCCAAGAGACCGTTCAGGAGTAACCCATGGGTACGGTGAGAAACGCACGCGTCAACCAGGGTGGACCCAAGTGCGCCGGCATCGTGGGCCTGGGCCTCATCGGCGGCAGCTTTGCCCGCGGCTATGCGCAGG
>DXLQ01000101.1:2700-5055 GCA_019414685.1 Collinsella sp. | reverse complement strand
GCCGTAAGATCATGCACCTGCCCGAGCTGCGCGTGAACTGCACCTGCGTGCGCGTCCCTGTGCTGCGTTCGCACTCCGAGAGCATTACGCTCGAGTTTGAGCGCGACATCACGGTGGAAGAGGCCCGTGCTGCGCTGGCTGCCGCTCCGGGCGTGAAGCTGGTTGACGATATGAGCGCCGAGGATGCGCACGATCGCTTCCCCATGCCGATGGATACGTCCGACCAGGACCTGATCTGGGTCGGTCGCGTGCGTCGCGACATCTCGAACCCCGAGGCCACGCGCGGTATTACCTTCTGGTGCTGCGGCGACCAAATCCGTAAGGGCGCGGCGACCAACGCCGTCCAGATCGCTAAGCTGCTCTGCGAGTAGTGTGGCCTGTCCGGCGGGGCCGGGCTTAGTTTTCAGAACGTCCTCGACCATGTGTGGCGCTCCTATTTGGCAAGGTGTTTTTTAGAATCCATTTTGCGCTCGGCCTCGAAGGCTTGCCTGTCCCAATCGAGCGGAAGTCCGGCCTCGACCCATGCCTCGTAGGCCCTCCTTATGGGCTTGAGCTCCCTTTGGCCCCTCTCCAGCATCGAGATGTACTTCTCGCTGGTGCCCAGTATGGACGCCGCCCTCACCTGGCTGACCTTCGCCGCGCGCCTGGCCGCCACGAGCTCCGAGGCGTCCTCGGGCCTCCTGATCTCGTGCGGGCGCATCAGCGCCCGGTACGCCTCCCTGGCCACGTAGCGCTTGAGGCACCTCATGACCTCCCTGTCGCTCTTTCCCCGCCCCCTGGCCCTCTCGGCGTACTCGGCGGTCTCGGGGTCGCGCATGACCCTCTGCCTCGCGATCTCGTGCAGCGCGCTGTTCGCCTGCCGGTCGCCGCCCCTGTTGAGCCTGTGCCTCACGGTCTTGCCGCTCGAGGCGGGGATGGGGCAGGCGCCGCATATCGCCGCGAACGACGCCTCGGAGCGCAGCCTGCCCGGGTTGAGGCCCGCCCCGTAGGACGACGTCCCCTCCATCGCGATGCAGGCCGGCTCCCCGGCCGCGGCGATCGCCCCGGCGAGCGCCTCGTAGCCCGCCGCGTCGGCGGGGAACTGGCGGGACAGGACCTTGCGGCCCCTCCAGTCCAGGACGTACAGCCAGTGCGAGTCGGCGTGGGTGTCGACCCCGCAGAAGACCGGCCCGCGGGCGTCGGGTATCGATTCGTTTTGCATGCCTCGCTCCGTTCTTTCCGTGCTCGCCTGGACCGGGCAGACGGCACACTGACGGGGCGCGATAGAATGCGGTTGTTCGGGTCCGCGGTATCGCTCCATGCTCCTATTAGGTCATGCGGCGGTCTCGGCTCGCCGCGGCCCGCGCGGGACATGTCAGGAAACGAGGGCAGCCCTGTGGGCGCCAGCGGAATGTGGGGTCACCGCGCGGTCCGCATCTGATGGTGTCGACGTCAATGGTATACGGGTGCATCATCGACGTCTTCAATACAGAAAATATCAGTGCGGAGTGTTCTGAAAACTAAGCCCGGCCCCCGCCTGCGGTGACGCTGCTGCAAGCGGCCTGCGATGGGGTCGTTGTTGGTTGAGGCCGCTGGGCTGATGTGGGGGCGCGTGGCTGTTGCGGGCCCTGGTCCCGGCGGCGGCCTCGGCGCTTTGCGCCTGCCGCCTTTGGGGACTGTGGGGCGCGGCCGGCAGCTGCGGCGCGTTGCGCCTGCTGCCTGCGGGGACTTTGGGGTCGTGCGGCAGCTGCGGCGCTGCGCGCCTGCTGCCTTGGGTGACTTTGGGGTCGATTGGGGTTGTCTGCACAATTCGCGGTATTATGTTGCGGAGTTTTGAAAGGAGCCGCTGGTGGTCACGACGACGTTTGCTTCGCCTTTGGGCGAAATCCTGCTTGCCGCTGATGGCCGCGGTTTGACGGGGCTTTGGTTTGAGGGGCAGGAGCACTTTGGCTCCACGCTTCTCAAAGAAGATCCCGAACATGTTGAAGGCGCCGATGCGGTTTCTGGTACCGGTGGGATGTCTTCGGTGAGTCCGGCAAATGGCGCGGCTTCTTCGGTGCTTGAGCGTTCTTGGGCTTGGCTGAATGCTTATTTTGCGGGGCAGGAGCCTCGGTTTACGCCGCCGTTGCATATGATTGGCACGGCGTTTCAGCGTGAGGTTTGGTTTGAGCTGCTTTCTATCCCGCGTGGCGAGGTCGCTACGTATGGTGAGATCGCCCAGCGTGTTGCGGCTCGACATCGTGTACCGGGAAACGAAGCACCTGTTGTGTCTCCCCGTGCCGTGGGGGCCGCGGTCGCGCGGAATCCTATTTCGATCATTGTGCCGTGCCATCGCGTGGTTGCCGCCGACGGCTCGCTTAACGGATATGCCGGCGG
>DXLQ01000101.1:0-2600 GCA_019414685.1 Collinsella sp. | reverse complement strand
GCCGACTTCGACCAAAGCTCGCTCGAGTTCGCTTTGATCAGAGCACTTAAGACCCCTGTATTCTGTCAATAGTGCTATTTGTTCGTTAGATGGATATCCGCGACTTCCGGTATTTCATTTAAGCCTCTTGATAGAAAAAGAGCTGGAGTTGCGCATCGTTGAGAGGCTTTCCAGCTTTAGCAAAACAAACTTATAAGATGCGACGGGCCGCGTCAAGATAATTACCGGACGGCCTAGGAGGCGGCTGGTTGGCTGGCTTAAAACCTAGCGCGTGAGATGACGCTCCACGCTATTCAGCGCGCTTGATAGGATGACGAACCACAGTCTTAAGTTTCTCCGGGGCACATTTGCGTGGATCGGAGAGATAGATTTCGTGATGGAAACGGGTGTCTGAGAAGTCGGGGACATAGCCCTGCTCGGTCGTGTATTCATTCATAGCGCCTACGGTCGCCGGTTCGTTGTCGTAGGGCCCGGTGTGCATGCATTGAACGCAGAGGCCCTCGTCAACTTTAAGCAGCTCGACGGCAGAAAAGTCAAGTTTCTTTTTGGTCGTGGCTTCCGCGACTGCCCAGTCAAAGTCATCTCGGGTGACGAAATCGGGCAGGCGAATGCACGAGATAAAGTTGAAATCGTCCTTGCGTACATAATCGATGTCGCCGCTCGGGGAGTCTTGCCACCAGAAACCCTCGAGCGGCGGTACCACAAAGTCGAAATAGCCCTTGATACTCCTTGAGCCTTTCTTCGACATCTTGACGGTATAGGCGATGCCGTAAAGCAGCGGCAGGGCGTTTTGATACTCGCCACCTTCGGTATTTGGGTCGCCCTTTCCGCGAACGGCAACGTAGCTCATAGGCGGGACAGTTACGATGCTCGGCTTGCTTGCAGGTTTGTAGAGCTCCTTGCATTCCTTCTTAAAGTCGAACGCCATGTTGGCCGCCTTTCTGCGTATTGGCCTGCTTAGATAACGGAATCATATCATAGAAACGAACAGCCGTTCGAATGATTTTGCTGACAGATAGAGATGCGTGCGTTGTGTTTGGCGGTCGGCCTGACCCCGTCGATGATTTCTCTGCCTTCCCGGCGCTTGCCTGCGCTCCCCGTTTCCCCATATAAAACCTGCCAAAATAAACCTGTCCCTTTTTGGTCGGCGTGAAATGGGTAATACTAAAGAGTTATCCGACCAGATGGGAATTAATCGATGGCTTATATCGAATTCAAAGACGTCATCAAGGCGTACGGCGAGGGCGATGCCCGCATTCACGCGCTCGACGGCGCGAGTTTTACGGTCGAGCGCGGTGAGCTCGCCATTATCCTGGGCGCTTCGGGTGCCGGCAAGACCACGGCGCTCAACATCCTGGGCGGTATGGACACGGTAACCTCCGGCACCGTAACGGTGGACGGGCGCGATGTGAGCTCCGCTAACGAGGCGCAGCTCGTGGAATACCGCCGCGCCGACGTCGGCTTTGTCTTCCAGTTCTACAATCTGGTCCCTAACCTGACGGCGCTTGAGAACGTCGAACTCGCGGCGCAAATCTGCCCCGATTCGCTCGATGCCGAGCAAACGCTTTGCCAGGTTGGCCTGGGCGAGCGCCTCGCCAACTTCCCCGCGCAGCTTTCGGGCGGCGAGCAGCAGCGCGTGTCCATTGCCCGCGCACTGGCAAAGAACCCCAAGCTGCTTCTGTGCGACGAGCCCACGGGCGCGCTCGACTATAAAACCGGCAAGCAGATCTTGCAGCTGCTGCAGGATACCTGCCGCAAGCAGGGCATTACGGTCATCATCATCACGCACAACTCCGCGCTCGCGCCCATGGCCGATCGCCTGATTCGCTTTAAGAGCGGTCGCGTGGAGAGCGAGACGGTCCAGCAAAATCCCGTGCCTATCGAGACGATCGAGTGGTAGCGCCCATGGATCAGGACCGCCAAAACAGCCAACGCCGCGACGCGCGGAACACGGAGCGCGAGCAGGATTTTACGACCTACCGCACTGCCCAAAGCTCAAACGACATGGTGCCGACGGTGTTTCGCCGTGGTGTCTACCGCACGATTCGCGGCAGCCTCAAACGCTTCTTGTCCATCGTCGTGATCACTGCGCTCGGCGTGAGCGTGATGTGCGGCCTCAAGGCGGGTTGCGAGGATCTGTGCGATTCGGTCGACGCTTACTTTGACCAGCAGAATGTTTATGACATTAACGTGCAGTCGACCTATGGTCTGACCGATGACGATCTTGCTGCGATCCAAGAGGTCGATGGCGTCGAAACGGCCGAGGGCATCTACACCGAGACCGCCTACACCGCCGTGGGCACAACGCGCGAGCGCGTGGTCGTGCAAAGTCTCTCCAAGGAGAACATCGATCAGCCAGTGCTCGTGAACGGCGATTTGCCCGAGAGCGCCGATGAGGTCGCGGTGACTTCGAAGTTCCTGAAGGCTTCGGGCAAAAAGCTCGGCGATACGGTGAGTTTTGCCGCCAATGACGCGAGCTCGTCGAACCAAAGCGCCAAGGATCAGTTTGCCGCGGGCGATTACACCATTACGGCCGAGGTCCTCGATCCCACTGATGTGAGCTCCGACTCGACAGTCAACGCCTTTCGCGCTGCTTCGGC
>DXLQ01000100.1:0-5137 GCA_019414685.1 Collinsella sp. | reverse complement strand
TCTGTATCAACCATAGGCACCTCACAGATAGTTAGGTCAACATACAGATTGTATGTCAAGAAGCGGCTCGGTGTATTTAATGGAGTGCTCACAAAAACGGGGGCGCCTCTCGTGCGAAAGGCGTCCCCGCGGGCATTCAATGTCAGTGACGGGCAGGCCACATGGGGAACTGCCCGTCAGATCAGCCGGCGCTATTTGATTACGCGCACGCGATACATCGACGGAATCTGCTTGAGTGCCTCGATGGTGCTGCTGTCCAGGTGCTCGTCGGTGTCGAACATGGTGTAGGCGTTCTCGCCGGCGGACTCGTTGGTCATACGCTGCACGTTGGCGTTGTCCTTGGCCAGGATGGCCGTGATCTGGCCGATCATGTTGGGCACGTTGGCGTGCAGGCAGGCGATGCGGCTCGCGGCGCGCGCCTTGCCCATGCTGCAGGCGGGGTAGTTGACGCTGTGCGCGATGTTGCCGTTCTCCAGGTAATCCTTGAGCTCGCTGATGGCCATGTCGGCGCAGTTGGCCTCGGCCTCGCCAGTGCCGGCGCCCGAGTGCGTGGTGATAAACGTGTTGGGCATCTTGACGGTCTTGGGCGTGGCGAAGTCGCAGCTAAACCAGCTCAGCTTGCCCTCGCGCAGGGCAGCGTCGACGGCGTCCTCGTCAATGATGGTTTCGCGCGCGTAGTTGATGAGCACGGCGCCCGGGGCCAGCAGGTTGATCTGCTCGGTGCTGATCATACCGATGGTGTCGGCCTTGCTGGGCACGTGCACGGTGAGATAGTCGCAGCCGCGGCAGAGGTCCTCGAGCGTGCCCACGCGCTGCACCTCGCGGCTCAGCACCCATGCGTGCTCGACGGAAATGAACGGATCGTAGCCGTAGACGTCCATGCCCAGATCGACGCAGGCGTTGGCGACCTTGGATCCCACGTTGCCCAGACCGATGACGCCGATGCGCTTGCCCTTGAGCTCGCGGCCCACAAAGGCCTTCTTGGCTTTTTCGGCATCGACCTGGATCTCGGGGTCGTCGGCGTTGTCGCGCACCCAGTTCATCGATTGCACCACGCCGCGGCTCGAGAGCACCAGCATGCCTAGGACGAGCTCCTTAACGGCGTTGCTGTTGGCACCGGGGGAGTTAAAGACGACGACGCCCTTCTTGGCGTACTCCTCGACGGGGATGTTGTTGACGCCGGCGCCGCAGCGGGCGATGGCGCGGATGCCCTCGGGCAGCTCGTAGCCGTGCAGGTCAGTCGAGCGCATCAGGATGGCGTCGGCCTCCTCGGCGGTGCTCACAAATTCGTAGCCCTCGCCAAACTCGACTTTGCCGTCCTTGGTGATGTCGTCGATGGTCTTAATCTTGCGCATGAAAAACTCCTTAGCAGGTTTGGTTTAAACAGGTGGTTTGAAGTGGCTGGTCGGCCCGCGCGTTGCGGGCTAGTTAGATCGCGGGCTCAAACTACGCTGCGTTTCGAAGTCCTTCATGTACGAGGCCAGTGCCTGCACGTCTTCCATGGTTACGGCGTTGTAGACGCTGGCGCGCATGCCGCCCACCAGGCGATGGCCCTTGACGTTTTGAATCTGGTGCTCGGCCGCGCCTGCGACAAAGGCCGCGTCGAGTTCGGCGTCGCCGGTGCGGAAGGTGACATTGGCGATGGAGCGGCTGTCGGCCTGCGTGGTGCCATGGAACAGCTCGCTGTGCTCGAGCAGGTCGTAGAGCAGGTTGGCCTTGGCCCAGTTGCGCTCGGCCAAGGCGGCAAGTCCGCCGGTCTCCTCGACCCAATGGAACACCTTGCCGCACACGTAGATGCCAAAGGTGTTGGGCGTGTTGAGCATGGAGCCCTTGGCGGCCTGGGCCTTAAGGTCCATGTACTGCGGTGTCTGCGCAAAGGCGGGGCCGTCGGCGATGAGGTCGTCGCGCACGATAACCACGGTCACGCCCGCGGCGCCGGCGTTTTTCTGAGCGCCGGCGTAGATGAGCCCGTAGCGCTCGACGTCGAGCGGCTGCGACAGAAAGCAGCTCGAGACATCTGCGACCAGCGGTACGTCGCCGCAAGCGGGCAGCTCGTGGTACATGGTGCCAAAGATGGTGTTGTTCTGGCAGATGTAAACGTAGTCGAGCCCGTCGCCCGCGGCCTCGGCGGCAATGCGCGCGTTGATGTCGGCCATGTCGGGGATGCGGTCGAAGTTGGTGTCCTCGGAACTCGCGAGCAGCACGGCCTCGCCGTACTTGTCGGCTTCTTTGTATGCCTTGTTGGCAAAGTTGCCGGTCACGACGTAGCCGGCGCGGCCGCGGCGCATGAGGTTCATCGGGATGCCCGCAAACTGTAGCGTGGCGCCGCCCTGCAAAAATAGGACGTGGTAGTTGTTCGGGATGCTCAGCAGGCGACGCAGGGTTGCCTCGGCGTCGTCGATGATCTGCTGGTACATGCTAGATCGATGGCTCATCTCGAGCACGGACATGCCGCAACCGCGGTAGTCCATCATCTCGTCGGCGATCTCGGCGAGCACGCTTGTGGGCAGTGCGGCCGGGCCAGCTGAGAAGTTGTGCACACGTGCCATCTTCTAGTCTCCCTCGTAGTCGTTTGAACGTTCGGGATACTTTAGCACAGTGGAGCGCCAGGCGCGACCGCATCACGGTAAAACTCGACTGCGCCGCTATGATTTACAGTATGGTTACATGGGAGAGGGGCGACCTTACTCCTCAGGCAAATCCAAATCTGCGAGCGAAGACATGAGGTTCTCTAGGCGCTTGATCTCTTCGTCCTAAATTAGCTACCTCCTAGTTAGTACGATGCTAGCGTGGCGATGACGACTTCGTCGCCGGCGTATATTAGGGTGTTGCCGTCGGGGATGATCGTTTGGCCTTCGCGCTTGAGCATCACCACAATAAACGGATGCTTGCCTTGTGGCACATCGCGCAGGCGCTGGCCGGCCAGGCGACCGTGGGGCGTCACGGTGACCTCGCGCAGCGTAACCTCGGCACGCTCTTCGAACGTTGGGGCGGCCATCACCAGCAGATCGCCTTCCTGGATCACGGTATCGCCGTTGGGCAGCACCGGATGGGCGCCGTCACGCAGCACCAAGACCACCAGCATGTCCGTTGCGCTGCCAATGTCGGCGAGCGAGCGTCCGGCAAACGGATGTCCAGCGCCTACTTTGAGCTTGACGAACGACATGCCGTCTTCGTCGCGGTAGTCGTTAAAGGTGCGACGCACGTCGCCGGTCGCATCGATCATATCGAGCTTCTTCGCCACCGCCGGCAGCAGCGAGCCCTGCACCACAATGCTCGACACGGCAATCGCAAACACCAGGTCAAATAGGTCGTGTCCGCCGGGAACGCCGGCCACTACGGCAAAGAGACTAAAGACGACCGAAGCTGCTCCGCGTAGGCCCGCCCAGCTTACGAGCGCGACCTGGCGGGGATTCGTCTTAAAGGGCGCTAGGAGCACGCCGACGGCGATGGGGCGGCTCACGAAGAGCATGAACGCCATGAGTGCCAGGCCCGGCAGCAGCATCTGCGGCAGGCGTGCGGGCGTTACGAGCAGGCCGAGCAAGAAGAAGATCGTCATCTCGGCCATCTCGGTGAGGGTGTCAAAGAAGTGCGCCATCTCGACTTTGCCGGTGATGTCGCTGGCGCCCAGCACAATGCCGGCCAGGTACACGGCTAAAAAGCCGTTGCCGCCCAGGTAGCTCGGCAGCGCGTAGGCGACGATGGCCACGGCGAACAAAAAGATGGTCTGCGCGCCCTCGGCCGTTGCGTGCGCGCGTTCAATCAGGCGGCCCGCCGCCCAGCCGATGGCAAGACCCAAACCCGCGCCCAGGATGATCTGCTTGGCCAGCAGTGCGGGAATGTTGATGTCGCCGCCGGCCGCGAGTGTGGCGAGCACGGCGGTGAGCAGGTAGGCGACGGGGTCGTTGGAGCCCGATTCGACCTCGAGCAGCGAGTCTGTGCCGCCCCTCAGCGAAAGGTTGTGCTCGCGCAGCACGCTAAAGACGCTTGCCGCGTCGGTCGACGCCACGACCGATCCCAGCAGCAGGCCGCCGATCCAGTCGAAGCCCAGCACAGAGTGGGCGAACACGCCGGTGATGCCGGCAGTGATGACGACGCCGAGCGTGCTCAGCAGCACCGCCGGCGCAGCGACGGGCTTGGCGCGGTCGATATTGGTGTTAAAGCCGCCGTAGAACATGATGAACAGCAGCGCCGTGCTGCAGACGGTTTCGGTAAGCGCGTAGTCGCTAAAGTCGATATGCGCCGGGCCGTTGACGCCCAACAGCATGCCGAGCGCGATAAAGATAAGCAGGGTGGGGAAGGGGAGCTTTTTGCCGACGGGTTTGATGGTCAGGCACAAAATGATGACGAGGCCGATAAAAAGAAGGATCTGGTTCATAGATGGTGTCCGCTCCTGGGTGGTTGGCGTGGCACGGTCAGTTGCCTGCGGTTATTTGTACCCAAAGATGGTGGGTTTATGGGGTTGGATTGCGGGCGTGCGCGATATCGTCATAGACGACTGCCGTCTTTGCCTCTGCTCGGAAACCCTTTCCAGCTTTATTGCAACGGAGTACAATGGGTAACGTTTAAGTTCAACTTGAAGTTTTAGTTGCGGAGCCGGGCTTCGGCCGCAATGCAAGGAGAGGCGTACCATGGCGATCTATGTGACATCTGATGCTCACGGGCACGTGCGTGCGCTTGACGAGGCCCTGTCTAAGATCTCGTTGACGTCCGACGACACGCTGTACGTGCTGGGCGACATGATCGATCGCGGGCCCGATCCGGTCGGCGTTATTAAGCTCGTGCGCTCGCTGCCCAACGCCCGCGTGCTCAAGGGTAATCACGAGCAGATCATGCTCGATGCCATCATTGGTCAGGATCCGCTCGATGCCGAGACCTGGGATATCAACGGTGGCTGGACGACGCGCGAGCAGCTCAACGACATGGAATTTGAGGCATACGAGGAGCTCGTGCGATGGATGGCCGCGCTGCCGCTCTACGCGGTGGTCGAGACCGAGGAGCGCCCGTATCTGCTGGTGCATGCTGGAATCGAGATGAAGGCGGCGCGCGCGTTTTTGCTTGAGCATGGCGTCGATTGTGCCGATGGCGTTGGAGCGGTGGGTGCCGATCGCGAGCTGCTGCAGCAGATGCTCGCGGT
>DXLQ01000010.1:27734-36867 GCA_019414685.1 Collinsella sp. | reverse complement strand
AACAATACTTACCATCACATAACCTCCTTTTTGTCTACGTAATTCCTACACGACATGAAAGGAGTATACCTGTTTGGTTTGTGGAATTATAGCTAAATCCGCAAAAGGTTGGATTATTTGTTTAAACGTCTAAGTTTGTTACAAGTTGGTTACGTTGCTGCTTTTCGACTCATTACCCGCCAAGGCGTCGCTCATCAAGCCACGCATTTTACAGATACAAGCAGACTGTTCATTAATATCGATTTTAGGCAAGCGCGAATGCGCTTGTACTGCCGCTACATTGTTCAAACAGGTATGACTTGACTATTTGCGCGACTTATGATCTACGAAACCACTCAAAAAAGTTGCGGTGGAATAGTTCTTGTTTAAGAGCCAGAAGGCTGGATTTAGGAACTATTTCACCGCAACTTATAGGGAATCCTAGACGATGTGGAGGGGGTGGGCGGCATCGACGGCGTCGAGGACGTCGGAAGGGCCGTCGGGGGCAGCGTCTGCCGGTTCCTCGTCGGGGGTCTCAATCTGCTTAATCATGACCTCCTGGCCCTGCAGCAGGTATGTCTCGCCGCTGCCGCAATGAGGGCAGGTCTTGCCGTGCTCGACTGTCGCATAGTCGCGGCCGCACGCCTCGCAATGCGTCACGGCCTCGACAGGCTCCACAATAAGCTCCGCGCCCTGCGCGATGGGCTTTTTATCTGCCGCCCAGCGCCAAGCGTCGAGCAGCAAGTCGGGAACGACGCCCGAGACCTCGCCCAGCAGCAGCGTGACGCTCGAAACGCGACGCACGCCATTGGCGCGCGCCACGTTCTCGACATCGCGAATGATGTGATAGACGATTCCGAGCTCGTGCACTTTTAACTCCTTCCGCCGTTCCCGTTATGACTACTTACTTGCGACCGAATTTAATCTTGATGGCACGCTTGAGCGCGTACTTGCCGAGGCTTGGGAGCTTTTGCTCGTATTTGACCATCGTGGAGCACTCGGGGCGATCGCGATCCAGGCGGATGGCATCGAACGCGCACTTGGTGGTGCACAGACCGCAGCCGATGCACTTGTTGGGGTCGACGATCGAGGCACCGCAGCCCAAGCAGCGAGCGGTCTCGGCGCGCACCTGCTCCTCGGTAAAGGTCTCGACGTACTCGCTAAAGGGCGCAGCCTTCTCGCGCTCGCGGTCGACACGTGCCACCTCGCGGCTTGCGTTGTCATAGCTCTCAATCACAACATCGTCGCGGTCAAGCGCGGTGTAGCGGCGCTGGTTGCGGCCGATGGTGAGCGCGGAGCCCGGCTGCACAAAGCGATGGATGGACACGGCGGCCTCGTGACCGGCGGCGATGGCGTCGATAGCAAAGCTGGGACCGGTGTAGACGTCGCCGCCCACAAAGATGTCGGGCTCGGCGGTCTGGTACGTCTGCGGATCGGCAAGGGCACCCTGGCCGCGGCCGAGCTCCACCTTGGAGCCAGCCAGCAGGTCGCCCCACACAATGGACTGGCCAATCGACATGACGACACGGTCGGCATCGACACGGCGCAAGTCGTTCTCGTCATACTCGGGCGCAAAACGGCCCTCGTCGTCAAAGACACGCGTGCAGCGCTTAAAGGTGATACCGCACACACGACCGGCCTCGTCCAGGTGAATCTCCTTGGGGCCCCAGCCGCAGCTAATGTGCGCGCCGTCCTCAATGGCCTCGCGACGCTCCTCCTCGCTGGCAGGCATCTTGACCTCGCTCTCCGGGCAGAACATCTCAACGTGCTCGGAACCCAGACGGCAGGCGTAGCGCGCGACATCGATGGCCACGTTGCCGCCGCCCACCACGATGGTGCGCCCGGGCAGCGCGTCGATCTTGCCGCTGTTGACCTCGCGCAAAAAGTCGACGGCCACGGTCACGTCCTCGGCATCCTCGCCCGGAATACCGGCAAGGCGGCCACCCTGGCAGCCAATGGCCACGTAAAAGGCTTTAAAGCCCTGCGCGCGAAGCTCGTCGAGCGTCACATCGCGACCGACCTCCACGCCATAGCGGAACTCGGCGCCCATCAGGCGAATGACCTCGACCTCGGCCTCGATAACGTCCTTCTGCAGCTTAAAGCTGGGAATGCCGTAGGTGAGCATGCCGCCCGGGCGCTCGTTTTTCTCGAACACGACGGGCTTGTAGCCCTTCTCGGCCAGATAGAAGGCGCAGGACAGACCGGCCGGACCGGCGCCGATGATGGCGATCTTCTGGTCGAAGCCGCCGGCACGCGTCGGGGTCACCACAGGTGGGACATAGCGAGTCGCGGCATCCAGATCGCGCTGGGCGATAAACTTCTTGACCTCGTCGATGGCCACGGCGGCATCCACGCGACCACGGGTGCAGGCGTCCTCGCAGCGGCGGTTGCACACACGGCCGCAGATAGCGGGCAACGGGTTCTCGCGCTTGATGAGCGCCAACGCCTCGTCATAGCGGCCCTGCGCCGCGAGCTTCAAATAGCCCTGAACGGCAACGTGCGCGGGGCAGGCCGTCTTGCAGGGAGCGGTGCCGGACTCATGCGTCTCGATACGGTTGTCGTTGCGGTAGTTGGGCGACCACTTGGTGTGGTCCCACTTGGTGGCATCGGGCAGCTCCTGGCGCGGATACTCGGGCACCTGTCCGCCAGCCTTTTTGCTACAGAGCTTCTGGCCCAGTTTGGCGGCGCCGGCCGGACACACCTCAACGCAGCGACCGCAGGCCACGCACTTGTCCTTCTCGACCTTGGCGACGTAGGCCGAGCGCGACAGGTTGGGCGTGTTGAACAGCTGCGAAGTGCGCAGGGCGTAGCACACGTTGACGTTGCAGTTGCAGATGGCGAAGATTTTGTTCTCACCGTCGATGTTGGTGATCTGGTGCACAAAGCCGTTGTCCTCGGCCTGGCGCAGGATGTCGTAGACCTCCTCGCGCGTCACATAATGGCCGCGGTCGGTCTCGACCACGTAGTCGGCCATATCGCCCACGGCGATGCACCAATCGGCCGGGTCGTCGGCGCAGCCCTCTCCCATCACGCGACGGCTCGCGCGGCAGCTGCAGGTGCTAGCGGCATATTTGCCATCGTATTTGTCGAGCCAATGCTCGATATGCTCAATAGGCACCGAGGTGCTCGCGGCATCGATGGCCTTCTCGACCGGAATGACATGCATGCCGATGCCGGCACCTCCGGGCGGCACCATCGGCGTGGCCTTGGACAGCGGCCCCTTGGATGCCTGCTCAAAGAACTTGGCATAGACCGGATGCTCCTCGAGCTGGCTCACGCGCATGTTGAGGAACTCAGCAGAACCCGGCACCAGCATGGGCAGCACCCACTGCTTGGCTCGCTCGGGATTTTCCCAGTTGTACTCGAGCAGGCCCGTGTAGCTCATGTCGTCGAGCATCTTCTCGATCTGGGCCTCGGGCATGCCGGTGAGTTTGACCATCTCGGGCAGCGTGTAGGGACGGCGCATCTTCATCTTGCAGAGCACTTCGGCCTGCTCGTCAGTCGCGGCCTCGGCAAACGACCAGTACTCGTAGCCCAGCAGCTCGTCGCGATGCAGCAGGCGGTTGGTGCAGTGCTCGCACAGTTTGACGATGGCCTCGCGCGGATGCTCCGGCAGCGGCGGCACAAACTCCGCACCGATATCGGGCTCGGTGTAGCTAATCCCCGGTCCGTTGAGAATCATGGTCGTCCCTTCTCTTGCCACAGCCCGGCGAGACCGCGGCGCCCCTCTTTTTTTGCAGGCCGGGCATGCCCCCATGCCGTTCACCCGCCATTGTTGACATTGTGTCAAAAATAGTATTGACGAACCGTCAACAATATTCAAGACTGTTAGGCGAACGGTCAGGCAAAAGAGGATGAAAGGCGGCAAAACATGGGCGACAACACAGCAGATACCTCTGTGGTCGATGCCGTCCCCGCATCCGATAGCGCGGCAAAGCGCCTGACAGGCGACGAACGCCGTCGCGAGATCCTCGATGCCGTGCGCACCGTAAGCTCCGAGCTGGGCGTGTCGCATCTTTCGGTATCGGCCGTGACCAAGCGAGCCGGCTGTACGCGCTCATTGTTCTACCACTACTTTGCCGATATGGACGCCGCCGTCACCGCCGTCATGGACGAGGCAATCGACGGTTTTATCTCCGAGCTCGAGCAGTGGAATGCCAGCCGCACGGTTGGCGACATCGAAGGCGCACTCGACACCGTCGCCCCGCTCTTCAAGCGTCTGGTCGTGAGCGGCCACGAGCTGCCGAGCACGCTCACCTCGAGCAGCGGTGCGCTCTACGGCGGCTTTTTGCACAACGTGGTCCAGCGCGTGGCGCAGTATATCTGCGACACCACCGTGGTGGATTTTGTCGCCCATCATGAGCTACGCATCGACCATGTCTACGAGACGTTCTACACCCTCATCATGGGACTGTTGATGTATATCCGCACGCACCCCGATGTGCCCGACGAGACGGTCAAGGAGATTATCGCCTCGACGCTCCACATCGAGGGCTATACCGCCAAGTATCCGGAGCGCAAGCCCCAGAACTGACGCCATTTGGCCAAACTGCCCGCGATCAGAAGAGGGGCCGCGGGCGTGTGAAAGGAGAGCAGCATGCTGTTCGATGTTTGGGGTAGCGATACCCTTATCCACTGGGCCGGCTGGGCCATGGTCTTTATTGGCCTGATCGTGCTCAACGAGGTCGGCCGCCGCACCAAGCTGGGCGCGGCAATCATCTTTGGCGTTGCTCCGCTGGCCATGACCATCTACTGCGTCGCCATCGCCGTCGGCGTTTCGCAGGGTGCCGAGTGGGCGCTCACCAACCCCACCCATGTGTACCAGAACAGCTGGTTCCACTACGCCAAGGTATACGCGGCGCTGGCCGGTTGCTGGGGCTTCATTGCCATTAAGTACCAGTGGGGCAAGATCGGCAAGGCGCATTGGTTCCGCGCATGGCCGTTTGTGATCGTCGCTATCAACATCATGATTGCCGTCGTGTCCGATTTCGAGAGTGCCTACCACTTCTTTGTCCTGGGCCAGTCCACCTGGGTCACCTCCGAGGGTGTCACGCAGCTTGCCGGCTGGAACAACGTGTTCAACGGCATCGCCGGTCTCATCAACATCTTCTGCATGACCGGCTGGTGGAGCGTCTACGCCTCCGAGGATCAGACCGATATGCTGTGGCCCGACATGACCTGGGTCTACATCATCGCCTACGATATCTGGAACTTCTGCTACACCTACAACTGCCTGCCCACCCACTCCTGGTTCTGCGGCTTTGCGCTGCTGCTGGCGCCCACCGTCGCCGCCTTTATCTGGAACAAGGGCGGCTGGATCCAGAACCGCGCCTTCACGCTGGCCATTTGGTGCATGTTTGCCCAGGTGTTCCCGTACTTCCAGGAGGAGTCCATCTTTGTGACCCACTCCACGCTCGACTCCGGCGCCGCTACCGCGGTCTCGGTCGCCGCGCTGATCGCCAACGTCGCCGCAATCATCTACATCGCCTACCGTGCCAAGAAGCTCGGCCGCAATCCCTACAAGCAGGATGTCTTTGAGGGCACCAGCGATTGGGAGAAGGCTACCGCTCGTCGCGCCAAGGTTGATTACGCTCACGCCGAGTAACGCGCCTGGCGCAAACATCGCTTGAGTACGAAGCCGCGTAGCCGGCTCCGCGCAACTCAACGCATTGCAGAACCCCCGGAATGTGATTCGTCCGCGTTCCGGGGGCTTTTTGCTGCCGCGAGGATGCGACTGAACGATGCGCTCGGGTTAAATCGGATCTTATATTTCGCATGCGCTTTATATGGCTCCATTTTTGGGTACAGTGTTGTCCCGATATTGAGCTTGGGGGATATATGAAAGATGAGACGATGGGCCAAGAGGATGCGGCCCAAGATGCAGAAGCGTGCGCCGAGGCCCTGGAGAGCTTAGACCGGATTTCACTTGATGAGATTGCGTTTGACGATTCGGGCGTTGATGTGCAGGATGAGTCGGAAGCCGAGGCGCAGTCCGATGATCAGGATGCAGACGACGTTGAGCCTGCCGAAGATGAGGCAGATCACGAAGACACCGAATGCGAGGCCGATGACCAGCCCGAATCCGACACGAGCGAGGAAACCATCTTGCTCGACAGCTTGCCGGCCGAAGATTCGCTGACCCGCGAGCTTCCCGGCCTGGGCTCCGCTCCTGCCGTGGACGAGACCATCGCCATGGGCGATATTCCCCTGCCGTCCGTTCCCTCGGCACGCGAGGCCGAGGTCCGCCATCGCAAGATGTCGCCCAAGCGCCGCAATCTGATGGTCGCCGGTGTCGTGGCCGTCGCGCTCGTCGCCGGCGGTGCAGGCTATGCTGCCTGGAACGGATATCAGCAAGAGCAGGCTGCCGTGCTTGCCGCAAACGCCCATACCATGATGTCGGTGCAGATTGGCGTGCATGCCGCGGGCCTCGACTGCTCAACTGGCTCCAAGATTCCCGTGCAGGTGAGCGGACAAGATTCCGACGGTTCTTCCGTGAGCGAAACGCTCTACGTTGACGAGCACGGCCGCGGCATCAAACTGCTGCCCGGCGATTACACGCTCTCCATCGCTGCCTCCCCCATCGCGGCCGACGGCACCATCTATACCGTCCCGACCACCAAGACGCAGGTCACCGTTAAGAGCGATGGACAGGATTTAAGTGCCCAGGCCACCTTTAAGCTCAAGGTGCCTTCGGCCGACACGGTGACTGACGACCAGATCGATGCCGCCGCCAAGTATGCCGAGGAGGGCGGTGCGAGCTCCGCCGCGGCTGCCAAAGTGCTCCAGCAGGCGGCAACCGCGCGGCGCGACGCCGCCGTCAATGCCCTGAGCGCGCAAAAGGCACAGGCAGCCCGTGATGCCGACGCCCGTCACAAGGCAACCGACCTCTACCAGCTCGATATCCCCGTCGAATGGTACGGCAAGGTCGAGACTTGGCAAAATGGCAGCACGCTATGCATCTATCTTGCCGGCGACAGCGATACGCCGATTGTGACGCTCGTCGCGGTGCGCGAGGGCGAGAGCTTTACGCCCGATGAGGGCGATACGGTTTTGGGTGCGGCCAATCTAGGCAACGGTTATACCGTCTACGCCAGCGGCCCCGTCTATCCGTACGTGGTGCCCCAGACCATCAACGGGCGCACGCAGAACCCCGTGTCGACCTATCCCATGGACACAGCCATTGAGCTTGTCGAGCTTACGACCGGCAACCGCTACACCTACAGCCAGATCAAGAGCGTGCTGGTCGGCAAAGACGGCAAGGCCGACGCTGCCACCAAGCTCGAATGCGACTACATCGCCCAGATTCTGCTGCCGAGCATCAAGGCCCAGGACTAGCCGGGCGCATCATGGTACTCCCCAACCGTGATGAAGGGGCCAGGAGGTCCTGGCCCCACAGATCCGTAGATGATTAGGCAAGGAGCCACTTCCATGCGGGCACAGCGTGTACCACACCGTGTTCACATGGAATATCGGCCTGTTCATCCATAGTAACGATTACCGACTCGCCAAGATCAAACTGGGCCATCGAGGCATCGAGGGCTGCAATTTCGCGTTCGCGCGTTTTCTCACGTGCCATATCCGCACTCACCTGAATCAGGCTATAAGCCCGCATGAGAAGCGCGTCCCCAGCCACAAAGTCCACCTCATGGCTTTTGCTCTTCTCTTTGATCAGCAGGCGGCAGACCGAGCCGGTCCTCACCGCGGGAGTCTTTCTTCTTAGCGCATTGAACACTGCGGTCTCGAGCCTCTGGCCCTGGTCCAATGCTGATGCGGGAGAGAATGCTCCAAACATCGCAGGGTCGACAGCGTAGACCTTAGACGCAGACCGCGTGTTATTTGCCAGTGAACGCGTGAACTCCGGCACAGAAAATAACAGGTAGGCGTCCTCATAATACTCAAGTAAATCGCTGAGCGAATTACGACTGGCGGGTATCTGTCTGCTCTTGAACTCGTTGTACACTTTGTTCACTGACAGCTCTCGTCCCGAAGATGCCATACACCGCGTCAAGAACAGCGATGCCAGGCGAGGGTTCTTGACGTCGTAACGCTCAACGACGTCCATAGCGACCGTTCGCGAAGCATATTCCTGTAGCAGCTGAATCGCGTCTGTGGGCGTCTGCTCAAGTGTCGCGATGAATCCCCCTTGTTCAAGATACCCGATCAGATGATGTCGAAGCAGCGCTGCATCGCTCGGGGAAAAGGTCGCATCTGGCTCGAGAACGCTCCCCGTCTTATATCGAACGTATTCCGAAAAACTCAACGGAAAAAGCTCTCGCACAAGAGAACGACCCCTGAACTCGCTCTTAAGTTCTGAGGACAGCATCTTAGAAGAAGATCCCGTCACATAGACGGTCGCTTTCTCCGTATCGACTACACGCCGCAGAAACGCACCCCATTCGGGAATTTCCTGGATCTCGTCAAAGAAAATGTAAGCGCCCTCGGTTCGAGCAACAGGATACAGCGCATAGAACGTGTCGAGCACGTCCGCCAGCAGCGATGGCTCATACGGGCGCAAGCGCTCATCCTCAAAATTGAAGTAAAGCATCCGGTCAAGCTCGACGCCCCGGCTCTGAAGCCGCCGCATCTCCTGATACAGGCGATACGTCTTTCCACAACGGCGGGCCCCCACAATCACATTTACGATGTTGTCGCGCTTTGGCTCCTGTGGGTTTCCTAGATCAAGGTCTCGCTCAAAGACCTGCGGAACCCCCTGCTGTTCAAAGTCCTTTATTTTCTGGGCGATCAAGTCGTTGAATGCCATGATTCTCCAATCTTGCTCTCTAGCTAATCAAAATTATACCGATTCTTGATTAATTAGAGAGCAAGATTGTGTGTAGCTTGATTAACACTTAAGCAAGTTTTATCACCGATATTGCTCCGAAGGATATCGAGTGGCTAAGAGGACAACCGAGCTCGAATGCGACTCCCCGAGCAGTCAATTTGGGACGGGGCTTTTTTGACTACCCTCCCCCTGTAGAAAAATCCCTAACGCAGTTGCGGTGAAATAGGGCTGTTTTTGCTGGTCAAACCGCAAAACAGTCCCTATTTCACCGCAACTTATTGGTGGCCTTTTGGGTGGCACTTAGCGCCAGGGGTCGGCTTCGAACATCGGCTCGCGCTCGGGGCGGCGATCGCTGTAGGGATCGTAGCCGTC
>DXLQ01000010.1:0-27634 GCA_019414685.1 Collinsella sp. | reverse complement strand
CATCGATTGTCGCACGAAAAAGGGCGGCGGACCCGATTGGATCCGCCGCCCTTGGCGTTTTGCGATGAGGTGCGGTTAAAGCCGGCCCCATAATTTACTCTGCGTCGGGGACCTCGTAGGTGGCCGCCGGCGTGTTGTCGCACACGACGGTAAAGCCACCGTCCTTGTCGACATCGACCGTCACCTGATCGCCCTCGCGCACCGTGCCGTCGATGATAGCGGCGGCGATGGCATCCACGACCTCGCGCTGAACCAGACGCTTGAGCGGACGGGCGCCAAAGACCGGGTCCAGGCCGCCCACGGCGAGCATCTGCTTGGCCGCCGGGGTGATGGCAAGCGTCATGCGCTCCCTGGCCAGACGCGCGCGGACGTCGGCGAGCTGGATGTCGACGATCTTCTCGATCTGCGCCATACCGAGCGGATGGAACACCACGATATCGTCGATACGGTTGAGGAACTCGGGGCGGAAGGTCTGAGCCATGGCCGCGTCGACCTGATGGCGCATCTCCTCCTCGTCCTTGCCGGAAAGCTCGGCGATAGCCTTGGAGCCCACGTTAGACGTCATGATGATGATCGTGTTCTTGAAGGACACCTGACGACCCTGGCCATCGGTCAGACGGCCGTCGTCGAGCACCTGCAACAGCACGTTGAAGACATCAGGATGAGCCTTCTCCATCTCGTCGAGCAAGATTACGGAGTACGGGCGACGGCGCACGGCCTCGGTGAGCTGGCCGCCCTCGTCGTAGCCCACGTATCCCGGGGGCGCACCGATCAGACGCTGGACGCTGAACTTCTCCATGTATTCGGACATGTCGATACGCACGAGCGCGCGCTCGTCATCGAACAGGCACTCGGCCAGCGCCTTGGCGAGCTCGGTCTTGCCCACGCCGGTGGGACCCAGGAAGAAGAAGCTTCCGATGGGCTTGTCCGGATCGGAGAGGCCCGCACGGCTGCGGCGCACAGCTGCGGCGACGGCGGAGACGGCCTCGTCCTGGCCGATGACGCGCTTATGCAGCTCGCCCTCCAAGCCCTTGAGCTTGTCGAGTTCGCCCTGCATCATCTTGGACACGGGCACGCCGGTCCAGGCGCTCACGACCTCGGCGATCTCATCGGAGGTCACCTGTTCGTTGAGGCCCTCGCCGTCCTGCTGCTTTTGCGCCTCGAGCGCGGCCTCGGAATCCTGAATCTGCTGCTGCAGGCCCGGAATCACGGAGTAGCGCAGCTCGGACGCACGACCCAAATCGCCATTGCGCGTCGCGCGCTCCTCTTCGCTCTTGGCCTCGTCGAGCTGCCCCTTGAGCTCTTGCACGTGGTCGATGGCGTTCTTCTGGTTGAGCCAGCCGGCCTTTTGCACGTTAAGCTTTTCCTGGACCTCGGCAATCTCCTGGCGCAGGGCCTCCAGACGCTCCTTGGAGGCGTCATCGGTCTCTTTCATGAGCGCCTGTTCCTCGATCTGCAGCTGGGTGAGCTGACGCGTGGTGGCGTCGATCTCGACCGGCATGCTGTCGAGTTCCATGCGCAGGCGGCTTGCCGCCTCATCGACCAGATCGATGGCCTTGTCGGGCAGGAAGCGGTCGGCGATGTAGCGATCGGAGAGGTCGGCAGCTGCCACGAGCGCGCTATCGGTGATATGCACACCGTGGAAGATCTCGTACTTCTCCTTGAGGCCACGCAGGATCGAAATGGTGTCCTCGACGGTAGGCTCGCTCACCATAACGGTCTGGAAACGACGGGCGAGCGCCGCGTCCTTCTCGATGTACTTGCGGTACTCGTCGAGCGTGGTCGCGCCGATCGCGTGCAGGTCGCCACGGGCGAGCGCCGGCTTGAGGATGTTGCCGGCGTCCATGGAGCCCTCGGTGGCACCCGCGCCCACGATGGTGTGGAGCTCATCGATGAACAGGATGACCTTGCCCTCGGACTTCTGGACTTCCTTGAGTACGGCCTTCAAGCGGTCCTCGAACTCGCCGCGGTACTTGGCGCCGGCGACCAGCGCGCTCATGTCGAGCTCGATAAGGTCGCGGTCGCGCAGGGTGCTCGGCACGTCGCCGGCCACGATACGCTGGGCGATGCCCTCGACGATGGCCGTCTTGCCGACGCCCGGCTCACCGATGAGCACGGGGTTGTTCTTGGTGCGACGGGACAGGACCTGGATGGTGCGGCGAATCTCATCGGTACGGCCGATGACCGGGTCGAGCTTGCCGGCGCGGGCCAGATCGCAGATGTTGCGACCGTACTGCTCCAGTGCCTCAAACTGAGTCTTGTCCTCGGCAGACGTCACGCGGTCATCGCCACGCAGCTCCTCGTAGACTTGCTCGATGCGCTCCTTGGTGACGCCGGCGTCGCGCAGCACGCGGCCCGCCTCGCCCTTGTCCTCGGCAAGCGCCATCAGCAGATGCTCAGTCACCACAAAGCTGTCGCCCATCTTGGTGGCCTTCTTCTCGGCCTTTTCGATGACGCGGACGAGCTCGTTGGACAGGCCCATCTGCTGGCCCTCGCCCGAAACCTTGGGCGCGTGGTCGATGGCATCCTGTGTGGAGCGTGCGAGCTGAGCCGGGTCGGCACCGATGCGCTCGATGATCACGGAGATATTGCGCTCGCCGGCACCGAGCAGGGCAGACAGCAGATGAATCGGCTCCACCGCGCCGGCCTGCGCGTCAGCGGCCGTGCTCATGGCGGTCTGCAGCGCCTCGCGCGACGTCATTGCTAGCTTATCGATTCTCATGGAATCACCTCTCTTGGGGCGGCCGCCCTACGGGGCGGCTTCACGTTGTTCGAGAAGTATTGTTGCCAGCTTTGCGCGATCTTATACACAAATCTAAGTCTCTATATATAAGATTTTCTGAGTGATTGAGAGATAGGGGTAAAGATGTCGGCCCGCCGCCGCACAGGTGCGCTACCGTCTCAATCTGTAACATCTATCGACCGTTTCTGGCTCCAGATGTTACAAATCGAGACGAATTGTTCAGCGGCACCCGTTTGTCTCAATCTGTAACATCTACTCGGCAAATAGAGCTCTATCTGTTACAAATCGAGACGAACAGAAAACACCCGGATCAAAAATCTAAATCTGTAACACCAAGCCCACTTTTAGCGGCCAAGATGTTACAGATCGAGACAGACCGAAAACCACCACAAAGAGGACAGGCACCTTTGTGGTGGTCGCGGTCTCTACTCCTTCGCCGAACCCGTACTTCCCGATTCGACGGTCCAGGGCATCTCATCCTCGAACAGCCATGTACGGGCAGACCCACTATCGCGTGCAGTCTGCGGGTCAGGCAAGCAGGTCTGTTTATAGGCATCTTGGATACACTGACCCATAAAATCGTTGAGCTCGGTCTGGTCGCCCTCCATGACATAGGCGACATCGCCGTCCATGATGTAGATGCCCGGCCCCTCATTGCCCTCGTAGCCCGGATCGTACGAGACATCACATAACTTTGCGCCGTTTGCAGTGTCCAGCTCGATGGAAGAGTGGCATCCGCCAACCATGTCGTTCGCTTTTGCCCGATAGGACGCATATCCGTACCAACGCTTAAATGTTTTGCCCTTGAGTAGCTCGGACGCCCTATCGATCAGGCTTGTATCCGTGGTATAGCGCATGGCCCCAAGCTGAATACGCGGATAATTGCTAATACCCAGCACAGCCGGCTGCTCATCAAAATCAACGGTAATGGTCTCGGGCTTGTCGTCGCCGGTCAGAAGTTCGACAGATTGAGTCACAGGCTTGACCACCGGCTCCGTCACCGCAGCAGGTAGAAATGCCATACCGACAGCGCCCGCGCCAACCACAGCGATCGCAAGCACCAAGACAATCAATCCAATACGGGCAGAACGGCTCACGGCAAAACACCCCACAATGCAAACCTTCACCACCTGCACTAATGATACCGCCAGCTAACACTATTACCAAAAGAAGCCGCGCGCTCCTCACCACCACAAAGGGGACAGGCACCTTTGTGGTGGTTTTCGACGCTAACGGTCGACCATCTCGCGCCATGAGATTAAACTTGAATTGTTCTCTGAACATATCCATTTCTGCCTATCCTCAACAGATCTCTGTCTCGAGGAGCGCATATGAAGCCGTCTCATTCCACCGGTCGCAACGTCATCGCCATTCTCGCCATACCCATCGTGATGCTCTTCCTTATCGTCATCACGCCCTTTTCTTTTGGTATCGCCTCGCCCTTCGATCTTTGCGGGATGATCGACGCCGGCTCGCGTGCCACCTCGCTCTCCTTTGTCTGCCGTGGCGTGTTCTACGAATATGCAATTCCCACCGGAAGTTGGCAGTCCAAGTTACCGTTGCTCGGCAAGGTCGACGGATGCTCCCCCTATTTCTGCCTTGAACCTCAGGCGCTAAACTATCTGATCGACGACCAGCCACTCGACTCCATCACCCTCGCCTACGACTACGCACCAAACACCGATGAGCGCCACATGAACCAAGTCCTCGACAAGCTGCTTGGACAGTGCGGGCTCACCGAGGAGGCCGGTCGAACCATCTATAGCAACCAGAAATTAAAGAGAACAGAACTCCGCCGTGTCGGAAAAATCAAAGGGCGAAACGGGGCCGCCTACTGGGATGCCTGGGCAACACGCGACAAGGGCGAATTCGGACACAGCACCTATATGGTCACTGTCTAAACCAAAGACGGAATTAAGGACAATGTTGACGATTTCGCGTCATCCAAACTCGGCATCCCCAAAACAACCAAGCCCGCCAGCCCAGATAAAATCCTGTAGAGACGCTCATTAGAATGTCGTTCAGCGAGCACGGCAGCATCGAGCTCGCCCCCACCACCACGAAAGGGACAGGCCCCTTTGTGGTGGTTTTCGACTCTGGCACTCGACTGTCTCGATCTGTAACATCTAGCGGCCCTTTTCGATCCTAGATGTTACAGATTGAGATGAAATGATCGGCAGCGATCGTTTGTCTCAATCTGTAACAACCGCTCGTCAAATAGGGGCCCAGATGTTACAGGTCGAGACAAACGGGACCACCACATAGGTGCCTGTCCCCTTTGTGGCGGTTTTCGACAAAAAGAAGCCGCCCCGATAACAGAGGCAGCATCAAGCAAGTCTATTTATTAGCGTCCCTCAAGACCCAACGAGAACGCAGAAATGTAGCCCGGGGCTTATCCTTTCCCGAACGCGACCCTCGCGAAGCGCGTGAGCGGGCGGGAAAGGGTAAGCCCCGGGCGGACAATTAAGCGCGTTACTCGGCAGCGGCCTTGAACTTGTTGTAGTTGATCAGACAGCCGGCCTTGACGATGGCACGCTCCTCTGCCGTCATATCGGCAATGTAGAGCTCAATCTGCTCGAACGTGCCGTCGGCGCGCACCACGTAGGCGGCGATGTCCTTCAGGTCACCATCGAGCGCAGCGCGTATACCCGGCACAAAGACGTAGTCGCCCACCTCAAAGTTGGGCTCGGCCTCCATCTGGAAGGGCACCATGCCCCAGTTCATCACGTTGGAGCGATAGCGCTTGGTGGCGTACTCGTGAACGATATTGGCCAGACCGCCAATCACGCGCTGGCAGCTCGCGGCCTGCTCGCGGGCAGAACCGTCACCGGGCTTCTTGGCATAGAGCATGGAGCCGTACTCGGTCGCCTTGGCGTCTGCCGCGACACCCGCGCCAGCCAGCGCCTCAAACACGCCGGCAAGCTCGGCATCGAGCGCCGCCAGGTCGCCTGCCGCTTCGCCGGCAACGCGACGCTTCTCCACAGCGTCGACCTCCTTGGAGCGACCCACGTAGGCCGGGTCGCGGCGGCTCAGCGTAAACTCAGCCAGGCCCAGCGGGTTGGAGCGGAAGGAGCTCGTCTCGCCCGAGGGAATGAGCTCGTCGGTCGTGGTGACCGGGTCCATGATCTTGGAGCAAACCTTGAGCAGGATGTCGTCGCCGAGCGGCTCCATCGCGGGCCACGGCTTGATGTTGGGGCCTTCGACCAGCTCGTCGGCAGGCTCCGCCTTGCCAAAGCCCCAGTACACGCGCTTCTTGTACGGCGCGTCGTCAAAGGTGTACTCGCAGGCCTCGTCCCAAGTGTCCTCGGGCAGGTCGGTCGCCGGCGTCAGGACGCCGCCGTTGGCAGCCGTTGCCGCAATGGAGCGGGCGTCCATCAGGGCCACGGCGCTCAGCTGGCCATTACCCGGCTTGGAACCCTCGCGGTTGGGGAAGTTGCGCGTGGTGTGACGGATCGAAAGGCCGTTGTTGGCGGGCGTGTCGCCGGCGCCGAAGCACGGGCCGCAGAATGCCGTGCGCACGATTGCGCCGGCCTCCATGAGGTCGTAGATGTAGCCGCGGCGTGTAAGTTCGAGCGCCACGGGCTGGCTCGTGGGATAGACCGACAGCGAGAACTCGCCGCAGCCGGTATTGGCGCCCTTGAGCACGCGGGCAGCCTGGACCACGGAGTCATAGTTGCCGCCCGAGCAGCCGGCGATAACGCCCTGCTGCACGTGCAGCTTGCCGTCGACGATCTTGTCGAGCAGGCTAAAGTGCGTCTTGCCCTCGCCGATCTTGGCGGCCTCGAGCTCCACCTCGTGCAGGATGTCCTCGAGGTTCTCGTTGAGCTCGTCGATCTCAAAGCCGTTGGAAGGATGGAACGGCAGTGCGATCATGGGCTTGATGCTCGACAGGTCGACCTCGACGCAACCGTCGTAGTAGGCGACATCGGCGGGCTTGAGCTCGCGATAGTCGTCGCCGCGGCCGTGCATGGTCAAAAACGCGTGCGTGTCCTCGTCGGTGGCCCAGATGCTCGACAGGCAGGTGGTCTCGGTGGTCATGACGTCGACGCCGTTGCGGTAGTCGGTCGTCATGCTCGCGATGCCGGGGCCCACAAACTCCATGACCTTGTTCTTGACGTAGCCCTTGGCAAAGACAGCGCGGATGATGGCGAGCGCCACATCGTGCGGGCCGACGCCGGGGCGCGGGGCACCCGTGAGGTAGATGGCGACGACGCCGGGATAGGCGACGTCGTAGGTGTCGCGCAGCAGTTGCTTTGCCAGCTCGCCACCGCCCTCGCCCACGGCCATAGTGCCCAGAGCGCCGTAGCGGGTGTGCGAGTCGGAACCCAGGATCATCTTGCCGCAGCCCGCGAAGTTCTCACGCATAAAGGAGTGGATAACGGCGATATGCGGCGGAACGAAGATGCCACCGTACTTCTTGGCGGCCGAGAGGCCAAAGACGTGGTCGTCCTCGTTGATGGTGCCGCCCACGGCGCACAGCGAATTATGGCAGTTGGTGAGCACGTAAGGCAGCGGGAACTGCTCCATGCCCGAGGCGCGCGCCGTCTGGATGATGCCGACAAAGGTGATGTCGTGGCTCGCCATGGCGTCGAAGCGAATCTTGAGTGCCTCGGGATCTCCGGACGTATTGTGTGCCTGGAGGATCGAATACGCGATGGTGCCGCGCTTGGCATCCTCGGGCGTCTGCGTAATACCGCGCTCGGCAGCCTCGGCCGCAGGCACAACCTCGCTGCCGCCGCGCAGGTAGATGCCGTCCTCGTACAGCTTGACCATACTGTCTCCCACTCTGCCCAAAACGATTTGGGCGCATAGCATACATTCGTTCAATATCGTGCCATAGAACGGTTGCGAGTGGGTTACGAATCTGCACGTTCACTTTATCTCAGTAAAGCAAAGAACGAGTTGGGCGCCGGGGGCAGACTTAGACGCCGAAATGACGAGAGTGGATAATCTCCCACTTTGAGCCTGCAAACAGGCCAAAAACGGGAGATTATCCACTCTCATTCTGCGGGCACTCATTTAAGTCTGTCCCCAATGAGTGCCCGGCAGCGTCGGCGGAGCTATAGGTCGCTACCCGTACCTAGCAGCTTGCGCATGACTTGCTCGGGGTTGACTGAGCCGTCGCGCGGGGCCAGGGCGGTGATCTTCTTCTGCATCTTGTACTCGTGCAGCTCGTCCTCGAGCTGGCGCACGCGGGCGCGGAGCTTTTCGTTCTCGCGCTCGCGCTCCTCGGCACGCTCCTTCATATCGAGAATGCGCACCACGCCGGCAAGGTTGATGCCCTCGTCAGTCAGCTGGTTGATGAGCTCCAGGCGCTCGATATCGGCACGCGAATACAGACGCGTGTTGCCGCCCGAGCGCTGGGGGTTCACCAAGCCCTTGGACTCGTAGACGCGCAGAGTCTGCGGATGCATGCCGGTCAGCTCGGCCGCCACGCTGATCATGTACAGCGGTTTGTTCCTATTGTCCTCGGCCATGCTACCTGACCCCTTTCCGTCTCGTTATCGTCCATCATAAGCCCGCGGGCGCGGGCGTGCGCCACGACCGCCCTAGTACGTCGCCTTGTAACGGTTGACCTTCTCGCGATAGTCGCGCGTGTCGACCTCACGCAACTTGGCCATGGCGTCGCGCTCATCATCGGATAGGTTCGTGGGAACCTGCACCTTGATCTCGACAAGCAGTGCACCCGTGCGGCCGCGATGCTTAACGTCGGGCGCCCCCATTTCCTTAAAGCGGAACTTCTTGCCCGTCTGGGTGCCAGCGGGCACCTTCAGACGAACCGTCGCGCCGCCGGGCGTCGGCACGTCAACCGTGCAGCCGAGCGCCGCCTCGTAGACCGAGACCGGTACCTCCATAGTCACGTCGGCACCTTTACGCTTAAACAGCGGATGCTCCTCCACGTGCGTGGTCACGACCAGGTCGCCGCGCTCGCCGCCGGCAACGCCGTACTCGCCGCGACGCTTGTAGCGCAGCTTGCCACCGTCGACCGCGCCCGCAGGCACTGAGACCGTAATTGTCTGTTGCTCGCCCGTCGAGGGAATGCGATAGGTGACCTTGTGCGTCACGCCGCGAAACGCGTCCTCGGCCGTCACATCGACGGTCAGCGACAGGTCGCCGCCCTTGCGAGCACGGCTGCGACCCGCGCCGGCACCGGCAGCGCCCGCAGCCCCGGCAAAGCCCGAGCCCCAATCGCTGCCCCAGGCGCCGTTGCCGCTAAAGATGCTGTCGAAGATGTCGCCCCAGCCGCTGGCACCCGCGCCGGCACCGTAGCCGCCGCCATACGCGCCGCCCGCGCCCGGCATGCCGCCAAACATGAGCATCTGGTCGTACTCTTTGCGCTTCTTCTCGTCCGAAAGCGTCTCGTAGGCCTCGCTGATCTCCTTGAACTTGGCCTCGTCGCCGCCGGCATCGGGGTGATATTTTTGCGCGAGCTTGCGAAACGCGCTCTTGATCTCTTTGTCGGAGGCGCTCTTGGATACGCCCAGGATGTCATAGAAGGTTTTGCCTGCAGCCATCGTAGCTCCTCTCCTGTTACATCCGCCGCCCAGCGGGCGGCGGCTCATGCTTTCATATGGCACTAGGCCAGAAAGGGCCCCGGGTGTTGCCCCGGGGCCCTTCTCAATTACTCCTCGGTGCTCTCGGCCGTATCGGCCGTAGCATCCTCGGGCGCCGCTTCGGGCTCCGGTGCGGGGCGCTTCTCGCCACCGTAGGTCACCGTCACCATGGCGGAACGCAGGATGCGATCCGCCATGCGGTAGCCCTTCTGGTACACGTCGTTGACGGTCTCGTCGTACTGCGATGCGTCCTCGACGCGGCCCACAGCCTGGTGCTCGAGCGGATCGAACGCCTCGCCCTTGGGGTCGATGGGCTCAACGCCCTCGTGCGCAAACACATCAAGCAGCTTGGCATGAACCGCATCGACGCCGTCGACGAACTGCTTAAAGTCGTCGGAAAGCTCTTGGCTGCGGGCATGGTCGATCGCGCGCTCGATATCGTCGATCACCGGCAACAGCGCGGTGACGAGCTTCTCGGTCGCGCGCTCGCGCTCGGCGATGCGCTCGTTGGCGGTGCGGCGACGGAAGTTCTCCCAGTCGGCCTGTAGACGGGCGGTGCGCTCGGTGGCGTCCTTTGCCTTGTCCTCGGCGGCCTTCTGGGCCTCTGCCGCAGCATCGAGCTCGCTACGCACGTCGGCGAGCTCCTTTTGGGCCTGCTCGAACTTGAGCTTAAAGTCGTTGTCGGCGGCTTCCTCACCGGCGCGGATAGCGGCTTCCACCATCTCGTCCTCGGTCATCGTCGCCTCCTTGTTGGAATCCTCTACCTGGTTCTCGGCAGCCTCGGCGGCCGCGGCCTCGTTGGCCTCGGTATCGTCGACGGCCTCTACGGGAATCTTCACGTCCTTCTCCTCAGAGTCAACGGGGGCGGCGCCAGTGGCAGCCGCCTCCGTGCGAGCTTTACGGGCGGACATGATTACTTGTCCTCGTCGTCCACAACCTCGTAGTCGGCATCGACGACGTCATCGTCGGCAGGCTGGGCGCCGGCGGCACCGTCGGTCTGCTGCTGAGCGTCGGCGTAGACAACCTGGGCCAGCTCGTAGGCCACGGACTGCAGAGACTCGCCGGCGGCCTTGATGGCCTCGACGTCAGAGCCCTCGAGCGCCTTCTTGGCGTCGGCGATAGCGGCCTCGGCCTTGGACTTCACGTCGGCGGAAACCTTGTCACCCAGCTCGTTGAGGGTCTGCTCGGTGGAGTAGCACAGGCTGTCGGTCTGGTTGCGAACCTCGACCTCTTCCTTCTGCTTCTTGTCCTCCTCGGCATGAGCCTCGGCGTCCTTGACCATGCGATCGACTTCGTCGTCGGAAAGCGCGGTGGAGCCGGAGATGGTGATCTGCTGCTCCTTGCCGGTGCCCTTGTCCTTAGCGGAGACCTTGACGATGCCGTTGGCGTCGATGTCGAAGGTGACCTCGATCTGCGGCACGCCGCGGCGGGCAGCCGGAATACCGGTCAGCTGGAACTTACCGAGCGACTTGTTGTCGCGGGCAAGCTCGCGCTCGCCCTGGAGCACGTTGATCTCGACGCTGGTCTGATTGTCGGCAGCGGTGGAGTAGACCTCGGTCTTGGAGGTCGGGATCGTGGTGTTGCGGTCGATCATCTTGGTCATGATGCCGCCCATGGTCTCGACGCCCAGCGACAGCGGGGTAACGTCGAGCAGCAGGATGCCCTCGACGTCGCCGGTGAGCACGCCGCCCTGGACGGCAGCGCCGTCGGCAACGACCTCGTCGGGGTTCACGGACATGTTGGGCTGCTTGCCGGTCATGGTCTTGACGAGCTCCTGGACAGCGGGCATACGGGTGGAGCCGCCGACGAGGATGACCTCGGTCAGATCGGAGAGCTTAAGCTTGGCGTCGCGCAGGGCGTTGGTGACAGGCTGCTTGCAGCGCTCGAGCAGGTCGCGGGTGATCTTCTCGAACTCGGCGCGGGTCAGCGTGTAGTTGAGGTGCAGCGGGCCGGACTGGTTCATGGTAATGAACGGCAGGTTGATGGTGGTCTGCTGGGCGGCGGAGAGCTCCTTCTTGGCGTTCTCGGCGGCCTCCTTCAGACGCTGCAGGGCCATGGGGTCCTGACGCAGGTCGACACCGTTCTCCTGCTGGAACTTATCGGCCATCCAATCGATGACGCGCTGATCCCAGTCATCGCCGCCCAGGTGGTTGTCGCCCGAGGTGGACAGAACCTCAAACACGCCGTCGGCGAGGTCGAGGATGGAGACGTCGAAGGTGCCGCCGCCCAGGTCGAAGACCAGGATGCGCTGGTCGGTGCCCTGCTTGTCCAGGCCATAGGCAAGAGCAGCAGCGGTCGGCTCGTTGACGATACGCTTGACGTTGAGGCCGGCGATCTTACCGGCATCCTTAGTGGCCTGACGCTGGGCGTCGTTGAAGTAGGCCGGGACGGTGATGACGGCGTCGGTGACGGTCTCGCCCAGATACTTCTCGGCGTCGGCCTTCATCTTTGCGAGCGTCATGGCGCTCACCTGCTCGGCGGTGTAATCCTTGCCCTCGATGTCGACGACGGCACGGCCACCCTGGCCCTCCTTGACCTCGTACGGCACGGTCTTGATCTCGGAGGTGCACTCGGAGTACTTGCGGCCCATGAAGCGCTTGATGGAGAACACGGTGTTCTTGGGGTTGGTGACAGCTTGGTTCTTAGCGGCCTTACCCACGACGCGGTCGCCGTCGGCACGGAAGCCCACGACAGACGGGGTGGTGCGGTCGCCCTCGGCGTTCACGATGATGGTCGGAGAACCGCCCTCGAGGACGGCCATAGCGGAGTTGGTAGTACCAAGGTCGATACCAAGAATCTTGCCCATTAGAAATTCCCTCTCTCTTGTGCGTTTGCACCGACTCGGCGGTCTGCCGAGCGGTGTTTCGGCTTGTCTTTCAGGATGTAGTGTATCCCCTTATGGGCCGGAATATACAAAATCTAAGTCAATTCATATAAGATTTCTTATTGCTGAGAGTTTAGGTTCTTAAATGCGCAGGTAGATGCGCTGTTTGAGTTCTAGGCAAATCTATCGAGATCTATGTAGAGATGGCTGAGGCTTGGGTCCGAGGGTGCCTGGGGCTGCCTTGCGGAAAGCTCGTCCCGTTTTGAGCGTGGATTCCGGGCCGCGGTTTCCGTCTGAAGGCTCAACCGGAAACCGTATCCCGTTTTGAGAGCTGATACCGGGTCGCAGTTTCCGCTAGCGGGCCCAACCGGAAACTGCGACCCGTTTTTCGACCAAATAACGGGATGCCCTTTCCGCAGGCGCGCTCAATAGCTCAATATTTCAAGTCACCTTTAGCTAACATTTGCGCAGCCAACGGCCCCACCTGCGCATTTTTTAGTAAACCTTGGCATACTCGGCGAACGGTATGAAGATGCCGGTCAGAGGGTATTGCAAACGGTCGCTCCCGTGGTATGTTTTTGCCCGAATCAAACCGGCGCGCATCGCCTGTAGCGTCGGTCAACAGAGAGGAAACTACCATGGCTCATCCCGTAATTGATGCCGACGAGTGCATCGCTTGTGGCGTTTGCGTCGACTCCTGCCCCGCTGGCGTTCTGGAGCTCCAGGACGTCGCTACCGTCGCTGACGAGGACTCCTGCGTCGCCTGTGGCGCTTGCCAGGACGCTTGCCCCGCTGGCGCGATCACCGAGATCGTCGAGGAGTAACAACTCCCCCACTTGCACACTCAAAAGTACACCGTGCACAAAAAAGGAGGCCTCCGCATCGCCGCGGAGGCCTCCTTTTGCATTCGTCGTTACTAGGACAGATCGTCTTCGTAGGGCATTAGGTCCGCCAAGTAGCCTTTCTCCTTGAGCATCGCCTCGATCTCGTCGAGGGTTTGCTCGTCCTCCGCCGCGATGCGATGGAAGTGATAGCCGCTCGTCACCGTTAGTAGCGGGAAACTCTTGCCGCTCTCGATATCGTGCAGGTAGCGCTCAACATCGCGACGATTGCGGATGTCCAGGTCGGCCGTGATCTTGCCGTACACACGATGGTTGACGATCACGTTAAGCACGGCGCCACCCGCGTCGACGATACTCGTAAGTTCGTCGCCCGCCTGCTCCACGCTGTGGCGCACCTTAACAAGACGCGTGGGCACGGCGGGGCTGCTGGGGGCCTCCTGCAGCACATAACCACGGTTGGTCGCCACGACATCGTGCCCATCGGCACGCAGCAGGGCAATATCCTGAACCACGATCTGACGGCTCACGCCAACCTCGCGGGCAAGTGCGCTGCCCGAAACGGGCTCCTTGGCCACCTCGAGCACGTCCATGATGGCACGGCGACGCTCGCGGGCGTTCATTATTTACCGTCCAGCAGACGCAGGTGCTTAAGCGAGAGGTCGAGGATCGGCGCGGAGTGCGTCAGGGCGCCCGAGCTAATAAAGTCAACGCCCAGGTCGGCGAGCGCGCGGATATTGCTGGCATCCACATTGCCCGAGCACTCGGTCTTGGCGCGGCCGGCGATAAGCTCAATCGCGGCAGCCATGTCGTCGTGGGTCATGTTGTCGAACATGATGATATCGGCGCCGGCCTCCACAGCCTCGCGCACCATGTCCAGGTTCTCACACTCGATCTCGACCGTCGTGGTAAACGATGCATGGGCGCGCGCCATCTCGATCGCACGCGTCACGCCACCGGCGGCGTCGATGTGGTTGTCCTTGAGCATGACAGCCGTCGACAGGTTATAGCGGTGGTTGCTGCCACCGCCGATCTCGACTGCCGCCTTTTCAAACACACGCATGCCCGGTGTGGTCTTGCGCGTGTCGACAAGCACGGTCTTGGTGCCCTCGAGCGCAGCCGCCATCCGATGCGTGTAAGTAGCGATGCCGCTCATGCGCTGCAGGTAGTTGAGCGCCACGCGCTCGCCCGAAAGCAACACGCGCGCGTCGCCGCGCACCTGACCCACATGGTCGCCGGCGTGTACCTCGTCGCCATCCGAGACATCGAACAACACGGAGCTCTGCGGATCCAGTAGCTCAAAGGTGCGGGAGAACACGTCTAGGCCGGCGATGATGCCATCGGCTTTGGCGATAAGCTCCACCGTGGCGGGGCGCGCCGTGGGGCACACGCTCGCCGTGCTCACGTCCTCAAAGGTAATGTCCTCGCGCAGGGCCTGCAAAATCAGATCATCGGCGACGAGCTTCATGGTAATGGGATTCATGGTCTATTCCTCCACGGCCTGCGTGCCGGCGGCACGGGCCAAATCATCGATTGACAGGGTGTCGGCGCTCAGGGCGCGATGACGGCCATCGAGCGCGGGCTCGCCCGCCTGCTCCACGGCCAGCGACTTGCCGGTACGCATATACCACGCGGCGCGACGACCCCAGACCAGCGCCTCGAGCAGGCTGTTGGAAGCCAGGCGGTTCTTGCCGTGAACGCCGTTGCAGGCCGTCTCGCCCGCGGCGTAGAGCTCGGGCATCGAGGTGCGGCCGTCCTTGTCGACCCACACGCCGCCCATAAAGTAGTGCTGCGTCGGCGTAACGGGAATGGGCTCGTCCAAGATGTCGCGGCCGTCCTCCAGGCAGCGCGCGCGAATGTTGGCAAAGTGCCCGGTCACCACGTCGCGCTCGACGGGGGCAAAGCTCAGCCACTCGTGCTCGGTGCCGTCCTGCTTCATCTGCTCGCGGATGGCGGCGGCGACAACGTCGCGCGGCTGCAACTCGTCGGTAAAACGCTCGCCGGCGGCGTTGAGCAAAATCGCGCCCTCGCCGCGGCAGCTCTCGCTGATCAGGAACGTGCGACCCGGCTGCGGCGAGAACAGACCCGTGGGATGGATCTGCACGTAGTCCAGGTGCTCCATCTTAATGCCATGCTCCTGAGCGATGTAGCAGGCGTCGCCCGTGAGCTGCGGGTAGTTGGTCGAGTGGTCGTACACGCCGCCAATGCCACCCGTCGCCCACAGCGTGTGGCGGGCATGGATCTTAAACGGCTCGCCGGCATGCGCGCCCTCAGCGGCATTTACCAGCTCGTCGGCGGGACGAACCGAGTTGTCCTCGTCCACGGAAACGGCGACGACACCGGCACACACCGTGTCGCCGTCACGCTCGCCCGTCAGGATGTCGGTCATGGCCACGTGCTCCAAAATCTGCACGTTGTCCAGCTTGCGGACAGCCTGAAGCAGCTTAGTCGTGATCTCCTTGCCGGTGATATCGGCATGGAAGGCAATGCGCGGACGGCTGTGTGCACCCTCGCGGGTAAAGTCGAGGCTGCCGTCGGCCTTGCGCTCAAAATCCACGCCCATCGCTAGCAGGTCGTTGATGACCGAGCGGCTCGAGCGGATCATGATGTCGACGCTCTCGCGGCGGTTCTCGTAATGGCCGGCGTGCATGGTGTCCTCAAAGAAGGCATCGTAGTCCGAGCCTTCGGGCAGCACGCAGATGCCGCCCTGCGCGAGCATCGAATCGCACTCGTCGACAGCGCCCTTGGAGAGCATGATCACGCGCGTGCTCGTCGGCAGGTTGAGAGCTGCGTACAGGCCCGCCACGCCGCAGCCGGCAATAACGACGTCGCACTCCATGTCGGGGTATTGTTTGGTTTCCACAGGAATCCTCTCCCTTGTAATGTGGCATAAGGGACCGTCCCTCATGCAACATTGTTCTAGCGTGCTGCGTACTCGAGCATACGGTCGAGCGTGAGCTTGGCCTGGTCTGCTGCCTCGTCCGAGACGCCGATCTGCACCTCGCCCTCGCCCGTCTCCAGGCAGCGCACGAGCTTTTCGAGCGTGATGAGGTCCATGTTGACGCAGGTGGGCTGCACCGCGGGGAAATAGAACTTCTTGCCGGTGCCCTGGCAGCGGCGCTCGAGCTCGTAGAGCACGCCGCGGACCGTCACGATGATGAACTCGCTCGCGTCCGACTCCTCGGCATACTTGATGATGCCGGCGGTGGAGCCGATGTAGTCGGCCTCGGCCAGAACGTCGGCCTTGCACTCGGGGTGCGCCAGCACGAGCGCGTCGGGGTGGGCCTCCGTCGCGTCGACGATCTGCTCGACGGTGATGATGTGATGGCGCGGGCAGTAGCCGTTGTTGAGGATGACGTGCTTTTGCGGCACCTGCTCGGCTACGAAGCGGCCCAGGTTTTGGTCGGGAATGAACAGGATATGCTGCTGCGGCAGCTCGGACACAATCTTGACGGCGTTGGAGCTGGTGACGCACACGTCACTCCAGCTCTTGATCTCGACCGTCGAGTTGACGTAGCAGACCACGGCAAGGTCGTCACCGTACTCGGCGCGGGCGGCGTCGACCGTCTCGCGCTTGACCATGTGCGCCATGGGGCAGTCCGCGCCCGGCTCGGGCAGCAGCACGGTCTTGGTGGGGTTGAGCAGACTGGCGCTCTCGCCCATAAACTCCACGCCGCACAGCACGATAGTCTGCTGCGGCAGACTCTTGGCAAGCTTTGCCAGGTAGAAGCTGTCGCCGACGTAATCGGCCACAGCCTGCACCTCGGGCGCCACGTAATAGTGCGCCAGGATCACCGCGTCACGTTGGGTTTTTAGTTGCTGAATGGCCTCGACGAGCTCTGCGGGCACCAGTGCCGCACGCTCCGTTGCCGTCGTTGCCGATGCCAGGCCGGCCGCGATATCGCGTGCAAGCTCCGACGCATCCATGTTCGCGCTCTGTGCCATCAAGGCCCCTCTCTTTTGGCGAATCTTGGGGCTTTAGTATGACACCTAGGTTTACAGCTGACAAGACAGCTGTAAACCTAGGTGTAAAGTTGAAATAAAGATTCAATCATGTGGCAGGTCCATTTTCGAACTGGCAAGCTGAGGATAGCCGGGCTTTCGATAGCGCAGGAGGCATCTTTCGCCACCGCAACACCGCTTGGCGCGAGCTGCACGCCGTGAGGCGCAAACGGTCCGCACCCCCGCAAGCGGCGCGTGCCCGATGTGGCAAAATCGAACTACTTAAGGGGGCCGAATGCTCAAGATTATTGCCTGCGACGATGATGTCGCTTTTCTAGATAGACTGCACCGGATGATCGACCGTTGGTCGACCGAGACGGGCACGACGGTCGATGTTGCGCTCGTCACGCGCGGCGAGGACCTGCTGGCCCGCCATGCCGCATCGCGCGCCGACATCATTCTGCTCGACATGATCATGCCGCTCGTCAACGGCATGGACACCGCACGCGAACTGCGCCAGGCCGACACCGCCGTGCGCCTGGTGTTCCTCACCTCGTCGCCCGAGTTCGCACTGGAATCCTACGAGGTCCGTGCCTTCGACTATCTGCTCAAGCCCATGACTTACGAACGCCTGGCGCAGTTGCTCGACGAGCTTTCGAGCATGCGCCCGGCGGCAACCGACGAGCTCGTGATCAAAACTTCCTTTGGCTACCACGCCCTGCGCCTGTCCGACATCGAATATGCCGAGGCGCGCAACAAGCACGTGGTCTTCCACCTGCGCGACGGACGCGATATCGAGGCACTCGAGTCATTCCGCAGCGTCGAGGACCGTTTGGTGCAAAATGCTAACTTCTTTAAATGCCACCGCAGCTACCAGGTCAACCTGCGCAATATCGATCACTTTGACCGCACGGACATCGTCATGCGCTCGGGCGCGTGCATCCCGCTTTCGCGCAGCTGCAAGCAGGGATTCCAAGACGCCTACTTTGCGGCGCGCTTTGAGGGTGGGAGACACTGATGGTCTCATCGGTCGAAATGGTCCTTTGGGCAATCCACCACGCCACGACGCTGCTCTTTGGCGTCTTTGCCTCGGCGGCGCTGTGCGGTGTCGAGATCAACCGGCGTCATGCGCTTGAACTGGTGTTGGTCGGTGCCGTAACCGGATGCGCATTTGGCCTCGCCAATGCCGTCGGCGGCGAGCTTTTTGCCCGCCAGGTATATCCGCTCGTCGTGCATCTGCCGCTCGTCATCTATTTGTGCGCGCGCTACCGCCTGAGCCCGCTGCTTGCCGTGCTCGGCATTACGAGTGCCTATCTGAGCTGCCAGTTCAGCAATTGGATGGGCATCGCCGCATTTGCCGCAACCGATTCTCAGATCGCGTACTATCTGGCGCGCATCGCGACCACACTCGCCGTCTTTGCCGTCCTGTTGCATTGGGCCGGCGACATCGGTCCGCGCTTGGCGATTAAAAGCACCACCGAGCTGGGCATCCTTTTAATCCTGCCGCTTGTCTATTACGTCTTTGACTATGCCACCAACGTCTACACCACGCTGTTCCACTCGGGCTCGGTGGTAACGGTTGAGTTTTTGGCATTTGCGCTCTGTGCCTTCTATCTTATGTTTCTTGCCGTTTACCTGCGCGAATACGAAGAAAAGGAAACCGCCGAGCGAGAGCGCTGGATGCTCGAAACCCGCGACAGCGCCGCCATCAAAGAGCTCGAGGCTTGGCGTCAATCTGGGCGCGAGCTGTCGATTCTTCGCCACGATATGCGCCACTTCCTACGCGGCCTGGCCGCTTTAATTGAGGAGGGCCACACCGACGAGGCGCTCAAACGCATCGATGAACTCTGCGAAGCCGGCGATCGCACCGCCGTACGCCGCTTCTGCGCCAACGAGACCGTAAACATCGCGCTTTCGTCATTTAACTCGGATATCAATAGAAACGGCATTACCGCCAACCTGCGCGCCGCCGTACCCGAAACCATCCACGTAGGTGACGCCGACCTGTTTAGCGTGCTCTCAAATGCCTTGGAAAACGCTATCACCGCCGCAAGCGCCGCACCCCAAGGAAAGCGATTCGTCGACTTTGACCTGCGATTAGAGGACGGCCAGCTGCTGCTGTTAGTTTCCAACACGTTTGGCCGCGCGCCGCGCATGGTCGACGGCATGCCCGTAGCCGGGCACACCGGACACGGCTTTGGAACCAAGAGCATTAAGCTTGCCGTCGAACGCATGAACGGCAACTGCCAGTTCCGCATCAACGGCAACCGGTTTGAGCTTCGCGCCGTGATGTAGGGCGCGATAAGCCGGTGCCGCGCTCGACCCGTCAGGGCCGCCTTACCGGCTCCGGTCCGCTACAGCGGTGCAGCCGCCGGGGTCAGCTGCTTGATGTATGCCCACATGCGCTGCTTAGCGGCCCTGTCGGTGAGTGCCGCCTCAAAGCCGTCGAGCGCGAGCACGCGGCGGCCCTGCACATGGGCGACCAGGCCGGGCTTGAGCATGGCGGTGTCGAAGTCATCGATCGCCACGAGCATATCGGCGTAGGTCTCGCGCATGGCGTCAGCCGCGTTGTTGTCGAGCAGTAGCACTGCCTCGGGGTCCAAAGCCTCAAGCGCCTCGCGGAACAGCTCGCACGGCAGAGTCTCGCCCACCGCGACCGCTCCGTCACCCACGCCGGCGACGCTTGCCAGCACGCAAAAATCCTCGGGCGCGTAGCCGATGGCCCCAAGCGCCTTGCGCAACGCCGCGCCATCCGGGCCGGCGGCAAGCTCGCCACCCGAACGCTCGGCCTCGTCCAAATCGCCTTTGACCAGCACGATCGGCGAGCACGCGTTGCCCGCGATACGCACGCCACGGCCCGCGAGCGATGCGAGCTCCTGCTCGGTCGCCTGGGCGATGGCTTCTTTTTTCTGGCTTTGTGACGTGGGCATGCGCTCTCCAATCGTTTGCGTGCCCACCATTATATAAAAGAGCCGCCCGCGAGTGGTTGCTTTGCGGGCGGCTGGGTATAAGCACGGTCGTACTGAGTTTTACGCGGCCGAGCCGCGTCGCATTATGGAGGTCACCATGGCTGACATTAAGCAGATTACCCCCGAGAACTTCGATTCCGTCGTTAACGACAGCCTGCCCGTGCTGGTCGATTTTTGGGCACCGTGGTGCGGTCCCTGCCGCTCCCTCTCGCCCATCGTTGACGAGGTTGCCGATGAGCTGGCGGGCAAGCTTGCCGTTGCCAAATGCAACGTCGACGACAACCAGGACCTGGCCATGAAGTATGGCGTCATGAGCATCCCCACGCTGATTGTGTTTAAGAACGGCGAGGAGATTGACCGCTCGGTTGGCGCTCTGCCCAAGACGAGGCTGCAGGCGCTGCTGGAGAAGCATCTGTAATACGCTTGTTACTTACCCGCCGTCCATGAGCGCTTTTGCACCGCTCGCCGGACTTCTGGATGCACCGAGTGCAACCACGGATAGTATGGTAGTCACAAACAGCCCCCAGTGAACGGGTGCGGGTCGCACAGACTCGTACCCGTTTTCTTATGCAGCTGCGCGCAGAGCGGGCGTAGTAAAATCTGAACCACTGAACTGCCCCATACAAAAGGAGATTTTCCATGCATGATGTTGGAATGAACATGAGCCAGCTTGCCATGAGCGTCAAACAGGTCGACGACACCATCGAGCTCGCTCATGAGTGGAGCCATCAGCTGCTGCATGCGACCGAGAATTTTGACATGGAGCGCATCGGCGCCAAGCTCGAGGCCGCCATGGCCGCGCTGCACGAGGCGCATGACGCGCTCGAGGGCTACGAGGAAGCCATCGAGGCCGACCACAACTCCGTCGGCTCCGTGAAGCTGGTGTAACGTGGCCGAACATGAGCACGGCTGCGGGTACGAGCACGAGCATCCGCACGGGGCGGATGGTGACGCAGGCTGCCACTGTAGTGGCTCCGGCTCCGAGCTGGTCCGCTTTTCGGTTACCGCACCGGACGACCTGCTGCGCCGTTTTGACGAACAGATCGCGCGCCGCGGCGACGTGGCCAACCGCTCCGAGGCCGTGCGCGACCTGATTCGCGCCTCGATCGCCAAGGAGCAGATGCGCACGCCCGATGAGCATGTTATCGGGTCGCTCACCATGATCTACGACCACCATACCGGCGACCTGACGCGCCGTCTGGACGAAGTGCAGCACGACTACACCGACGAGATCGTATCGACCATGCACGTGCATCTGGATCACCACAACTGCTTGGAGATTCTGGCGCTCAAGGGTCGCGGCGAACGTGTCTACGAGCTGGCTGACCGTCTGCTGGGCCTGCGCGGCGTTAAGCACGGCGAGCTCACGTGCGCCGCCACCAAGCAGAGCCTGGGGCTGTAGCGGGATTTCCCGCAGCGCACCTGCCAAATAGGGACAGGTTTGTTTTGGCAGGTTTAGAAGTTTTACCTACCAAAATAAACCTGTCCCTTTTTGGTCGGTTTTGATGAGGGGTGTCGCATGCGGCATGCGCATATTCATGTGACGGGCATTGTGCAGGGCGTTGGCATGCGACCGTTTGTGTATCGCGAGGCCATGGCACATGGCATTTGTGGATGGGTGCTCAATGCGGGCGACGGCGTGCATATCGAGGCGCACGCTTTGGCCGATGCGCTCGATGCTTTTGTTGCCGCGCTTTCTGAGCATGCGCCTGCGGCAGCTCGCGTTGAGCGAGTCGATATTGCGGATTTGGAGCCTGGCGGCTGGAGCGCTGCCGATGAGCAGGGCTTTCACATTGTGGCGTCGCAGGACCAGACCGCGCACACGACGCTCGTCTCGCCCGATATCGCCACCTGTGACGATTGCCTGCGCGAGTTGTTCGATCCCGCCGACCGACGCTATCACTACCCCTTTATCAACTGCACTAACTGCGGCCCACGCTTTACCATCATCCGATCGCTGCCTTATGACCGAGCGGCCACGTCGATGGATTGTTTTCCCATGTGTCCCAAGTGCGCTGCGGAGTATGTCGACCCACTCGACCGGCGTTTTCACGCGCAGCCCGATGCCTGCTTTGATTGCGGGCCGCATATTACGTGGCGCGAGGCTGTAAACGGCAATGCGTGCGGGAATTCGTCCGCGACACCGGCCGTCGGCACCACACGCGAGGCCAGCGACGCTATCATCGAGCGCTGCGTTGAGCTGCTGGCCAGCGGTGGCATCGTCGCCATCAAGGGCCTGGGCGGATTCCATCTAGCCTGTGACGCTGCCAACGAGCAGGCGGTGGCCGAGTTGCGCCGTCGCAAACGCCGCAGCAACAAACCACTTGCCGTCATGGTACGTAGTCTTGCTGATACCGAGCGCCTGTGTCATATCGATGATGCTGAACGCGATCTGCTCGCTGGCAGTATCCGCCCCATCGTGCTGCTGCGCCGGCGCACTGTTAGCGAGGACAACGACGGTTCCCCCGACATCCTCGCCCTCGCGCCATCTGTCGCGCACGACCTGCCCAAGCTCGGCGTCATGCTCCCCTATACGCCGCTTCAACATCTGTTGCTTGCCGCGGCAGAAGTCTGCGGTATGCACGCGCTCGTCATGACCAGCGGAAACCTGAGCGAAGAACCCATCGAGACCGACGACGACCTTGCCTGGGAACACCTCGTTGCCGCCGGCATCGCCGACGCGTTGCTCGGTAACGACCGCGCGATTCTCTCGCGCTATGACGATTCCGTGGTGCGCGTGGTCGACGGCGCCGTTATGCCCGTGCGCCGCGCTCGGGGATATGCACCCCAGCCGCTGCCGTTGCCGGCGCTCGACGGCGCTCCGTCCTGCGTGCTCGCCTGCGGGCCACAACAAAAGGCCACGATTGCGCTCACACGTGAAGGGACGAACGGCGAGGCGCCCTGTTTTGTGTCGCAGCATATCGGCGATGTTGAAAACGGCGGGACCTTCGATGCCTGGAACGCCGCGCGCACGCGCTTGGAAGATCTCTTTGATTTGGCGCCCGCCGCCTTGGCCTGCGATGTACACCCCAGCTATCTATCGGGCCAGTGGGCGCGCGAGCAGGCGCGAAAATGCAATCTGCCGCTCGTCGAGGTGCAGCACCATCATGCGCATATCGCGAGCGTAATGGCCGAGGCCATCGCCGCGGGCCAGCTTACAACCGACGCGCGCGTCCTTGGCATCGCCTTTGACGGCACCGGCGCCGGCACCGATGGGACCATTTGGGGCGGCGAGTTTCTTGTTGCCAGCCTTGGCGGCTTTGAACGCGCCGCGCATTTGCGCACCTGGGCGCTCCCCGGCGGGGCGGCCTCCGTGCGCGACGCCCGCCGCAACGCCTTTGCCCTGCTCAGTGAGCTCGGTCTGCTCGAGCACCCAGGTGCCGCTCGGCTTTTGGACAGCCTCGACGAGCAAACGCGCAGCGTGACAGCCACCATGATCGAGCGCGGCATCAACAGCCCGCGTACCAGCAGCATGGGGCGTCTCTTTGATGCCGCGGCAGCAATTCTGGGCATCTGCGACAAGGCAACCTACGAGGGCGAACCCGCCATCGAGCTCGAAGCCGCCGCCTGGCGCGCGCTCGACAGCGAAATCGCCCATTTTCCCGACGACAACGCCGGCTACTCCGCATCTGACCCATCGTGGCTGGACGGCCCCGATGTTCTGGACCAGAAAGCACTCTTTGAGGCACTTTTGGAGGGAATTGAAGCCGGAGCGCCCGCCGACAAGCTCGCGCTCGACTTCCATGTCGCCATCGCACGCTCCTCGGCACACATCGCCAGCGATATCTGCGTACGCGAGGGCATCGACACCGTCGCGCTCTCGGGCGGCGTGTTCATGAACCGACTTCTGCTTCAGCTCCTCACCCGCGAGCTCAAAAGCGCGAGCCTTGCTGTCTTGGTCCCCCACACCGTACCCGTCAATGACGGCTGCATCGCCTACGGTCAGGCGGCGGTCGCAAGCGCTCGTCTTGCGCAGATTGCATCGCAGTAGCTCGCCCTCGCACGCCGCTGTGCCCAGCCGTCTCACAGGCGTAACGCGTTTGCCCGCGAACCCCGCGAGCGCTACCATCAACTGATGGATTATTGAGCGCCTATCCAGCGCAAAGCGTCTAAAAGGGGAACAATATGTGCCTTGCCGTTCCCGGTAAAGTAGTCAAACGCGACGACGACCTCAAGGCCACCGTCGACATGATGGGCATCGAGCGCCCCGTGTCGCTGCGACTCGTGCCGACGGCGCAGGTTGGCGACTATATTCTCGTACACGCCGGCTTTGGCATCCAGATCGTCGACGAGCAGGAAGCGCAAGAAACGCTCGAGCTCGTTAATGCCATGACCGAACTGGCCGAAGAAGACCAACTGGCCAGCAACCCGGCCGAGGCATACTAGTGGCGGCCGGACAGCCGGCTCGCTCCGGTATCGACTTTTCGGCATTCCGCAATTCCAAGCTGGCCCGCGAACTCATCGAACGCATCCATGAGCTCGTCGGCGACCGTACCATCAACCTTATGGAAGTCTGCGGCACGCACACCGTGAGCATCGGCCGCTATGGCTTTCGCTCCATTATGCCGGCCGGGCTCAAGCTGCTGAGCGGACCGGGTTGCCCCGTCTGCGTTACCGCCAACCGCGACATCGACCACGCAATCGCGCTCGCCAACATAGACGGCGCCATCATCACCACCTTTGGCGACATGATGCGTGTGCCCGGATCATCCACCTCGCTCGCTGCGCAAAAGGCGGCAGGGCGCGACATCCGCATCGTCTACTCCCCGCTCGACGCACTCGACATTGCCGAGCAAAACCCCGATCGTCCGGTCATTTTTATGGGCGTGGGCTTTGAGACCACAACGCCCACCATCGCCGCCGCCGTCTTGGAGGCCGAGGCGCGCGGGCTTTTGAACTTTTCGGTCTATTGCGCCCACAAGACCACGCCGCCGGCGTTGCGCGCCATCGCCAACGATCCCGAGACCGCCATCGACGGCTTTATCCTGCCGGGCCACGTCGCCACCATCACGGGCTTGGCGCCTTTTAGCTTTTTGGTCGATGGGTTCGATACCCCGGGCGTGGTCACGGGATTTGAACCGGTCGATATCCTGCAGGGCATCTGCATGCTGGTCCAGATGGTTGTCGAGGACAGGCCGGCGATCGACAACGCCTACCGCCGTGGCGTCAACGCAGACGGCAACCCCGTGGCGCGCCAGCTGGTCGAGCAGGTGTTTGAGCCATGCGACACCACGTGGCGCGGGCTGGGGCCGATTGCCAACTCGGGCCTTTCCATCCGCCCCGAATTCTCGCGCTTTGACGCCCGTGCTCGCTTTGACGTGCCCGTTGAGGCGACGGTCGAGCCGCGTGGGTGCCGCTGCGGCGACGTGTTGCGCGGGGCCATTGTGCCGAGCAGCTGCCCGCTCTTTGGCCGCACCTGCACGCCCGAGCACCCTGTCGGCCCGTGCATGGTGAGCTCCGAGGGCAGCTGCGCGGCGTACTACCGCTACCGCAACTAGCCCGGACGCACCCGCACACTGGCACCACCCACGATTGGAGTTTTCGATATGTCCCGTACTGCCACCGATAGCACCGTCCTGTTGGGCCACGGCTCTGGCGGTCAGATGATGAAGCGTATCATCGATGAGGTCTTTTTGGATGCCTTTGGGTCGCCCGAGCTGCTCGAGGGCAACGATGCCGGCGTCGCCACGCTGCCCGCGAGCGGGCGCATCGCCATGTCGACCGACAGCTTTGTAGTCTCGCCGCAGTTCTTCCCCGGTGGCAACATCGGCCGCCTCGCCGTGTGCGGAACCGTCAACGACGTCGCGACCTCGGGCGCCAACGTGCGCTACCTGTCGTGCGGCTTTATCCTCGAAGAGGGCTATCCCATGGATAAGCTCCGCCAGATTGTGCAGACCATGGCCGAGACGGCGCGCGAGGCGGGCGTGTCCATAATCACGGGCGACACCAAGGTGGTCGAGCGCGGCGGGGCCGACGGCGTCTATATCAATACCGCCGGCGTGGGTGAGGTGCCCACGGGCGTGGCGCTCAGCGGCGCCAACTGCCAGCCCGGCGATGTCATTCTGGTATCGGGTACGCTGGGCGACCACGGCATCGCTATCATGAGCCAACGCGAGGGCCTAGCGTTTTCGAGCACGATCGAAAGCGACGCCGCACCGCTCAACCACCTGATTGCCGATGTGCTTGCCGCAGCACCCGACACACGCTGCTTTCGCGACCCCACGCGCGGTGGCCTGGCGTCCACACTCAACGAGTTTGCCCAGGCCAGCGGCGTTGCCATGGAGATCGACGAGGACGATGTGCCCGTGCGCCCCGACGTGCAGGCCGCCTGCGAGATGCTCGGCTACGATGTGCTGCAGGTGGCAAACGAGGGCAAGATGGTTGCCGTCGTGCCGGCCGAGCAAGCCGATGCCGCGCTGAGCGCCATGCGCGCCGCCCGCTACGGCGAGAATGCCGCCGTCATCGGTCGCGTGCTGCCGCTTGCCGAGGGCGCCCGTCCCGCCGTGCGCGTGCGCACCGGCTGGGGCTCGACCCGCATCCTCGACATGCTCGTGGGAGAGCAGCTGCCGAGAATTTGCTAACGACAAAGGCTCAGGGCTATTAAAGATATTCAGATTCCAAACATGCCCGGCACGCATGCCCAGTATTATGAGGTGCGTTTTGAAACCCAATGACGGGAGCTTTCATGGCAGCAGCTTTTTCCCATGTGATTTTTGATCTGGACGGCACCATCCTCAACACGCTCGAAGACCTGGCGGCCGCCGGCAACCATACCTGCGAGATGCACGGCTGGCCCACGTTTGCCGTTGACGAGTACCGCTACAAGGTGGGAAACGGCATGCTCAAGCTGGTTGAGCGCTTTATGCCTGCCGAGTATGCGGGCGACGGCCGTATGTTTGAGCAGACGCTTGCCGAGTTTAGGGCTTACTACGGCGAGCACAAGGAGGACCACACCGCCCCCTATGCCGGCACAATCGAGATGCTCGACCGTTTGCGCGCCGCGGGTGTGCAGCTTGCCGTGCTCACCAACAAGGACCACGTCTCGGCGGCTCCGCTTATCGAGAAGTATTTTGGTTCCGAGCGCTTTGCGCTGGTGCAGGGCCGTGTTGACGCGTTTCCGCCTAAGCCCGAAGCACCCGTCACGCTGCATGTGATGGAGGAGCTGGGCGCCGATCCGGCAACCACGCTCTATGTGGGCGATTCCAATGTCGATATCCTGACCGGTCACAACGCCGGCCTTAAGAGTGCGGGCGTCAGCTGGGGCTTCCGCGGCCGCGCAGAGCTGGAGTCCGCCGGCGCCGACTACGTGGTGGACACCCAGGACGAGCTAGCGGCGCTGATTCTGGGCGAGTAACGAGCGACACTGCTTAACGCAGCTGCGACAATTCTTCCGCGCGGAAAGCGCATCCCGTTTTGGAGCTCCGGAATGGGATATGCTTTCCGTTTGAGGCGCATCAGGGAAACCGCATCCCGTTTCAGAGCAATATTCCGGGTCGCACTTTCCGTAACCCACCCCATCCGGAAAATGCGACCCGCTATTCGGCCAAAAACCGGGTCGCGGTTTCCCAAGCACTCGATGCAACGCTAGCACAAGGAATGTCCCCAACTGCCGGCAGAAAAGGAACGTCTCCAAGTGCCGCCTTCGGCAGCGATGGCAACGCCACAGGTACAAGCGCCACTTTAAGCCAACCAAGGGAACGACGTTGTTTTGGCAACGACAGACACTATGACCCAATCCGAGGGCACTAAAAAGATAGGAGCCC
>DXLQ01000001.1:88124-89258 GCA_019414685.1 Collinsella sp. | reverse complement strand
ACGATATCGCCCGCGTACGCCTCGTCCACGATGGCGCGGTCATCGGCCATCATCGACGTGCCCGTTGCAAGCTTGAGTTTACGGTTGCCCTGCACGTGGAAGGCGTCCATGCCACGCTCGAACTTGCCCGAGCAAATGCGCACAAAGGCGATACGGTCTCGGTGGTTCTTGTCCATATTGGCCTGGATCTTAAACACAAAGCCGCTAAAGTCGTCGCGGCAGGGATCGACCGGCTCACTGGTGAGCGTATCGGTATAGGCGCGCGGCGTCGGGGCCAGGCGCAGGAACTCCTTGAGGAAGGGCTCCACACCAAAGTTGGTGAGCGCCGAGCCAAAGAACGCCGGGCTCAGCTTGCCGCAGGCCACAGCATCCAAGTCGAGCTCGTCGCCGGCGCCATCGAGCAGCTCGATGTCGTCCATCAGGTTCTTGTGGTTCTCCTCGCCGATGAGCTCGTCCATGGAAGGATCGCCCAGCTCGGCCTCGACCTCGGCGACCTTCTTGGTGGCGTTGGCGTGACCGTCGCCCTCAAAGGCAATGACGCGACGGGTCTGACGGTCGAACACGCCGCGGAAGTTGCGACCACTGCCGATCGGCCAGTTCATGGGATACGTATTGATACCCAGGACGTTCTCGATCTCTTCCATGAGCTCAAACGGATCGCGAGCCTCGTGGTCGAGCTTATTCACAAAGGTGAAGATGGGAATGTGGCGCAGCGTACAGACCTTAAAGAGCTTTTTGGTCTGGGCCTCGACGCCCTTAGCGCCGTCGATGACCATGACTGCGGCGTCGGCGGCCATAAGGGTACGGTAGGTATCCTCCGAGAAGTCCTGGTGGCCGGGGGTATCGAGGATGTTGACGCAGGCGCCATTATAGGTGAACTGCAGCACCGAGGAGGTAACGGAAATGCCGCGCTCCTTCTCGATGTCCATCCAGTCCGAGACGGCGTGCTTGGCCGAGCTCTTGCCCTTGACCGAACCGGCAGTCTGGATGCTGCCGGTATAGAGCAGCAGCTTCTCGGTAAGCGTGGTCTTACCGGCGTCCGGGTGGCTGATGATCGCGAATGTGCGGCGCGACGAGATTTCATCCGACAGGCTTGCCATGCGGATCCTTTCTTGCATTGAGTGCATTACGTCG
>DXLQ01000001.1:0-88024 GCA_019414685.1 Collinsella sp. | reverse complement strand
TTCATCCGACAGGCTTGCCATGCGGATCCTTTCTTGCATTGAGTGCATTACGTCGATGTAACCGCACTATTGTAGCCGCGAAATCCCGCTCTAGGGCGCCTATCAGGACAAATTCATCAGTTGGGGCCTGGGTAGCCGGCTCAATCCGAATTTGTCTCTTGCGTAACTGTACATAGTGTATATATACTGTGCTTACCGGTTATATACACGTGTAGCCCAACAGCTAAGGAGCCGCTGTGGACATCATCCTATCCAATTCGAGCGACAAGCCCATCTACGAGCAAATAGCCTCGCAAGTCAAAGCTCAGATCCTTTCGGGCGCGCTCGCTTCGGGAGCCAAACTCCCCAGCATCCGTGCACTCGCGAGCGATCTTGGCGTGAGTGTCATCACCACCAAGCGCGCCTACGCCGACCTGGAGCAACTCGGCTTTATCTGCACCGTGCAGGGCAAGGGCTGTTTTGTCGCCGAGGGCAACCAAGAACTCTTGCGCGAAAATCAGCTCTGCCATATCGAAGAGCTGCTTGCGAAAGCGGCGAGCCAAGCCGAAGCCTTGGGCGTCACGCGCGACAAGCTGCACGAGATGCTCGACCTCGTAGCCCCCGAAACCATGCAGTAGCCATCTGCAAGAAAGGCTATACCATGCAAAAGTTGCTAGAACTCAAAGGTGTATCGCGCCGCGTGAGCGACCGCTTTTCACTGCGCGACGTCACGCTTGCCGTGGAGCCCGGCCAGATCGTTGGCTTTGTGGGCGCAAATGGCGCCGGCAAGACGACGACCATTCGCGCCGCGCTTGGGCTTATAAAGCCCGATGCCGGCGAGGTGCATCTGCTTGGACAGCGCTGCGACGCCAACGCGCCCGACGAGACGCAGCGCCACCTGCGCTCCCGCATCGGGCTTGTCCTGGACACGTGTCCCTTCCCCTCCACGCTCAAGGTGGGCCAGGTCGAGAAGCTCGTAGGCCCGGCATACCCCACGTGGAGCTGCGAAACGTTCGCCGGATTCATCGACCGATTTGGCCTCGATCCCAAGACGAAGGTCAAGGACCTCTCCCGCGGCATGGGCATGAAGCTGCAGCTCGCCTGTGCGCTCAGCCACAATGCCAAGCTGCTCGTTTTGGACGAAGCCACCGCGGGCCTCGATCCCATGGCGCGCGAGGAACTGCTCGACGAGTTGCTTGCCTTTGTCGCCGACGGCCAGCACAGCGTGCTGCTCTCGAGCCACATTACATCCGACCTCGATCGCACTGCCGACCGCGTCATCTGCATCGATAACGGCTCGATTGTGTTTGACCTGCCGCGCGAGGACATTACCGACCGAGCCGGCATCGCCCACTGCACCCAAGCACAGGCCGCAGAGCTTATGGCTTGCGTCGAAGGCGCCCGTGCCGCCCACCACGCCTATAGCGTGGACGTGCTCGTGCCCAACCGTCGCGATGTGCTCGAGGCCTTCCCCGAGATTCCCTGCGACCGGGCAACCATTGATGACTATCTTCGCCTCACGCTGAAAGGGGCTTCGAAATGAAACGCGCCTTTATGTCTGAGCTCGCCATCGTCCGCACGCTTGTCCCGAGCATCGCGGGCGTCGGCCTGTTCATCTTCGTCGTACTGACCCTCGCCAACGCATCGGACGGTGACTCTGGCATGAGTGCCGGCGCCTGCGCGGTCAGCGCCATGTCGCCCATCGTGGTCATGAACTCGCTGGCCGGCTACGACAATCAAAACGGATGGGAGCGCTATCGGGCAACGCTGCCCATCTCGCGCAAAGACATCATCTGTGCACGCTACCTGAGCATCATTGTCTTCTCGGCCGTCATGGCGTGCGCCGCCGCGCTTTTGAGCATCGTCTCCATCCCGCTCTTCAACAGCGCGGGTATTCCCTCGACGGGACAGACCGTCTTTGAGACCACAATAGCCTCCGCCGCATCGATGCTCATCTCCCTCATGATGGTGTTTTTGGCACAGCCGCTGTTCTTTCGATTTGGACACATGGAGGCGCTGCGCCTTTCCGTCGGCCTGTTTGCCCTGCTCGGGTGCCTTGCCATGGCAGCGCTGAGCTCCTCCAACCCCATCAGCAACTGGCTCATGTCGATTGCCGGAGCGAATCCCGATCCCGCCGTCCTTGGCTGTCTGTGTGCAGGAATTGCAGTACTGGCGCTCGCACTATGTGCAATCAGCTGCGCTGTCAGCACCAAGGTTTATCGAGTACGCGATCTGTAATCGACAGCTAAAAAAGCTTAGGTGGTACCCCGCTTATTTTTTCAATGAAACAAGGCGGCATAGCGTCACCACCGCCCCTCACAGCAGGCCGTCTAGTTCTTGGCAACCAAAAAGACACCGTCAGCATATCGAAGGTGAATACTTTTCCGAGAAGTGAACGAGTAAAAACAGCGCCCTGTAGCATCGACATTTTTAAGGACTCAATTCCTGCGGTTTTGTCTAAGAATCCTGCAGTTTTGTTCGAAAAAAGTGTGCATGTTCCAGGGGTCCAGATTTACTCGTTCACTTCGCGGAAAACCATTCACCTTCGATTCGAGCCTTAACCAAATGCCCTCTCGAACTATGGCCCCTGTCTCACCACAGCGATATCAAAGCTTCATGGCGGGACGGTATCATCGGACGAGCGCCGTAAATCTGGCGCGGTCGTTCTTTGGGGAGGCATTTCACCCGTGTCGTGGGTCGCAGCAGCATTTGTGTCAGCTTTCTTTGCCGGCGTCACATCTGTCCTGGCCAAATGCGGCATCAAGCAGACCGACTCCGATGTCGCGACGGCCATTCGCACCTGCGTGGTGCTCGTTTTCGCCTGGGCAATGGCGGGCATTTCTGGATCCATTGGAACCATCGGCAGCATCGAACCCAGATCTTGGCTCTTTCTCGTCCTCTCGGGACTCGCTACCGGTGCTTCGTGGATCTGTTACTTTAAGGCGTTGGGCATCGGAGACGTCAATAAGGTCGTACCGGTCGACAAGATGAGCACCGTACTCGCTGCACTGATCGCCATCGTGCTTTTTGGCGAGACGAGCAACCTTGCGGTTAAGCTCGTAGGAACCGCTGTCATCACCCTCGGCACGTTTTTAATGATCGAGAAGAAGCAGCCTGCCGGACCCGAGCAGCAGCAAGACCGGACCTGGCTCGCTTACGCCCTCGGCGCCGCCGTGTTCGCAGCGCTCACGTCCATCCTTGCTAAGGCTGGCATCGAAGGCGTCGAATCCAACCTGGCCACGGCAATCCGTACCTGTGTGGTACTGGTTATGGCATGGGCAATCGTGGCAGCTAAAGGCAAGATGGGCCAAGCCGTGCACGTAGACCGCTACGAACTCGTATTTCTCGCGGCATCGGGCATTGCGACTGGCGCATCGTGGCTGCTATGCTACTACGCCATCGCCACAGGCCAGGTGAGCGTCGTGGTGCAGATCGACAAACTATCGATTGTCGTATCGGTACTATTTGCGCGCTTGTCATTCAATGAAAAACTCTCACGGCGCAGCGCCATCGGTCTCGCCCTCATCGTACTGGGCACCGCCGCGCTCGCAGTTTGGAAGTAGCGCGGCCAGCAGCCGCTACATCCTCACACCTGGCTTAGGATGCCTGTACTGACCATGGGATGCCGCGCGCTTACCGTGCGAGATGGCAAATTTGGGACAACAGTGCAGGCAACGAAGGCAGGCTGCGCACTCCGGCTTTGTCCAGACGGGAAGGCCGTCGCGCATCTCAATCGCCGCCATGGGACAGCGCTTAGCGCAGAGGCTACACCCGACGCAGCGGCTAGCATCGACGGCAAACTTGCTCGTCTGCTGCATACGCGGCAGCCCAAACGCATGATACGCGCACGATGCAAACAGGGGCACGCGATGGCGCATCATATTGCCCGTGCGCCGCTCCCGCACCGCCTCGATCACAGCATCAATCTGCGCCTCAGCAGCCCTATTGATACCCTCAACCTTTTGAGGGTCAGACAGGTCGAAAACAGGCGTCCAGGTATCGGGCATCTTGACGCTCATCGCCGCATCTAACTCGAGCCCACGCTCGTGCAGCAGATCGCGGGCGAACTTGGCCGATTGCCCGGTCGTCGAACCGTACGTCGAGACATAGAACGTATAGGGGCGCTCGCCGCCCTTTGCACCGGCAGCAATCGACAGGTCGGCAGTCTTCAAAAACTCGATCATTGGCGTCGGCAAGCCCCAGGCGTATACCGGGGCGACAAACCCCAGCCGACAGGGGCCTTCCATCACAACAAGGTGAGGGATCTCGGCATCAAAGCGCTCAATCGACACAACCTTGTCGTCTGTCGCCGCTGCAATGCGACGCGCCACATGTTCGCTGTTCCCCGTCGCGCTAAAGTACAGGATCATCTAGTGCCCCTCTGGAGTTGACTCGCGATTAACCGTGCTACTTGCGCAGCGGCTTGGGCAGCGGAATGCCGGCGGCGATAACGGCGGCGATGATCATGCAGACGATACCCTTGAGTGGGAAGCACATGAGCAGCAGGCCCACGACCATGACCGGCTGACGCATGACCGCACCCATCGTCGATGCCGTGCAGACGGCGACGCAAAAGACCGGATCGGCGCCGGTGAGGATGGCAAGGCCGTAGCCCAGGCTTACGCCCGAGAAGATAACCGGGAAGAAGTGACCGCCGCGCCAACCAAGGTTGATGAGGGCGGGGGTCAGCATGGCCTTGACCAGACCGGTCGCGATAAGCACGCCGGCGGGAATGGTCAAGTAGGTTTCCATGAGCACGTCGGCCTGGGTCTCGCCGGCAAACATGGTGTAGGGCAGGACCGTGCCGCAGATGGCGAGCGCCAGACCGGCTAGCATGGCCTTGACGACAGGACGCTCCCCTATTGCATGGGCAAGCGCTTCGCTCGCGTGCTCAGAGACAAAGTACAGCCAGCCGCAGATTGTTCCGATCAACGACAGAGGGACGAGCCAGGTAAGCTCTAGGTTGCCCACCTCGGCGGACTCGAACCTGGGCATGCCCATGCCGCCGCCCACAAGCTGGCCAAGCAGCAGGTAGGTACCCAGACCGCCGGCAATCGCAATACCGTAGACCACCGTCTTTTGCGCCTTGGGCAGCTTGATGGTGATCTCGCCGGACGCGGACTCATCGTCGGCGTCTTCGCCCTGGTCGTCGGCGCTACCGGCAAGCGGTGCCACAAAGCCAAAGACGGGCGCGGTAAAGAGCGCCGTCAGGGCAGCCTGGGTACCCAGCAGCGTGAGCTCCCTAAACTCGGCGCCAAAGCGGCGCATACGGTCGCCAACCCAGCTGCACAGACCCGCGATAACGCCGGTCAGGCCGGCCTCCGGTCCAATACTTCCGCCAAACAGCAGCGGCAGCAATGCCGCGAGCGAAAGCTTGCCCAGGTTGTCGTACGGGTAGCGCCCGTCTTGCTTAACCTTAGCCATCACCTGGTTGAGGTCATCGGTCTTGGTGCCTGTCATCTTCTCGTACAGACCGATTAACAGACCGCCCAGCAAGCAGACAAAAAACGGGTACGGCAAAAAGCCAAACGGGCCGCTGGCAAGCTCGGGCGAAGCGACGCCCAGCGCGTGCGGAATCTCGGTCCACAGATAGTCGATACCGTGCTCCATCGCAAAAAAGAACAGCCAGACCGCGGCACCTGCGAACGCACCGGTCACGGCAACGCTAACTAAAAACAGCGCGCGGTTTGTGGGTTTGGCAAGGTTATCCATCGGGTCCTCCCGCGGTCAAAGTCGACATAGTTATGTTTTATTGTAGAGCGAGCGTTGCCCGAACGAGCTAACCGTCTGCGCCGCAAACGGCACCATTGGGAGCCATAGTGGGACAGGCTCAAGACTTATCCGTTGATAATCGAGGCAATCTCGCGCAAATCGTCGGCAAAGTAAATGCCTTGCTGGCGCTGCGGGCTCGATAAACCCTTATCGATCATGTGCCCGAGCAGCGCCTTGAGATCGTTGTAGTAACCGTCCAGGTTATACAGGATGCACGGAGCACTCAGGTGCCCCAACGACACCGCGGACATGACCTCGGCAATCTCCTCGAGCGTGCCCGTCCCACCGGGAAAGGCGATGAACGCATCACCGAGCTCGATCATCTTGGCTTTGCGCTCGGCCATGTCACTTGTAACGATAAGGTCGTCGATGCCCTCGTGCTGGAACTCCGCCTCGATAAAAAAGCTCGGCTCAACGCCCGTCACGTGTCTGCCTGCCCCGAGCACGCTATCGGCAAGCGCGCCCATCAGGCCCGATTTGGACCCGCCGTATACCAGCGCGTGCCCGTTGGAGCCAATCCAGTTGCCCAGTTCTTGCACCGCAGGCAGAAATGCTGGGTCGTTACCAACGCTGGCGCCCAGATACACGGTGATATTCATATTCAATCCCCCTCGTCGTGACGCACGGCGCCCGCTCTAGCGTTGGCGGCGGCGATATTCGCGCACACGGCGCGACAGGTCGGCGAGCTCGTCACGATCAAGCTCTTCCAAATGCTCAAGATCGTCCATAAAGCGCGCCATGGTGTCCTTTTGGCGCAGCTTAATGAGCGTATTGCAGTAGTTCACCGCCACACCCGTGAGCATGGCGATGTAGAAGATGCTGATGACGCTCAGGACGACGGTAATAGCGCGGGCGACCGGCGTTTCGGCCGGGATATCGCCAAAGCCGATGGTCGAGACCGTCTCAAAGCTAAACCAGAGACCATCGCCAAACGTGAGGGTCGTGGGCTCGGACAGCCAGACAGCCGTTGAGCACAGCAGATAGAAGATAAGAAACAGGCCCGTGATGCGCGCAAAGCCAGCCTGGCGTAACACGTCGGCAAGCGTCCTGAGCTTTTTCATCGCGACCCCTTTTCTCAGATGCCCAATCACATTCGCTCGGTATTGTCCCACATCCGGCACTTGAGGACGTTCCTTTTGTGCCGGCAGAAAGGGACTGTCCCCAAGTGCTGGGAGGAACCGTTTAGCGGCGCAACTGCCGGCTAGGCAGGCTGAGCTGGTATCCTTGTGCGGTAATGTCTCGATTCGTTAGGATTGCATGTGAGAGCTTCCGCTGTCCTTCGTTCAGTTATATATCGCACCCTGGCCGTCGCGCTTGCCGCGCTCGCCGTACTGAGCACCATCATGCCCGCCCCCGCCTTTGCCGCCGGCTCCGATCAACAGGTCAAAACGGTCCGCGTTGGTTGGCTCGTCAGCAACGAGGGCTTCCAGGACGGCACCCCCGGCGAGCGCCTCTCGGGATGGGGTTACGAGTACCTCCAGACCCTGTCGTACTATACGCCCGGCTGGCAGTACGAATACGTCTCCGGCACCTTCACCGAACTTATGGACATGCTCGAGGCGGGCGAAATCGACCTCATGCCCAACATCTCCTACTCCGAGGAACGCGCCCAAAAGCTGCTCTTTTCCTCGAACCCCGAGGGCACCGAGCGCTACTACATCTATGCCAGGCCCGATCGCGACGATCTAGCCAAGGGTGACCCCCAAGCGCTCCAAGGCCTTACCATCGGCTGCAACCCCGGCGTTATGCAAACCTTCGTTGGCCAGCAGTGGCTCGCCAACGAAGGAATCACCTGCACATACAGGGAGTATGACGGAGGATCCGATCTCTTTGACGCGCTCGCAAACGACGAAGTCGATGCCGTCATCATGAACGACACGCTCTCGTCGCCCGATGCGTCACCCATGTTCTACGTTGGTTCGAGCGACTACTACTTTGCCGTCCCCAAAAGCCGCCCCGACCTAAGGGACGACATCAATGCCGCCATGTCGGCAATCGCCCGCGTCAACCCACGCTATATCGACGAAGTCAAATCTAACTACTCGGTCAAAAACAGCGGTTCATCATCGCTCAACGGCCCCGAACGTTCCTGGCTCAAAGCAAATGACAACACCATCACGCTCGGCTACATTACGGGCAAACTCCCCTACTGCAACGAAGACGAAAACGGCGAAATGGAAGGCTCGCTCGCATCGCTTGCGACGACGTTGCACGATAAATTTGGCATTACGGTCAAAACCGTCGCCTTTGATAGCTACAAGATGATGTCAAAGGCTCTGTCAAAGGGAAGCATAGACGTTGCGCTGCCGGTATACCGAGATTACTGGGTTGCCGAGCAATCAGGCGTTGTGCAGTCGGCATCGTTGGGGACCGTGTCCCTCACCGCCATCCACACCGGCAGCGACCTGAACAAAGACCTTCAGAACATCGCCTGTACCAAATCATCGTTTGTCAACAAAAATGCACTTGAAAGCCTGTTTCCCACAGCGACCGTGACCGAATACCAATCCGACGATGAAGCGTTCGACGCCCTCAGGAAGGGAACGGCGCACTGCATCGTCGCTCCCAGCTCACGCATAAAAACCATCGGCGACCGTTATGATCTCGAAGGTTACGAGACGGCCGAGCTCCCTGACACCTGTGAGCTCTCGTGCTGGATTTCGCGCGGAAAGCCCGAGCTGCTGGGAATCGTCAACAAGGGCATCATCAATGCCGGAGAATCGCTCTCCGCAAGCAATTACTCCTCCACGTCGTACACGGCCCAGGAATCCAACACGCTTCAATTCCTTTATCGCAACCGTGCCGCCGTTGCAGCTGCCCTCATCGGTATGTTGTCGGTCGGTATCGTCCTGCTCATCTGGGCGCTCGTGCGCGCTCGAACCGAGCGCAAAAAAGCCGACGCTGCCAACGCCGCTAAGACGGCATTCCTCACGCGCATGAGCCACGACATCCGAACGCCGCTCAACGGTATCCTGGGCCTTATCGAGATCGAGGAATTGAAGGAAGGCGATATCCAGGTCGCCCGCGAGAGCCGTGCCAAGGCGCGCGTTGCCGCCAATCACCTGCTCTCGCTGATCAACGACATCCTCGAGATGGGCAAAATCGAAGACCGCAAGCTAACACTGGAGCATGCGCCTTTTAACCTCAAAGAGCTCTGTGACGATACACTGGTGCTGTGCAAGCTCCGCGCGTCCAGTAACGCCATCACAATGCAGGACAATAGTCTGCCGTACGCCACGGGGCCATACATGATCGGCAGTCCCACCCATATCCGACAGATCATGATCAACCTGTTAGACAACAGCATTAAGTACAACAAGCACGGCGGCTCCGTCACCTTTAGCTCAAATACCAAGCCACTCGATAACGGGCGCGCGCTCTTTTGCTTTAGCGTTTCGGATACCGGCATTGGTATGACTCCCAAGTTTTTAAAGCATATCTATGAGCCGTTTGCCCAAGAAGGTGACGATGCGCGCAGCAAGTTCCAAGGAACCGGCATGGGCATGCCAATCGTCAAGTCGCTTATTGAACTGATGGGCGGCACCATCGAAGTCACCAGTGAGCTCCATGTGGGCACCTCGTTCTACGTGGAGATTCCGCTCGATATCGACGAGAATCCCCAGGCGCGGGCGAATACGGTTGAGAGTGCGCCCGACTGCTCGCTCGCCGACATGAACGTGCTGCTCGCCGAAGACAACGAATTGAATGCCGAGATTGCCCAGGCGCTGCTAGAATCCGAGGGCATCGTGGTCACCCGCGCCGCCAACGGCAACGAAGTCGTCGATCTGTACCTGTCGCATCCCGCCGGCAGCTTCGATGCCATTTTGATGGACATCATGATGCCGGACATGGACGGCTACGAGGCAACCCGCGTGATTCGTCTGAGCGAGAAGGTCGATGCAGCCGATATCCCCATCATCGCGCTCACCGCCAATGCCTTTGCCGAGGACGCCAAGGCGGCACACGACGCCGGTATGAACGCCCATCTGTCCAAACCGCTCGACTTTAACAAGCTCAAAAACATGCTCGCCCGCATCAAGAAAAACGGATCCGTTTCGCTATAGTTTGTGCTCAACCACCACGCACGACCAGAAAGGAAGCCAACGATGTTTAGGCCCTTACGTCGAAAGAAGCGCGCCATCACCGACGAAGAAGCGCGCGAACTGCTCGCTACCTGCAAGCGCGGCGTCTTTGCCGTCAACGGCGACGATGGCTACCCGTACGCCATTCCCGTCAACTACTTCTTTGACGCCGAGCACGACAAGATTTATTTCCATGGCGCCAAGGCCGGCCACAAGGTCGACGCACTCAAGCGCGATGACAAGGTCTGCTTTACCGTTTACGGCAACGAGTGGTACCAGGACGGTGACTGGGCTCCCTACGTTATGAGTACCGTGGTCTTTGGCCGTTGTCGCCTGGCGAATGACACCCCCGCGTTTATCGAGGACAAAGTCCGCCAGCTCGCGCTTAAGTACTACCCTTCTGCCGAAGAAGTCGAGGAGGAAATCGCCAAAGACATCAAGGGCGTCCAACTCTACGAGATTTCGATTGAGCATCTTTGCGGCAAGCAGATTCAGGAAAAATAAACCTCCGCAGCAGGTCTGCGCCCAATGGTTACAGATGCCTTACCACACGGGGCCTTCCAGCCGACTTGGCAGAAGACCCCGCATGCAGTGCTCACTTACCGTGCATTAAAAACGTAGCGGTCCAGGCGGTCGCACGCTTCCCTTACGCGCGAAAGCGGCAGCGCCAGATTCACGCGAATGTGGCAGGGCCCGTGGAACGGGCGGCCGTCCTGATATCCCACGCCTACGCGCGCCCCCTCGTCGAGCAGCCACTGAATATCGCGGCCATGCTCGCGGCACCACTCGGTGCAGTCCAGAAACACCATGTACGTGCCCTGCGGACGCGAATAGGACACGCCCTCAAAATGCTCGTCCACGTAATTGCAGAAGTACTCGATATTGCCGGCAAGCACCTGGTTGAGCTCGTCCACCCACTCGTAGCCCTGCGGCTGGTAGGCACCGATAAGCGCATGCATAGAGAGGACGTTCATCTCGTTGTAGTGGGTCTTGTCGGACACGGCGCACACGCGGTCGCGCAGCGTCTCGTTATAGATGATGTGGTAGCTGCCGACCAGGCCCGCCAGGTTGAACGTCTTGCTGGGCGCATAGAGGGCAACCGTGCGCATGCGGGCGTCCTCGCTTACCGACTGCGTCGGAATATGCTTGTGTCCCGGCAGGATGATATCGGACCAAATCTCGTCCGAGATCACCACGCAATCGTGCTGGCGGTAGATGTCCATGGCGCGCTCGATCTCGTCACGCTCCCATACGCGGCCGCAGGGATTGTGCGGTGAGCAGAACACCGCGGCATGGATGTGGTTTTGGGCGAGTTTGCACTCCATGTCCTCAAAGTCCATGCGCCACACGCCCTGGTCGTCGAGTTTAAGCGGGCTGTGGACAATGCGATAGCCCGCAGCTTCGATGGACTTGGTAAAACCAATGTAGGTGGGGCTATGGACCAGCGCTGCATCGCCCGGCTGGACATACGCGCGCAGCGTCGACACGACACCGCCCAGCACGCCGTTTTCGTAGCCGATATGTTCAGGGCGCAGGCCCTCGACGCCATTGCGGCGGCTCTGCCATTCGATGATGCGGTCGAAGTACTCGGCGCGCGGGTTAAAGTAGCCAAACATGGGATGCTGAGCGCGCTGAATGATGTGCTCCTGGACCGTGGGCACCGTGGCGAAATTCATGTCGGCCACCCACATGGGAATGCGGTCGAAGCCCTCGTCGGGTGCGTTCGGAGCCATGCCGGGGATCTCGCCCCAAGAGTCAACGGCGATGGAGTCCATGCCGTGGCGGTCGATAAGCGAGCTAAAGTCGTATTTCATGCTGAACTCCCGTGCAAAGTGATTGTTTTGGTAGGCGTTATTGTCCACCAGCACGGGCGATTTTGGCATGGGGTTTGGCGCTTAATTTGACGGGTGCGGACGAATGGCTGGTTAGTCTTGCGCGTCGTTGACGGCGACCACGGTTAGCTGGGTTTTATCGACCGTAAAAGATATGTCAAGCCCGGCGAAGGCCAGATGATAGACGCGGTTTGGCTCGTGCTTGCTGCCCGCGCGGCGCGGATCTTGGCGAAGAACCTCGACCAGACCGGGGAGCTTTGCGGGCGGGACCATGTCTTGAAGAGCCTGCGGGAACTCAACATCGAGCTCTTGCCACGGAGCATCCTCAATCCAGCCGCCCGTTGCATCCGGGTGACAGTCCGCAAACGGAATGTAGGGCTTAATGTCGTAGATGGGCGTGCCGTCGCGCAGGTCGGCCCCCAGCACATGAATGATGGGGCCATCATCGGTGAACTCGACACGATCGAGCTTGACGCAGGTAAGCCCGATGGGATTAGGGCGAAACGGACTGCGCGTGGCAAAGACACCCACGCGCTCGGCTCCGCCCAGACGCGGCGGGCGCACGGTCTTCGACCACTTGGCATTGGTGCCGGACCTGTCCTGCGACTTGGCATCGGCAGCTATGTCCTTAGCCATGCCGCCGGGCGTTCCGTTTTCGAAGCGCCACAACAGCCATAGGTGAGAGAAGGAGTCCAGGCCCTCAACCGCTGCGTTGGAGGCAAATTCCGGCTCAAAGACGATGCGTCCCTGCAGATGAGGCGCCAAAAAGCTGTTGCGCGGAATGCCGAACTTCTGCGGCAGGTCGGTATGTATGTGTGCGATAGGTTCCATGCCGGTCATTGTACGGCATGGAGGTGTGGGGCGTTGCGCGCAATTCCTCGCCGCGGTCCCCGTCGTGCAACCAACGGTTGCTTGGAAGGGCGCCTGCCGCCGCGTATGCTTAAGCCATCAACCAGCAGAAAGGAGCCGCTATGGCCTTTGCAGAAAAGCTCATTGCCATCCGTCGCGCCCATCACCTTACCCAGGAGCAGCTCGCCGCCAAGCTCTTCGTCACACGCCAAGCCGTCAGCCGTTGGGAGCGTGGCGAGGTCACACCGGGCATCGACATGATGAAACTCATTGCCGCCGTGACCGGCGAGCCGCTGCCCCACCTGCTCGAAATGCCCGAGCATTATTGCCAGAGCTGCGGCATGATACTCACACCCGACGACTGCGGCACCGACGCCACGGGCGCCACGACCGACCATTACTGCAAGTGGTGCTACGACCACGGCAAGTACACCTACGACACCACCATGGAGGCGATGATTGAAGATTGTGCCCCGCGGCTGGCGCAAAACACCGGCATGTCGCTCGACGAAGCCGTCTCGCTCATGGGCGCCGTCCTGCCGCAACTGGAGCGCTGGCGCACCGTGCAGGAAAACGAGGAGCGCTACGGTGCCGAGGCGCGGGCACGCTATGGCAATGAGGCTATCGATGCAGCAAACGAAGCGCTGCTGGACATGGACCCTCAGACGTGGAACGACATGAAGGAACTTGAACGCGCCATTTTGGGCCAGCTCTCGATTGCCATGGGCGACGGCGATGCGGATGGAAGCGAGGCTCGCAAGCTTGTCGCAATGCATCGCCGATGGATTGGCCTCAATTGGGGACACGAGCCCCAGAACGAATCGTACCTGAGCCTCGCCCACAGCTATCTTGCCGACCAGCGCTTTGTTGACTACTACGACAAGCCCTGCGGCACCGGAGCCACGGCGTTTCTGGTACAGGCCATCGAGTCGTCGTTGACGCGCGCATAGACCGCGGCGGCTTTGGGTATTTCAATCAAAACCTCAACCGATTGGAGACCTATGGCTACTGATCATGAGCTCGAGCTGTACGTTATGACCGGCTGCCCGTATTGCTTAAAGGTCAAGCACTTTTTGGCCGATAACGGCGTGACCATTCCCGAGCGCAATATCTCGACCGATTCCGATGCCGAACAGACACTCATCGCCGTCGGCGGAAAACGCCAGGTTCCCTGCCTGTTCATCGACGGCAAACCACTCTACGAATCGAGCGACATCATCGCGTGGGTGCAGGAAAACCTGCTCTAGTACGCACGCTCTGTCCGTCCAGGGCCCCAACCCATACGACCCAAACATGTACACCAGCATCCAAAGTCGACATTTTTCGACATCTTTGGATGCTGGCGTACAGCTTTTTGGTAGTCATGGACGCTCTTGGCCGGCTAATTGTTTGAGGAGACCTTTGGATTATGGCTGTTTGACGCCTCTGGAAAGGTTTCCGAGAGGGCTGTGGTCAAAAAAGGGCAAATATGAGTACTGCTACCTGTTTAGTAGCAGCGATTTTGATCACTTCAGGAACTATTCAACGTTCCACTCGTCCGCAGACGACGTTATTTCTCCTCATATGTTCAATAAAAGTAGCTCTTAATGGGAACAAATCTCATCAGGAGCTACAATTTATAGCAAATAAATGCAACCATAATGGCAACAGTACTCATATTTGCCCTTTTTTGACCACGACCCTCCAGAATAGTCGCTGAGAGCGACACTAAATGACAAAATCCGACACTTGAACGTTCTTATATGAGTAGCCATTGAAGGACACCTAACGACTACTCCCATTCGCGACACACTGTGTCGCGAATTAAGCTGGCCCCATTACCGAAGACCAGTGAGAGCTCCTGCCCAGAATCTCAATAGCTTAATAAAGGGCTCCCCTCCGGAAGTTCAATGAGCATCCAAATTCCAAGCTGAAAAGCAAAGGAGTATCGAAGCCGTCAATGCTCATTTCCTATCGAACAGGCAGGTCAAAACAAGCTAATTAGCCCGATGAACTGCTTGTATTTTTGTCTACAAAATTGTATACAAAAAGAGAATCCGAGAACCGGCGCTCGACATTATGTCGATCGATAGGAGGCGCCATGGATGCTAAGCAGCTCGAAAAGATGATGGGGTTTGCTCCCGGAGAGTTGAAGAAAGCCGCGGAAGCCTACGAAAAAGATGAGTGGCCGAAAGGTCACACCATCAAGTTGGGAAGGCCACCAATCTCCGATGAGCCGAGCGTCGTTATATCAGCACGTGTGGGCGAATCGATTCTTGAGGCGTTTGACGAAAAAGCCAAACGCCATGGGCAAACACGCACGGAGCGGCTCAGAGAGCTCATTACACTTGATGCACTGATTGCCTAGGCCCGCTCCCCCGTCGGACCCAAACATGTACACCAGCATCCAAAGTCGACATTTTTCGACATCTTTGGATGCTGGTGTACATGTTTTTGCTACATAGTCGTTGGGGACGTCCTTAGATGACCAGTCGTTAAAGAACGCCCCCGATGACTAGTTAGCCGTGGAAGCGAGCTGTGGGTGCAAGCGGCTGTTCACGGAAGACGCGCTCGACGGCAGCGCGGTATTCGTCGACCTTTTTGGTCTTGCGTACGATCTTGTGGACGGTAGCGGGATCAGCGAAAGCGCACTTGGCGTAGAACCACCACTCCTTCATGCGGAAGACCGCATTGCCGCCAATCTCTTCTGCATATGCCGCAAACAGCGTGTCGTGGAAGCGCTGCAGCTCAGCAGCCGTTGCAGCAGGGCCGCCCTTGACCATGCGAGCCAGAGCGGGGTTCGCGAGCAGGCCACGCCCCAACATCACATGGCGCGTGCCGGGATAGGCCTCCACCAGCGCGTCCATATCCTCAAGATCAAAAATGTCACCGTTATAGGCCACGGGGAACGGCGCACGCTCCAGCGTCTCGCCATAAAACTCTTTGCGCGGCAAGCCCGTATAGCGGTCCTTCTGTACGCGCGGATGCACGATCAGCTCTGCCAACGGCATGCGGCAATACAGATCGAGCACGCGCTCGTATTCGTCGTCATTCTCCAGCCCCAGCCTGGTCTTTACCGATACCGGCAACGGCGACCGCTCGCACACATCGCTTAAGAACACCTCGAGCTCGTCGAGATTGCGCAAGAAACCCGAGCCCTTGCCCTTGGCGACAACCGTACCCGAGGGGCAACCCAAGTTGAGATTGACCTCGCGGTAGCCCATGTCGGCGAGCACCTGTGCCGCCCACACAAATTCGTCCGCGTTCTTGGACATCAGTTGAGGCACTACGTTGAGGCCCTGGTTATTGGCAGGATCGATCTCCTTAAACGCCTTGCCGCCAAAGCAGTTTCCCACCCGCGGCGGCGGCAAAAACGGCGTGTAATAGCAATCGAGTGCACCGAAGCACTCCGCATGCACGCGACGGAACACATGCCCGGTAATCCCCTCCATAGGGGCCAACGATAGAATCATCAACATCTACTCTCAGATCAATGCGGCAAAGGGACTGCCCCCTTGTCACATGCATTATGCCTTGTGCTTCAGGCGATTCACAAGATAGAGGTGACTACTGGACGATGACCATCCTCCAGCCGCACCCCATACAACAAAAGTGAATACTTTCCCGGGAAGTGAACAAGTGAAAAGTAATAGATCTCGATTTACATGCCGTTCAATGCGACAAAGGAACTGTCCCCTTGTCGCATTATTCAGAGCGCAGGGCTTCCACGGGGTCCTTTTTGGATGCACTGCGGGCCGGTAGCAAACCGGCGACGACCGTTAGCAGCACCGAAATCGCGATGAGCACCAGCGCGTCCTGCACGGGCAGGCTCATCAGGCTGGGGACCTGTTTGGCCGCAAGCGCCCAAGCATTGACCGGGAAGCTCACGGCCACCACGACGACAACAGCAAAGACGCCGGCAATGAGGCCCTCGATAAAGGTCTCGGCGTTGAACACGTTTGCCACGTTACGCTTCGACGCGCCAATCGCACGCAGAATGCCAATCTCCTTTTTGCGCTCCAGCACGCTGATGTACGTGATGATGCCGATCATGATGGAGCTCACCACCAGGCTGATGCTTACGAATGCGATGAGCACCAAGCTGATGGTGTTCACGATGTCGGTTACCGAACCCATGATGATGCCCATGTAGTCGGTGTACGAAATTGCCCGATTATCGTGGCCGGCGGCTTTGACCTGCTTGTTGTACGCGTCGATGTGATCGAGCACGCGCTCCTTGGCCTCAAAGTCGCGCGGGAAAATCTTGACCGAGATGGGGTCTGCCTCGTCCGCATAGCCCAACGTGGTCAGATTGTTGTCGTAGGTGAGCTTCGACGCCTTGGCATAGCTCATCATGAGCGAACTCAGGTCCTCGGCGTCCATGTTGAAGTGAATGGCACGAGTAAAGGCACTCGCATCCACGCGCATGGCGCTCGCCAGGTTAGCAAAACTCGAAGACATCTGCGTCGCCATCTGGTCCATAAGCCCTGCCGCGCCTGCCTTGAGCTGAGTTGACACCGTCGCCGCAATCTGATCGCTGATCGACTTCATCACCTGATCCATAGCCTGCTGCAGATACGGAGCCAGCTGCTTTTGCACATAGTCGGTCATCGTCTGTTGCAGGCGCTCGGCCAGGGCATCGCCACCGAGTGCCTTGAGCTGTGTCAGGTATTGCTGCGCCGTGGCATCACTCTCAAGATACGTCGAGAATGCGGCAGCGAGCTTTGCCGCGTCTTTAAGATCTTCGGGTGACAGCGCCCTAAACTGATCAGACCGCAAAAAGCCCTCAAACAGTTGGTTGGCAAGCATTCCCACCTGCTGCATTTGCTCGGGCGTGAGCTCCAGACCGTCAAAGATGCCCGAGAAATCTGGGGCCGGTGCTTTTGCCATGATGTCGCTGAAGTCGATGTCCCTTCCAACGCCCGAAAGGTCAATGTCCAGCCCGGATAAGTCGATACCAGAAAGGTCCATACCGCCGGCCGCACCCGAGAGTGCAGACGCATCAAACGAGAACGCGCTCTTGAGCGCCGCCTCGTCCACACTGAACATGCTGCCCAGATCCACGCCTTGTTTGGCCTCGCCTTGCAGTTCGTCGAAGGTTTTGCCCGTAAAGACATCCGTCTCGGGGTGGGCGAGTTGCTCCTGCACAATCTGCGAATCGGCAGCGCGCTCCATAAGCTGGCGAGTCAGCGCATGCGTATAGGCAATGCCCGGGGACAACGCGCTCGCGTTAGCCGTCTCGTTGGGTCGCACCACGCCCACAATGTGCACGTCGATACCGTCGGCAACCTTGGCTGCCATAAAGTCGGCGTCGCCAGACATGTCAGTCCACATGCCGGTCTCTTCGTTTTTGCGATAGGCATCGGCCGACGACAACACCTTAAACGTCGTGGACAGCGCATCGTCGTAGGTAAATTCGGTGCCGGTCTCGGGCGTTTCGACCCCACCGTCAGCCGTCATAGCGCTGTTTACCAGATCGTTGAGCTCATTGATATCCAGCGCGCCGATGCTGTAGAGCGTGTAGTCACCCACCGTGCCACGACTCGAGAGCACCATTACGGCTTCGTTGGCGGACGTGGGCCAATGACCGGCGACGACATCGTACTGACTGTCGAGCAGGCTCTGGTCGTCGATCATCTCGTTAAAGACCGAGGTTCCCATGGATTCCATGCTCACCGTTGCCGCCGAGCTCGCGCCTCCGCTCATGGCCTCGGTCATGGCATTGGGCACCAGCCGAACGGGTTTCTCGTCACCCTTGCCGGCACGATAGACAACCGGCGATACACCGTAGCCGTACTGAATGGCGTTGACCTCTTTGTCGATACCGTCGCCGCCGTCGTCAAGCCATGCCTTAAAGCTCGTCATGTCGTTGGACTTAACGCTCGCAAACATATCCTTTACGGCCGTGACCACGGGAATCTTATCGGTTCCCTGAGCCTTGCCGCCGGCACTGTCGTCGGACGAATCCACGTTTTCAGGCGAGTCATCATCCGCGGCCCCCTGCCCGCCCATCATGGACGACAGGTCGTAATCCTGCTTGGAAATGGTGAGTGGGTAGCTCGAGAGCGTATCCTCCTCGACCTTTTTGATGTAGCCGTTTACGCCGTTGGACAGCGCCAGAATCGCCGCGATACCGATAATGCCAATCGAGCCCGCAAAGGCAGTCATGGCCGTGCGGCCCTTCTTGGTCATGAGGTTTCGGGCAGAAAGCCCCAGCGCCGTCACAAAGCTCATCGAGGTTTTGCGCGTAGGCTTGGCCTCGCGGCGCGTGGCGTCAGCGACATCGAAAGGATCGGAATCATCGGTGATCTTGCCGTCCGCCAGGTTGACGATGCGCGTGGCGTATTGGTATGCCAGGTCGGGATTGTGCGTGACCATGATGACCAGACGGTCGCGCGCAACTTCTTTGAGCAAATCCATAACCTGCACGGATGTCGTTGAATCCAAAGCGCCAGTCGGCTCGTCGGCAAGGACGATCTCAGGGTCATTGATCAGGGCGCGGGCAATGGCCACGCGCTGCATCTGCCCGCCCGATAGCTGGCTCGGGCGCTTGTTAACGTGCTCGCCCAAGCCGACTTTCTCCAACGCCTCGCGCGCACGCTGGCGGCGCTCGGCATGCCCCACGCCCGTGAGCGTGAGCGCCAGCTCCACGTTTTCCAAAATGGTCTGATGCGGAATGAGGTTATAGCTTTGGAACACAAAGCCGATGCGGTTGTTGCGGTAGGCATCCCAATCGCGGTCGCGGAAGTCCTTGGTCGAGATGCCGTCAATCAGCAGGTCGCCAGAATCAAAGTGGTCGAGTCCGCCGATAACGTTGAGCATCGTGGTTTTGCCCGAACCCGAGGGACCCAGAATGGCCACGAACTCGTTATCGCGAAAAGACAGGCTCACGCTGTCGAGCGCCACCTGCGTAAACGACTGCGTAACGTACCTTTTGCAAATACCTTTGAGCTCCAGCATGGACGGCAACCTCTCCTGCGCAGGCACCCTGCCCGCTCTCCTCCGCCGTTCGTATTCGACGCGTTTGTCCTACTCTATCCCCATTTTTTGCCGACGCCAGTGAGGAATGTAACAAACCGCGCCAAAAAACGAACGGGACGGCGCCCAAAAGAAGAGGTCCCGAGCGGGACCTCTATATGGTGGAGCTTATCTTGAAAGGTAGCGGACTACTTCGCACAGCGGTGCACAATCATCGCCATGCTTTACGCGTTTTCTACTGCTCGCTATTCGCAATCGCCTGGTCGATAAGCTTGTCGAGCGCTGCGCGCTGCTCAGCGGAGCTGATGGCGCCCACGATGGGCTCCCCTACGATGTTGCCATTCTGATCGATGACATACGTTGTCGGGAACGAGAACAAATTTGACGTAAACTTACCGGCCTCGCTATCCGACTTGAACCAGATGTTCTTATATGTCACGCCCTTCTTGCTCAGTACGTCCTTGGCATCTGCAATCTCGCCCTTGTCGCCATCGAGCGTAAAGGAATTGACGCCCACGACCTGGCCGCCCTTCTTGGCAAGCTCCTTATTCAGGTCCTCAAGGTCGCCCAACTCACCCACGCACGGCTTGCAAGTGGTGAACCAGAAGTTCATGACGGTGACCTTGTTCTTAGAGAACAGCTCGTCGCTGTTCACGTCGTTGCCATCCAGGTCCTTGCCCGTAAAGCTGGGGAACTTCGTCGCCTCGCTCGAAGCATTGGCACCAGCCGTCATGCCAGCGGTCGAAGCGTCGACGCTCTCGCCTGCACTCGGCGTGCTTCCACAGCCGGGGAACTCCTTCTCCAGGCTCTCGAGCTTGTCCTCGATCTCCTTGATCTGCTGTGCACCGGCCTTGAGTGTCTTAAGCTCATCCGCCGTGAACTCATCCTTGGCGCCGTCGATGGTCTTGAGCAGAAAATCGCCGTAATTGCTGCCGTCCTCAATCATTGCCGAGTCTTTATTTGCCGCATTAAATACCTTTTCCCACAGCGCGTTATCACTCGAAAAGATCTCGTTCTCCTTCTGCATGAGTTTTGCATACAACTCGGCGGCCTCGTCGGCATTGGCCGGCTTCTGCGCAGTGAGTTCTGCGATCTTAGGATCGGAGCTCGCAGATTCGCTCGCATTGCCACCGGGCGCCGAACATGCCACAAGGCACAAGGCCAATACCGGCACCATAAACAGGGCCGCAATCTTAGAAAGCTTCATAGTCATTCCTCCGTTTTGTCGAAGCTTGTTTACTTTTTATCAGCGGTCAAGGGAAGCTTTTCCGCCGACACATCCAGGCCATAGCGATAGCTGATGGCATCGACGGGACAGGCCCCGATGCACTTTCCGCACCGGATACATTCGGCATGATTGGGCGCGCGGACCACATCAACGTCCATCTGACAAACCTTTGAGCACTTGCCGCACGAGACACATTTGCACGCGTCAACCTGAATCCCCAACAAGGACACCCTATTCATGAGCGCATAGAATGCGCCGAGTGGGCAAATCCATTTGCAGAAGGGGCGGTAGAACAAAACGCTCAGCACTACCACGGCAATGAGAACGGCAAGTTTCCAAGTAAAGAGATGTCCCAACGCAGATCGAATGCCGGCATTGGCGATGGCCAGCGGAATGGCGCCCTCGAGCACACCCTGCGGACAGATGTACTTGCAAAAGAATGGATCGCCCATGCCCACGTCGTTAACCATCAAGACGGGCAGCAGCACCACGGCAAACAGCAGCACGACGTACTTGATGTACGTGAGCGGCTTAAGCTTTTTCGTGGAAAGCTTTTTGCCGGGAATCTTATGAAGCAGCTCCTGCAGCCAGCCAAACGGGCACAGAAAGCCGCATACAAAGCGTCCCAGCAGCACGCCGAGCAAAATGAGCGTACCGGTGACATAGTAAGAAAAGTTGAACTTGGATGAACCTACCACCGACTGGAACGACCCGATGGGGCACGCACCCGATGCCGCGGGGCACGAATAGCAATTAAGTCCAGGTACGCAGACTGTTTTTCCCGCGCCCTGATAGATGCCGCCTTTGGCAAAGTTTGGCAGGTGAATATTGGTGACCAGCGTCGCCGCCGCCTGAATGAATCCGCGAAATCGGGCCAAAACATGCGACGCAGTGTTTTCTCTTTTATCCAATTCCGATACACTCCAAGCACAGCCTAATCGCTTTGGCCAGCACGGCATCCGCCTCGCCACGCATAACGCCAAAGCACACCATGGCAATTCCGACGATCAACAAAGCGACCTGTACCACGGGTTTTACCGCTTTGAACAACCTGACCACTCCTTTCGTTACGCGACCATTGGACCATATCGGCTATAAAATCCGTGTTAAGCGCGATTTGAAATGTGCAAGGAGACTGTTATGCGTATTTTGATCGTCGAGGACGAGCGGGCGCTGTGTGACGCAATCGCGCGCAGCTTGCGAAACTTGGCGTACAGCGTCGACTGCTGTCACGACGGGCAGGAGGCGCTCGACCTACTGGACGTTGAGGCCTTCGACCTCGTGGTACTCGACCTCAACCTTCCCCGTATCGATGGCATGACCGTACTCAGGGAACTTAGGAAAACCGACTGCGAGACCAAGGTACTCGTGCTCTCGGCACGCGGCGAGGTCGTCGACAAGGTCGCCGGACTCGATGCCGGCGCCAACGATTACCTTACCAAGCCGTTTCATCTGGACGAACTTGCGGCAAGGATCCGCAGCCTTACCCTCAGGCGCTTCGCACAAAGCGACATAGTATTAACCTGCGGAAAGCTCAACTTTGACACCAAGGCGCGCATCGCTTCCGTGGACAGTGAGGCCCTATCTCTTACGCGCAAGGAAACGGGAATCTTGGAATACCTGATGCTTAATCAGGGGCGACCGGTAAGCCAAGAGGAGCTTATCGAGCACGTTTGGGATAGCACCGTGAACTGTTTTAGCAACGCAACCCGCGTTCACATCTCGTCGCTCCGCAAAAAGCTACGCAGCGCTTTGGGATACGACCCGATTCGCAATCGGATTGGAGAGGGCTACGTTATGGAGGATGGCGAATGAAAGGGCTTTCGCTGCAATGGCGCATAACGATCATGACGGCACTGCTGACGTGTGCGGCGTGCGTGCTGACGAACTGTCTGGTCGGCTATACGGGCATGCGCTACATGGATGCCATCGGCAGCGACATCTCGGCCTTTAACGCAACCGGCGAAGATTCGCTCTGGGCGTTCGACCCAACGAAAGCGGCCCTCGATGACAAGGTCACAATCGTCGTAAACGACGCGCAAGAGTCTTTTGGCACGACAGCCTGGTACATCACGGCTGGAGTCACACTCCTTGGCGGCGCGCTGGCATACTTTGTGAGCGGCCGTGCACTCAAACCGCTACGGGCTTTTGCAGCCCAGGTTGAGCGTGTGCAGCCTGACAACCTAAGCGAAATCAGACTCAATGAAGATGTGCCCACCGAGCTACAACGATGCAGCGCCTCTTTCAACGACATGATCGCCCGTCTTGGCGAAGGATTCTCTGCACAGCGTCAGTTTACCGGCAACGCCGCACACGAGCTGCGCACCCCGCTCGCCCTTATGCAAGCACAGATTGAACTATTCATCTCCGAGCACTCCGGTTTGCAACCCGAAACAGCCGAGCTGCTCGGCCTGCTACAAGAACAAACCGAGCGCATGTCTCGAATGGCCAAGGTATTGCTTGAGATGAGTGAGCTCCGCAGCGTCCCTTGCGAGGACGATGTGGAACTTGGTCCTTTGTCCGAAGAGGTCCTCACCGACCTTGCGCCACTTGCCGAAAATAAGGGCATAGCCCTCAATTGTGCTGGAGACGCTTTAGTAATCGGGAGCGACACGCTCCTCTATCGGCTGGTGTTTAACCTGGTCGAAAATGCCATCCGTTACAGCCGCACCGGCTCGACTGTCAACGTCTCCATCTGCGACAACGACAGCCATGTGTTCCTGCGAGTCGAGGACCAGGGCCCGGGAATACCCAAGCAGTACCGTGAGAGCATCTTCCAGCCGTTCTTTCGTCTAGACAAATCCCGCAGTAGGGCATATGGCGGCGCAGGACTCGGACTAGCGCTCGTTTGGGAGACTGCAGCGCTTCACGGTGGCACGGTAGAGGTCGAAGCAAGTTCCGAGAACGGGACCACCATGCTCGCAAGCCTTCCAAAACGATCCGCAGCGTTAACCGAACAGTAGAACGAAAGGGGTCCCGAGCAACAGGAGTACAATTGCTGCATTGTTGCCAGCTGTTGGGAGATGGAAGATGGACTGCGATGGCTACCCATGCGTTCCCATGCCGTTGATGTGCACCGCCTTTGTGCCGGGGCAGATTGACGCTGCGGTTGCAGGCATTTCCGACCCCGATTCACGCGCCATCGCCACGGCAGAAGCGCTGTACTTTCGCGGACAGGCCGCACTCGCCGCCAAGACGGCGCACCCCTATCTTGACGTCACCGATCCCGCGCTGCGCTATTCCGCATGCTTTATCTGCGGATACGCCAGTCTGTCGCTCAACCGTATCGCCGACGCCCGCCGGTGCCTTGCGGGCATCCTCGATACGCCGGCCGACGAGGAATCGCCCGCCGTCCACGCCACGCATATCCTGTTCGCCTCGGCCGCGAGCGTCCTGCTGCACTTGCCTTCCCCGTATTCTGCCGAAGAGTTTTATCCACTTGCGGCGCACCTACCCGAAGGCCTGCGACTGTTCGCCAGCTACGTGATGGCGCACGCCTTGTATCTGCGCGGCGAATACGGCCGCAGCCTGGGCATGGCGGAAAACGCCCTAATTATGAAACAGGGAAGCTATCCCATCTCGGAACTGTTCCTGCACCTGGCAGCTTCCATGGCATGCATGAGCCTCAAGGACATCGACGCCGCAAAAGCGCATTTTGGAGCCGCTTGGGACATTGCGCGCCCCGACGGACTTATCGAGCTCATTGGCGAGCACCACGGCCTTTTGCAGGGGCTCATCGAGGCATGCCTAAAAACGCAATACCCTGACGCCTTCGCACGCATCATCGAGATCACGTACCGCTTCAGCTACGGCTGGCGGCGCATCCACAACCCCGATTCGGGCGAGGACGTTGCCGACGATTTAACGACCACAGAGTTCACCATGGCCATGCTCGCCTGCCGCGGATGGACCAACGCTGAAATCGCAGGCCATATGGGAGTATCGCCGGGCACCGTCAAAAACCGCCTATCCGGCGTATACGCAAAGCTTGGCATCGGCACACGCGCCGAGCTGGTCGCGCACATGTTGCGTTAGCGACCGGGCTGCCAAGCGCATCGAACGCGTTCCGGAACCCGGCGCTTCGCTCGATCAATTTGGACATTTTGACCCTTGAACGGCACTACCGCCACGAAGCGTCTTCTCGCAAAATTGGATTATTTCCACCGATATTTGCGGGATGGGAGCCCAAGATGCTTGATCGCCGTTCGTTACTTGTTGCTGGAGCGTCCTCGCTGGCGAGCATTATGTTGCCTCGCGTGCCGGGAAGCGAAAATGCCTTCCTGCTGCCGTTCGCGCCCACCGCGGCCTATGCCGACGAAGAAGACCCCTTCAAGGTGCTCGTTCTCTCGCGCACCATGTTTGGTGTGGTCGTGGTCGACGTCGCCAACAAGAATACGCCCATCGCAGGTGCCCAGGTCACGCTCACATCGCGCTATGCCGTAGGCAAGCAGCTCACCGCCACGACCGATGACGAAGGCACGGCCATCTTTGAGGTCGCCCCTCTTTCGGAAGACTACGTGGACGAGGCAACGCTTCTCGACGCGTACGACTTTAACGGCGGCATCTCCATTAGCATGGCGGGCTACCGCGATGTCGAGATTCCCCTTGCGCGTATCCAGGGCGGCACCGCTATTACCGCACCCACACGTCCGCTCTCCGATGGCGAGCCGTACTTTCGACAGCTCACGTTCGACGAATGGGACATCCAGTACGCCGACGCCACGTTTATGGCAATGCCAGCGGACGAAGCAGCAAACGACCAGCCCGACACGCACGCTTTTACCGTGCAGGCTCATCTGCCGCAGGGCGGGCAGGCAACGTTGCATATCAATAAAGTGATGCCCTCTGCGGGCAGCTCAACCGAAACCGTCACGCAGATCGGCCAGATCAAGGCCAGCGCATCGGGCGCGGATAATCTGGCGACGTTCACGCTCGAAGACACGTTCCTCGATGCAGCTTCGGGCCTTCTGGAGGAAGGGTGCAAGCTGCGCTTTATGCTCGACTACCAGGGCAAAACCTACACGCTCTCATCCCCTATGACCGTTGTCACCGCGCCGGCCGCAAAGGCGGAATCGGGCTCGACCACCATCATTCCCACCACCATGGACCAAGAGATCACTCCGTTTGATTTCCCCGCGGCGTTTCCCGGTATCGGCGGCAATAAGTTCACGTGCTGGATGCCCACATTTCCCATTCTGTTCGATTTCTCGTTTGCTGGATACGTGCTGTTTGGCGGAGGGTACAAACCAGCTAGCTATATGAACGATTCGGGCAACCCTGATCCGGAATACTGGAAGAAATCGCCGCGCGAGTCGGGCGCCAAGCAGGCAAACCGCTACCTCGACGAGATGGAAGGGAAGTGGAATCAGTACAAGAGGATGAGTGCCGGTTCGGGCACCGATCCAAGAAACACCAAGCTCCTTCGCCACCATTGCACGCCGCTGTTCACGATGGATATCGCCACACAGCTGTACGGCTCGCTCGCCTACGATTGGGTGGGCAAAACCTGGGGTAACAACAACGACCCCGCATACGGCAATATTAAGGCCCTCTTCCAGGTAAGAACCGACCTCAATTGGACCGAGCAGTTTACCCTAGGACCGGTGCCATTTTTCCTAAACGTCAACCCCTGGGTGCTGGCAAAACTGGCGCTCGCCGTGGGTGCCCACACGCACGGCAGCGGCGCGGCGTTTTTTAAAAACATTTCGCTCGACTATTCAAACACGTCGGGCTCGTTCACCATTCAGATCGGGCTTGCCGTCACCTTTGGCGCCGGCGTTGCAGGCGTCGCTTCGTCTGCCGTGCGCGGCGCCGCATCCCTCACGCTGTTCATTGGGTACGAAAAGGCAAATGGACACCAGCTTCCGCGACTGCGTGTAGGTGCAGACGTCGATGTCGATGTAATACTCCAGTTCGTAATGTTCAAGTGGACCACCAAGGCTTGGTCGGGGTCGTGGCCCACACTCATCGATTCGTGGAATATGTCGGTGAACAATGGCGACCAGTATGTGCTCCAGCGCTCTGAGCTCGCATTGGATGGAGATACGCCTTATACGCTGGATGCCTGCTTCGGCTCGGCCGGCAACGCCGAGGCGGGTGGTGTGCCGCAATTTATCGCATCGGCCACCATCGTCACCAACGCCGAACTGCTCGCACGCGCCGAGGTTAAGGCCACTGCCGTAAACGCCGCGCCTGTCGTGCGCGATTGGGATCAAGCGGTCACGCGCATTGAGCTCGAGGCGGATGCAGAAAGCGACGACACGGGACAGGTCGAGCATTTCGTCCATGCACTGATAGAGAACGACGAAAACGCCGCGCCGATGTATGAGTACACCTACATCGGTCAGGCAACGAACACCGTTGCCGACCCGAACGCCGATTCTGCCGGCGTGTCGGAGGACGAGCGTGGCGGCATCAAGCCCTCGAGCGACAACGTGCTGTTTGCTGGCGTGCTCAGCGAAGCCCACATGAAGCTGGCAATGATTGCCGGCGTAGAATGCCTGTTCCGTATCGCCTCGGTGCGCTACGGCGACAATGGTCGCTCGCGCCTGGTGGTACACACAAAGGCAAACGGAACGTGGTCCGCTCCCACGCCTGTGGACTTTCCCCTTGGGTTTGGCGAGGGCGACGTGGAGCGCGACAGCATATACGATTACGACTTCGACGTAGTGGAATATACGGACGGAAGAGGAAACCAGGACGCCTACGTGCTGCTGGTCTCGGGCGAGCGCCCCGCCGGCGACGACACCCTTTTCGATATGGCAAGCACAGCCGGCATACTGTCCGTTGTGCGCCTGCGCATAAGCAACGACGGAGTTCGCGTGGTATCGCACACGTCGTGGCGCAGCATCTCGCGCGGCCGCCTTCAGGAGGATGGCTACCATTGCCTGCAGTGCCCACGCATCACGGTGGGCAAGACACTTGTCAACGGGCGCCTGTCGGGCGCCTACCTCCACCGCCGCGGAACCACCGCAGAAAAGGCGCTCGGCAGCGAGGCCGAGGTTGCGCTGGAGTGCTTTACCCTGTGGTCGGACGTTTCGGGCGACAGCCTGACGTTCCGCCAAGTTCTCCGCTTTCCGCAGGCACCGTCGAGCATCGAGCTCGGCGCGCCCGAGAATATCAACGGCAAAATGGTGGTGCCCGTTGCGTACGAGACCGCAGACGGTTGCGGCTGCACATCGTACGCCGTGATCGGCCAGTCCATTGCGGGCTGGGGCGTTATGTCACCAGACGCCACGGTACCCCGTGCGGTGCCATGGCCACAACATTCGGGCTTTTTGGCAACCGTCAACGAGCAACTGCAGCATATTACTTGGACGCGAGGCGCATCGGTATTTGCAACGCAGCCCGTGGGTGCCGCAGGCTGCGGCCCGGCATCGTTCAGCGTAAGCAACAACGGCAGGTGCGTGCTCTATGTAGAGAACACCGATGGCAAGGTGGGACAAACCTACGACGAAGAAGGCAACCCGGTAGCAGTGATGGGCAAGCACTTCCGCATCTTCGCCAGCACCTTGGCAGGCGATCTGTTCACGGAGCCGTTCGTGATGTGCGAGCTGGACCATCCCGTCGATCAGATAACGACATTTTTGACGTCGGGGAGCATGCTCTCCGCGCTCGCCACGCACATTGTGAGCGCGGAGAAGAGCGAGGCAGAACTACACGGCATCGAAGTGCCCTTGGTGGCGTGTGCCACTCCGACGGGCGCAGTCGCTACCTCGGGCGCGGTGGTGCCCGGAGCAGCAGGCGAATCCTTCATGGTCACGGTGCGAAACGACGGCAACACCTTGCTGACCGCCGGCACGATCGATCTGTACCGAGAGGGCTCCAGTCAGCCGTTCTCCAGCGCATCCATCGGGTTCGGAGTGAACGCACGCATGGCATCGATCTACGATCCAGAGCTTGCCGAGGACGCTTCGGCCAACGATATGGCACACGTGAAGTACGCGCTCGAGACGCTGGGCGCACGTTTTGCAACGCACCCGCTGGTAGCCGACAACGGCAACGCCGTGCTGGCACCGGGTTGCACGGCACAATTCCGCATGAGCTTCGCCATCCCCGAGAGTTGGAGCGACGAAGTGGGCAAACGCGTAACGCTGTATGCGAAGGCGCGTAATCTGGTGGCGCTCGATCCCGTAACGCTCGAGGAAATTCGACCGGGCGCAAACTCGGCGCTGGGTCCCGTACTGCACGAGCTTCATGTGCCCGACGCGGCATGCGAGCGCTCAGAAGCTCAGGTCGGCGTATGCGGCAGCGCGGATACGACAGGACTTCACGATGCTCCGATGACAGCAGACGGCGATGGCGGCTCAAGTGGCGGCGGTACTGACAAGGGCGGCGGCTCCGGCGGAAGCAGCTCCAGCAGTGGCAAGGATCACGGCAATAACAAGCGCTCCGGAAAAGCGGGCGTGCTTGCGGGCACGGGCGACGTCAACGCTCCCCTTACGGCAGCCGCAGCAGCACTCGCCGCGGCAGGCGCCGGCCTCGTCGCCTACAGTGCCCGCCGCACGGCGCTCGAAAAAGACACCGCCGATGAGGTCAATTCTGATAAGCCTCACTAGCTCTCAGTTACCTTTGCGAGAGACGCCGACTCGGCTCATCGAACACCAAAAGGGGCTGGCCCCGATAACTCGGAGCCAGCCCTGAGTCGCCTGACGTGGGAATCGCAACCCGCTACTTGAGCTTCAATGCCTCCATCATGGGCGCGGCGGCGTCCCAATCGATCTTCCAGCCAATCGACACGCGGACGGTCTCGCCCGTCGCGGGAGCCGTCGCAAACAGCGTATGGCCGTTGTCGGGACCGGTAAAGCGCAGCCACGTTATGCCGTTGTACTCGACCTGGTCGGTTGTTGTCTCCTTGCCTTCGTAGACCTGCTCTAGGCTTGCAACCTCTTCCTCCGGCGAGCGCGGGAAGATGCTGATGTTCAGGCGTCCTCCAGTCTCGTCGTGGAAGAAGTTTGCCTTTTCGCGCTCTTCGTCGGACGAATCCAGCGTGTACCCATCGGCGGCCTCGATGCTGTACGATGCGCAGTCGATGCCCGTTAAATCTGCCTTCTCGCCAGAATCGGCCACGCCGCCGGCCGCCTTGAACTCCTTGGTCTCGCATCCCGTGGTGTCAAAGTGCATGGCCTCATGATTCTTGGCGGGGGCATAAGCGTCTACGAACTCGACAGTGATGGGCCCGTAGTACGCCGTCTTGGGCGCCCAGAAATACACGTACTCAACGGTCTCGCCCGGGCCGATATCTGGCCTCTCGGAAAGGTCGATGCCCTCGTGCAGCTCATCGGGAGCCTCGCTTGCAACGTAGTCGAGCACGGCCGCCTTGCCGGAAGTAAACAACGGGTCGCCTGCCTCAAGATCGCCCTGGGCAGCATGCACGTTAAAGGAACTGAACGTCCTGTTCTTTGTGTTGTTGTTGGTGATCTTGATGTGCAGGTAAAAGCCGTCCTGCAGCTTGGCATCGCCGCGATAGAACGTACCGTGAGCCACCGACTCATAGGTAATGCCTGCCACCTCGACCGTCTGCGAATCATAGGCCCTGGGCTTTTCCTGCACAGGCGCGCTGCCGCCCGAACCGCCAGGCGAGCCGCTCGGAGCACTACCGCCACAGCCGGCCACTGTACACGCCAGCACGGCCGAAAGCGTCACGGTGGGAATTCCTAACAGCAGTTTCTTTGTCATGGGCCTCATCATTCTCACCGCTCCTTTCGGCTTGCAGCTCATCCATTGCCCGAGTCCCAAGTCGACCCCGTGGCATCGGCTTCCACTATGAGCGTATGACGAAACACGGCGCCGGCGAAGTGACCCGTGGCCCAAATAACGACCCACCAGCGTTCCTTATGGGCCAAAAGAACTCGCACATGCACGCCCCCGGCCCATAAAACGAGACGTCTGTCCCAATGTTCGATTCGATCCAACAATCCGCACGACACGTTTTCGACAACGTATCCAACCGCAAACGCAGCAAGACGCATTCGGCCGCCTTCAAATTTACTCGGACAGAACCGACTCGGTTTTGTCCGAGTAAACTCGAGCATAAACTGATTCATGCGATACAATTAACTCGGACAAAACCGAGTCGGAAGGAACCGAGTAAGTGGAATTCATTGGCAGGGAGCGTGAACTCGCCCGTATTAAGAAAACGCTCAAAGCACCCGAGCAGCGCAATGTTCTCATTTACGGCAGGCGTCGCGTCGGAAAAAGTGAGCTCATCAAGCAGGCGCTAACGGATTTGTCAGACGTCGCAACGGTCTATTACGAGTGCCGCCAAACCTCCGAGGCAGACAACCTCGAGAGTCTGTCCGTCCTTGTTGCTGAAGCGCTGAGCTTTCCTCCGCTCGCCTTCACAGGCATCCGCGAGCTCATCGAATTTCTGTTTGCCCAAGCCAAAGACAAGAACATTACCCTCGTTCTCGACGAATACCCCTACTTGAGAGATGCGGTTAAAGGCTTAGACAGCATTCTTCAGACCTCAATCGACGCCCACAGGGAAGACTCACGTTTAAACATTGTCCTGTGCGGCTCCTACGTTGAGATTATGAAATCCCTCATCGAGCATGAAAGCCCCCTCTACGGGCGAATTGATCTCGCACTTGAGCTTAAGCCCATGGATTACTTTGACGCTGCGAAGTTCTATCCCGCGTTCTCGCCCGAGGACAAGGTGCGGCTCTATAGCGTTTTTGGCGGCATCCCCTTTTACAATCGCCTCATCGATCAATCCCAAAGCGTACGCGACAACATCATCGAGCTCGTCACGGAACCTGGCGCCCGCTTAGAAAGCGAGGTGCCGTCCTATCTCAACGCCGAGATCTCGAAGATGACCAACGCCAACGAAGTTTTCGGGGCTCTCGCACAAGGTTACTCCCGTTGGGGGGACGTGCTGGCACAGTCGCACGTCTCGAGCGGTCCGGCCATGGCAGACGTGCTCGACAAGCTCATGTCACTCGAAATCGTCCAAAAGCGTGCACCCATCAACGACCCTACGAACAAGCGCAAGTCTGGCTACTTTGTAGTGGATCCGCTTTCGCTCTTTTACTATCGCTATGTTTTCCGCAATGCCTCAGCACGTCAGCTGCTCGACCCGGAAGTCTTCTATGATCGTCACGTCTCCCAAGACTTCGAGGAAAACTACGTTCCTCATATGTTCGAGGAGATCTGCCGTCAATACCTCGTGCGGCAGAACAGGACCGGCAAGATCGAACCGGCTTTCGACGCCATAGGCAAGTACTGGTACGACGATCCCGCAAACAAAACGAGCGGCGAATTCGATGTGGTAACGCAAGACCCCGAGGGCTACGCATTCTACGAAGCAAAGTTCCGCAAATCCCCCGTCACGCAAAAAATGGTCGACGAGGAAATCACCCAAGTCGAGGCAACGGGGCTCAAGTGCCATCGCTATGGATTCTTCTCCCGTTCGGGCTTCGAAGCTGGCGAAAGCGATCGAACCGTCTTCATCGACCTGCCGCAGATGTTTGGATAGGACAGGACAGGTCCCTCCCGCATTCCAAGCATTCATTATCTAATCGAACGATTGTTCGATGGATTTCGTGTTGGTTGGAATCGTCTGTGGGCTGGGCTATGCTACCTTGACTATCTATATGACTTAAACGCAGCAAAGGAGCACCGAGAGAGCGAGTATGGCAAAAAACACCGCAAACTATGGTAACGACAGTATCCGCCAGCTCAAGGACGAGGAGCGCGTACGCCTGCGCCCCGCCGTCATCTTTGGCTCGGACGGGCTCGACGGCTGCGCACATGCCGCCTTCGAGATCCTGTCCAACGCCGTTGACGAGGCGCGCCAGGGCTACGGCAAGCTCATCACCCTTACCGCCTTTCGCGATGGCTCCATTCAGGTAGAGGACAATGGCCGTGGCTGCCCGCTCGACTGGAACCCTTCCGAGAAGCGTTTTAACTGGGAGCTCGTCTTTTGCGAACTCTACGCCGGCGGCAAGTATAACAACAACCAGGGCGGCGACTACGATTTCTCGCTCGGCACCAACGGCCTGGGCTCCTGTGCGACTCAGTACGCCTCCGAGTACATGGACGTCACGGTTTGGCGCGACGGCAACAAGTACTCCCTGCACTTTAAGAAGGGCAAGGTCGTCGGCGCCAAAAAGAAGGCGCTCGAGATTGAGCCCAGCGACGAGAACCGCACCGGTACCACCATCAAGTGGCGTCCCGATCTTGAGGTCTTTACCTCCATCAGTATCCCCCACGATTGGTATCGCGAGACCATGCGCCGTCAGGCCGTGGTCAACGCCAACGTGACCTTCCGCCTGCACATCGAGGGCGACGATGGTGAGTTTTCCGAAGAGGATTTTTGCTATCCCAAGGGCATCGAGGACTACGTGCTCGAGAAGGTCGGTACCGACTACCTTACCGAGCCCTTCTTTATCGAGGCCGACCGTCGCGGTCGCGATCGCGAGGACCTGCCCGATTACAACGTAAAAATCACCGCATGCATGTGCTTCTCGCGCACCTTCATGATGCAGGAGTACTACCACAACTCATCGTGGCTCGAGAACGGCGGTTCGCCCGAGAAGGCCGCCCGCAGCGCTTTGACCAGCGCCATCGATGCCTACATTAAGCAACAGGGCAAATACAACAAAAACGAGAGCGGCATTAAGTGGCAGGACGTCCAGGACTGTCTGGTACTAGTGACCAACTGCTTCTCCACCCAGACGTCTTACGAAAACCAGACTAAGAAGGCCATCAACAACCGCTTTATCCAGCAGGCCATGACTGCCTTCTTTAAGGAGCGCCTCTCGACCTACTTGATCGAGAACAAGGACGCCGCCAATAAGATTATGGAGCAGGTGCTCATCAACAAGCGTTCACGCGAGAATGCCGAGAAGACGCGCCAGAGCATCAAGACCAACCTGCAGCAGAAGACCGATATGGCCAACCGCGTGCAGAAGTTCATCGACTGCCGCTCCAAGGACAAGAACCGTCGCGAGATCTACATCGTAGAGGGCGACTCGGCAGCAGGCGCCATTCGCACCTCGCGCGATGCCGAGTTCCAGGGCGTCATGCCCGTCCGAGGTAAGATCCTCAACTGCCTGAAGGAGGATTATCCGCGCATCTTTAAGTCCGACATCATCATGGACCTTATGCGCGTGCTGGGCTGCGGTGTGGAGATCAAGGACAAGCGCATCAAGAACCTGGGCGCCTTTGACCTGGACAACCTCAACTGGAACAAGGTCATCATCTGTACGGACGCCGACGTCGACGGTTATCACATCCGCACGCTCGTGCTCACCATGCTCTATCGCCTGGTGCCCACGCTTATCGACGAGGGCTACGTGTATATCGCCGAGTCGCCGCTCTACGAGATCAACTGCAAAGAGAAGACCTACTTTGCCTACACCGAGCTCGAGAAGAACGGCATCCTTAAGGAGATCGGCGACCAAAAGTGCTCGATCAACCGCTCCAAGGGTCTTGGTGAGAACGATCCGGACATGATGTGGCTCACCACCATGAACCCCGAGACGCGCCGCCTGATCAAGGTGGAGCCCGAGGACGTCACCAAGATGGAAACCATGTTCAACCTTTTGCTTGGCAACGACGAGGCAGGCCGCAAGCGCCATATCTCCGAGCACGGCAAGGAATACCTGGACCAGCTGGACCTGCAGTAGCAGCAAATCGATAACGACGGCCCATAAGAAGTTCAAGAGGAAATCGTGGCAAAGAAGAAGACGAAGAACCAGCCAAAGAAAAAGCAGGTCAACGCCGAAAACGTCATCGGCCTGCACTCCGAGGTCACCGACCAGCCGATCACGCAGACGCTCGAGGTCAACTACATGCCCTACGCCATGAGCGTCAACGTCTCGCGTGCGTTCCCCGAGATCGACGGCTTTAAGCCCTCGCACCGCAAGCTGCTCTACACCATGTACAAGATGGGTCTGCTCAAGGGCGAGCGCCAGAAGAGCGCCAACATCGTGGGGCAAACCATGAAGCTCAACCCGCACGGCGATGCCGCGATCTACGAGACGATGGTGCGCCTGGCGACGGGCAACGAGGCACTGCTTGCGCCCTTCGTGGAGTCGAAGGGCAACTTTGGCAAGTACTATTCGGGCGATCTGAGCTACGCCGCCTCGCGTTATACCGAGGCCAAGCTCTCCCCCATCAGCGCCGAGATCTTCAAGGACATCGACAAGGACCCGGTCGACTTTGTCGACAGCTACGACGGCGCCATGAAGGAGCCGCGTTTGCTGCCCACCACGTTCCCCAACATCCTTGTCTCGGCCAACAAGGGCATCGGCGTCGCCATGGCGTCCGACATCTGCGGTTTCAACCTCAACGAGGTCTGCACCGCCACCATGCACTACCTGCAGGATCCCGACTGCGACCTGCTCGAGTACATGCCCATGCCCGACTTCTCGACCGGCGGCGAAATTATCTACCGCCGCGAGGAGATGGAAAAGATTATCGAGACCGGCCTTGGCAGCTTCCAGATCCGCTCCCGCTGGCGCTGGATTCCCGAAGAGCGCATCATCGAGGTCTACGAGATCCCCTACACCACCAAGACCGATGTCATCATCGAACGCATCGTCAAGCTCTCCAAAGAGGGCAAGGTCAAGGAGATCGCCGATATCCGCGATGAGACCGACCTCTCGGGTCTGCGTATCGCCATCGACCTTAAGCGCGGCGTCGACCCCGACAAGCTCATGGCCAAGCTCTATCGCTCGACCACGCTGCAGGATTCGTTCTCGTGCAACTTCAACGTGCTCGTCGACGGCTATCCCCGTGTTATGGGCGTGCGCCAGATTCTGCACGAGTGGGTCAAGTGGCGTATTGAGTCCACGCGCCGCCGCATTAACTTTGACCTGGGCAAAAAGTCCGAGCGCCTGCACCTGCTGCACGGCCTTGAGGCAATTCTGCTCGACATCGACAAGGCCATCGCCATCATCCGCGGCACCAAGCTCGAAGCCGAGGTCGTGCCCAATCTTATGAAGGGTTTCGACATCGACGAGACCCAGGCCGAGTTTGTTGCCGAGCTCAAGCTTCGCAACATCAACGAGGAGTACATCCTCAACCGCACCAAGGACATTGCAAAGCTTGAGGGCGAAATTGCCGAGCTGGAGGAGATTCTCTCGAGCGAAGACAACATCAAGAAGGTCATCAGCGACGAGTTGGCCGCGGTCAACAAGAAATATGTGATGCCGCGTCGCACGGGCAGGATCGAGCCCCATGAGGTCATCGAGGTGAGCTTGGAACCCGAGGTCGAGGAGTACCCGGTCACCATCATGCTCTCGCGCGATGGCTACCTTAAGAAGATGACGGACCGCGTACTCAAGAAGGCGACCACGCTCAAGTACAAGGACGGCGACAAACCCTTTATCGAGTTCCCGTCCTCCAACACCCACGAGCTGCTGGTCTTTACCAACAAGAGCCAGGTGTACAAGTGCAAGGTTGCGGCGTTTGAGGACACCAAGTCGGCCCAGCTGGGCTCGTACCTGCCGACCGATCTTGAGATGGAACCCGACGAGGGTGTCATCTGGGTCATCGACCCCGAGGACTACAAGGCCGACGTGCTGTTTGTCTTTGAGAACGGTCGTGTGGTGCGCGTCGCACTTGCCGGATACGTTACCAAGACCAACCGCAAGCGCCTTAAGAACGCCATCTACGGCGGCAGCAAACTGCTGTATGCCCAGGTGCTCAAGGAAGATCGCGATATTGCACTGGTCTCGAGCGACTATCGCCTGATGAACTTCAACACGTCGTTGCTCAAGACCAAGACGACCACCAACACGCAGGGCGTCCAGGCCTTTGCGGCTAAGAAGGGCCGCTCGGTCACCACCGTCGGCACAACCGAGGAGATTCTTGGCGCCGGCGTCTCGGCCGAGAAGTTCACCGCACAGAGCCTGCCTTCTGCCGGTGCCCTCATGAAGGAAAACGACATGCCGAGCCTGTTTGACTAGGTGCCACGGCAACGAGACCGTTAGATACTTCTCAAAGCGACGAGGCCCGGAACGCAACGGCATTGCGCCCGGGACTCGTCGTTTTTCTTCTCAACTATTTTTTAACGCAGATAAATTGATTTCTGCTTATTTTTCTGCGTAAAAAATGTCAGCGTCACTGCTTCGATGCCCTTTGGTCAGCTGTTAGCAAAACTTGCAAAAATTAGCAAAACTTGCAAAAATTAGCAAAACTTGCAAAGGAGTCACCATGGAGTACAGCAAGAACCCCTTTACCCCGACGTTCGGAAGCGTCCCTCCCTTTCTAGCGGGTCGCGAGCATATTCTGCGTGACATCAACCGTGGTTTTATCAACGGCCCGGGAGATCCAAACCTGTCGACTATTTTTACGGGCGCAAGGGGAACGGGCAAGACGGCGCTTCTCTCGCTCCTTTCAGAAACGGCGCTTGAACACGGTTGGATCGCAGCAAATGTCTCCGCCATGCCAGGCATGCTCGAAGATATTATCGAGCGAACCAAAGAAGCCGCAGATAGCTACCTCTCACAGCCTCATGCGCGCATAAACGGCGTTCAAATTGGTCCAGTGGGCATCGATTGGACATATGCTCAAGAGGCTCAGGGCAACTGGCGCACGCGCATGAATGGCATCTTTAAGCAACTCGAAAAACATGACATCGGACTTCTCATTACCATCGATGAAGTCACCGTCGATCTCGAAGAAATGCTTCAATTTGCCTCTGTTTACCAGCACTTTGTACGCGAAGGTAAAAAAGTTGCCCTACTCATGGCAGGACTGCCCTACAAAGTATCGGCGTTGCTGCGTAACGATTCCGTCTCGTTCCTCAGGCGTTCCCAATATCATCAGTTAGGACGAATCACTGACGTTGAAATTGCAAACGCGTTTCGCAAAACCGTTGAGGCCGGAGGACGTTCAATCACACCAGAAGCGCTCGAGAATGCTGTGAAGGCCGTCGACGGATTCCCCTACATGATGCAGCTCGTCGGATATCGCACTTGGGATGTTTCGGAGAACTCGCCCCAAATCAGTGCATCCGATGTCCAGCAGGGTTCCCTACTCGCACGCATGGAGCTGCGTGATCGCATTCTCGAAACGACCTATCGAGAGCTTTCCGATAAAGACATTGAGTTTTTACTCGCGATGCTGCCCGATTCTGGCCCCAGCAGGGTCTCGGAGATAGCCAAACGCATGGGCGTCGCCAGCAACTACGCAAGCCAATACAAACGCCGCCTTCTCGAGGACGGCGTCATCGGGGAACGTGGGCGTGGTCTCGTTGGCTTTGACATCCCCGCATTCAGGGAGTTCCTGAGCGAGAAAGTCTCCTAGCACGCGGAGATTGTCCATAAGGACATCAACGCATGGCAATCAGTAATCCTCTTGGTAAGGGAAGTAGGCTTTCCGCCAACGCTGATTGCCATGCGTTCTTCTTGTCCTTAGGCGAGTTTGCGAGCGAGCTCTCGCACCTCTTCCAACTTGGGCGAGGAGACCATGCTGTCACGCTCGGTCATACCGCTGATGGTGACAATGCCCTGGTCCTCCCACTTGCAGTACGCACAGGTTGACTTGTACATAGCGATCGCCGCATCATAGACGCCCTCGCTATGGCTATCGAGCAAAAGGGCCGTCTTGGTGAACGGGAAGCCCGTAGCACCGAAGGCATACAGGCGGTCGATGGCGGCCTTCTCCTGCGCAGTGATATCAAACCAGTAGATAGGCGAAGCGAAGACAACCATATCGGCGCCTTTCAGTGTCTCGAGCACACCGGCCATGTCGTCCTTCTGCACGCAGGCACCCTCATGGGCAAAGCAGTACTGACACCCCAGGCAACCAGCAATCTTCTTGCCGGCAACGCGGATGACCTCGACCGTATGGCCGGCCTCGCGCGCGGTCTCGGCAAACGCCTCGACCATGGTGTCGGTATTGGCGCCCTTGCGCGGGCTACCGCTCAATACAACGATATTCATAAGAATCTCCCTTCTTCATGCCGCAGGCGCGCGGCATACATTTCGTTGTAACCAAAACGGATAGAGCTATTCAGTCGTCTGTAGATCGCATCTCTCGTTCGTGTTCTCTAGACACAATCTCATTGCCTGATAACTCCTCGGCCACCTTGATTTTCTCTCCGAGAATTGAACAGCAAATCGTTGCTCGCAAAGTATCGACTGTGAGAAAATTAGCTTGAGCTTTCTCCCTGCTCGCATAAGCGTTCGCGTGAAAGAGCCTAGCCGCATCGGCCAGGCGCAATATAGATCCGCGGAAACCGGCCTACGAACAAGGAGTGTCTTATGTATGGACAGCATGTTGCACCGCAGACCCATAACAAACGGACTGGCCTGTCTATCCGCGACGTCAAGCGTCATGCAGACGCCAGAATCGCCGCCTTCGGAGTAAGCATTCTTGTGGCAGGACTGCTTTTGCTACCCTGCGCAGCACTGGCGACAGAAATGCCCGAAACCGATGTCGCAGCACCCATTACCTGCGACGAAGCCAACGCGGAAGGCAGCCTCACAGCTACCACCGTTGTCGACCATAACTATGACCTGGAGCTCCCTCCTGCCTTTATGTTGGTCCAGAATGAGGCGTTTGTATACGATTTCCCCGACAAACCCGAAGACTTCATCTACGGGCTTAACGACACCGTCCTTCTCTTCAAGATCGACACCGATACCGAAGGCCTTATAAAAACCGAGAACCCCAAAGAGGCCAGCGTCTCTATTGCCCTGACCATGATCGACAATCACGTTAGAGCAACCGTAGTCTTTACAGGCAGTTACGCCGACGACCAAATCCCTTACAGGCTGAACCTCAACAGCTCAGCCCACCTTGGCACACACGTTGACCGTGACTTCGACAGCGGGCAAGGGATTATGCACGAGACGCGGCACGATTACTACATCCGTTACATCTTCGACAGTGACGTGCACTTGATTGCAACCGATACGAGCGGTTCCAAACCCGATCCAAGTGTTAAGCCGATCCCAGAGGTCAAACCCGAACCGGAAACCAAGCCCGAGCCCACACCGCAGCCCAAGACAGAAAAGCCCGCGGCAAATCCCGTTTCCACCAAGGCAGTAACGGCAGCTAAACCAGCCAGGACCACCCTACCCGCTACGGGCGACAACGGCGCGATAGCAGTCGCCCTGAGTGTTGCCGGTGGCGTAGTTGCATCAGTTAGCATTTCCGCAACAAGGCGTCGCAACCGCCAGCTAAAGCAAATACGCCATTCACACAGGCAAACAACCAAGCTCCAACGAAAACGGTCCAGTCATCCGACTGTGCCGCACTCCAGTAGTTCGTGGAAGATATCAAAGAGGTATCCCAGGCTCCCTTGAGCTGTGCGACAGACAGATCAGGTTTGGGAAGTAGAACGGCCCTTGCGCGAAGCGTGAATCGGGCAAGTCTGACGTTTATTCCCAGGGCCAAGCAGGGCCGGAGGTTTTATTGGCGGCTCTTACGGGCGTCGCGAGTTTTGGCGAGGACGTAGGCATCGGGGTCGTCTTTGAACCAGGGGCAACGGCGCTCGCCGGAGACCATATGGCGGTGGGGGCAGCCGCCCATGCACATGGGCAGAATGTGGTGCACGGATGATTGGGCGTCCGCAGGCTGAGTGAAGCCATAACAACACTTCGCGCATCGAGCAGTTTGAGCCGGCGTGCGCATGTCGGCGCCATACCGGGAAGAGAGGGCCTTCTTGTGGGGCGGACGACCCCATTGCAGTCTCCTTCCGCTCTAATCCTGCGGGAACGACAGCGGCCGTAGGAGTACCGCTACCGTACTCGTAGCGGTTCTCCGCCCCCTAAGCAGCGTGTCCGCTACGAAACGACCGTCTTGTAATAAGCGCCGAAGTCTGCGAGCGAGTCCATGATGGGCATCATCTGGCGGCCGAGCTCGGTAAGGCCATACTCAACGCGGGGAGGATTCTCGCCATAGTCATGGCGAAAGACCAGCCCATCATCCTCCATCTGCCGCAGGCTGTCGGTAAGCACCTTCTGAGAGATCCCCTCGAGGTCGCGGCGCAACTCGTTGAAACGCCAAGGGCGTACGCGCAAGTTACGGATAATGAGCAGCTTCCACTTGCCGCCAATGAGCGTTACCGCCGTTGCGACCGGACACTCCGGAAGCTCCTCTTTCGCCATCACGGGAGACCCAACCTCCTTGACCATACCGGTTTCACAAAAAAGTACGCAGTTACAAATATGTGCGTACTCGTATTTGCATTCGCCTTCGCGTTGAATATAACTCACGCAGGAGATGCCTGCAAGGTACATCAACCCAAAGAGAGGAACCATTATGGCTAATTATGCAAGGACCCACATCGGTAATGAGAGCCGTGTCGAGCTGCACGAAGTGCTCGGGCTTACCGGGGCAGAGGTGAGTGTCAACAATCTTCCCGCCGGCGCTGGCGTTCCGTTCGTCCATGCACACAAGGAAAACGAGGAAATCTATGGCGTGCTCGAAGGCGCCGGCTCGGTCACGATCGACGGTGAGGAAATCGAGCTTGCAGCCGGCGACTGGCTGCGCATTTCCCCCGCCGCACACCGTCAGTTCCGCGCCGCATCCGACTCGGGCATCACATACGTCTGCATTCAGGTCAAGCAGGGATCCCTTGATGCCTTCACGGCCGACGACGCTATCATGTTCCAATTCGCGATCGGTGTGCAAGGGGCCGATACCGCCCGCATGCCCCCTTCGGAATAGGCGCTGAGCAGCTCCTGGGCGTGGGCGAACTCGGGCCCTCGCCTCCAACCGAGTAGGCGGTTGACCGCGAGATTTCCCTGGACGTTGTGAACGAAGAGCAGATAGGCGTCCTCGCGCGAGAGCCCGGTCTCCTCCATGATCGAGGGAACCATCTGCTCAGCGCCGCGCTCGACGACGCGCTGTGCCACCCGGGCGTATGCATCGTCATCCGAGTAGAGCAGATAATAGTCATCGTTTGCCGGCGGGCGCTGGCAGAGAGCCTCCGCCTCCGTTCCCTCAAGCGGGGGCGCCGCCGCCAGGGCCTCGTCGATAAGTGCATCAAGCAGCGCGAACTTGTCCTCGTAGTGCAAATAGAACGTGCCGCGGTTGATATCGGCACAGCGGCAAATATCCGCCACCGTCATCTTCGCGAAGCCGACCTCGGCCAGCAGCGCAAAGAACGCCTCCCGTATGACCGAAAGCGTATAGCGTCGGCGACGATCGATCTTCCCCGATTCCATGGCCCCTCCAATTGCAGCGCTCAACAATATCCAGAAGCCGCTCGTTTATCGACAGCAGCTCGGAACTGTTCATTGCTCTGACGCAAATCAACACTGATACTTTTTATAGACACCTGTTCATTGTAGTTGAAAGAGAGTATCAAGTGACTCTATACGAGCGGCTCGTTATCGAACTCACCAACCAATCGTTTTCCCATCAGGCCGCCTACCGCACCGGCGGCACGCCCTATGAACTGAGTGCCCGCGAGCCCGAGCGCTACGACCAGCAAATCGAAACGTTTGCCCGCATGATCGATGAAGCCGATTGCGTGCTTGTAGGCGGGGCCTCTGGGCTCTCCGCGGCGGGCGGCGGCGACTTCTACTACGAAGACAACGCGACCTATCGCAGGCATTTCGGCAAATTCGCCGAGCGCTACGGTTTCAGGGGCGCTTTTGAAGGGTCGTCCTACCGCTGGCCCACCGCCGAGTCGCGCTGGGGCTACCTTGCCACCTTCCTCGACACCACGCTCAACGCCCCGCTGCGCGAGCCCTACAAAGATCTCGACGCCATTCTTACCGAGAAAGACTTCTTCGTTCTCACCACCAACCAGGACACGCAGTTCATGAAAATCTACCCTTGGGAGAAGGTAGCAGAGATCCAAGGCGATCACCGCTTCTTCCAGTGCTCCCACTGTTGCACCGGCGAGGTGTGGGACGCGGTCGAGCCGGTCTCCCGCATGGTAGAGGCCATGGGAGACGGCCTTGAGGTTCCGACAGAATTCGTGCCACGCTGCCCGCACTGCGGGGCAGAGGCGTTCCCTTGGGTTCGCGGCTACGGCAACTTCCTGCAGGGCGAGCTCTACGAGGAGCAGTACCGCAAGGTGTCCGACTGGCTCGACGCGCACGCGCGGCAGAGGATCCTTTTCCTCGAGCTGGGCGTGGGCCGCATGACGCCTGCGTTTATCCAGGAGCCGTTCTGGGCCCTCACGGCGCAGTTGCCGCAGGCTGGCTACATCGCCGTGAACAACAGGACGCAGTTTCTCCCCCGTGCAATCGAGGATCGGGGGCTCGCCGTTCGTGCCGATATCGCCGACGTGCTCGCCGACGTGCGCAAGACGCTGGGTAGGTAGCGCATGGAAACGATAAAAGCGGTTCGTATCGGCCAGGCACTTGCCGAGGCGGATCTTATCATCATCGGCGCCAGCAACGGGCTCGACATGGCAGAGGGGCTCAACCTCTTCTACGCCGATGCTCATTTCCAAGAAGCGTACGGAGACCTCGCCCAGGCTGATGGCATCGGCTGCATACTGCAGGGGCTCACCTCTCCGGATGCAAACGTGCGACGCCGATGGGCCGATCGATTCCATCAAAAGGAGTATGTCGAGTATGAGCCCGGCCCAATCATGAACGGGCTGCGGCATCTTACGGAGCACGCTGATACCTTCGTGATCACATGCAATATTGACGGGCACTTCGCACGCGCAGGGTTCAACGAGAACCACGTGCTCGAGACGGAGGGGAGTACGTGCACGTCGATTGACGAGCAGCGTCTCGCCCACCCAGATGCCCTCGCCATGGCGCAGCTCGAAGATCTCGCGCACCTTGTGCAAGCGCATCGCAACCACAAGGTTGCCATCCTCGAACTTGGCGTGGGGCTGCGCAACGGCGTCATAAAGCGCATGCTCGCTCGGGTCGCGAACGCCTGCGAACACGCCACCTACATCGTGTTCAACTACAGTCAGGCTCTGACGCCCGACGCTTCGTGCGAGACAATTCTCGTTGACGGCGATATGACCCCGGCTTTCGAGGAGATCGTTCGATGCCACCTCTAGAAAGAGAAGCGATGAGGCTTCGAAGCCTCATCGACGATGCCGACGCCATCATCGTCGGCATCGGCTCGGGTATGTCGAGCGCCGCCGGGTTCAACCATTACAACCATGCGGGCATGACGTGTGCCGGAATGGCGGACTGGCAGAAAGCCTTTGGCTTCAAGAGCCTTTTCGACGGCTTCTATCACCTCTACCCCAGCCTCGAGCAGCAATGGGCCTACTACGCGCGATACATCGATTTCATGCTGCGCGAGCCGGCCTCACAACCCTATCTCGACCTGCGGTCCCTCATCGGCCATAAGGATTACTTCATCCTGAGCACCAATGTGGACACCCAGGTTGAGAAGACGTTTCCTGCCGAGAGGACCTGCAACTATCAGGGAAGCTTCGCACACCTTCAGTGCAAGCAACCATGCTGCGACGAGATCTTCGATGCGAGTCCCTACGTCGAGCGCATGCTCGCAGGCATGGCGGGGTTCGAGATCCGCAGCGAGAATGTCCCCCGATGCCCGCACTGCGGTTGGCAGCTTGTGCCGTGGGTGCGCGACGACACGTTTTTGCAGGGCACGGCATGGCGCAAGGGCCTCGAACGATATGAGCACTTCGCGCGCGAGCGTGGTAGTAGCCGCGTGCTGTTGCTGGAGCTCGGCGTGGGCGAGATGACCCCCGGCATCATCACGCTCCCGTTCTGGAGCATGACCGCAAAGCTACCGGATGCGCACCTACTGAGCGTAAACATCTCGGGCGACTCGGCCCCGTTGCAGCTCGGAAACAAGGCGGAGGCGATTCGGACCGATTTGCGCACGCTGCTCGCGGCGGCGCGGGTGACGAAGGTATTTAAGCCTCCTTGTCAGTCGCTGTAAGGTATTCCTCGTCGTCCACGGGCTCCAACCACTCGTTGGAGGTCTCCTCACCCGGAACCTCCAGCGCGAGATGGGAGAACCAGCTGTCGGGCGCGGCTCCGTGCCAATGCTTTACGCCCGCGGGAATATTTACTACATCGCCAGGGCGCAGCTCCTGTGCCGGTTTGCCCCATTCCTGATAAAACCCTCGACCAGCCACGCAGACGAGGATCTGTCCGCCACCGCTTTTGGCGTGATGGATGTGCCAGTTGTTGCGGCAGCCGGGCTCGAACGTAACGTTGTAAATGCCGACCTGCTCGGTGGAAAGGGGCACGAGGTAGCTTTGCCCGATAAAGTACTTCGCAAATGCGTCGTTGGGGGCACCGATGGGAAAGGCCATCTCGTTTTGGTGTCGGGCCTTTGCGTCGGCGCCGTCATCTTCGTCCGCCCAGACCTCCTTCGCCATGCGAAAGGCCGCCCACGCCTTGGGCCATCCCGCGTAAAACGCCGCATGCGTAAGGATTTCCGCTATCTCAGCCCTGGTCACCCCGTTGCTCTTTGCGGACATCAGATGATATTGGAACGAAGAGTCCGTCAGCCCCTGCGCCATTAGGGCCACCACCGTCACCACGCTGCGGTCTCGAAGGGAAAGCCCATCTTCTCGGCTCCACACCTCGCCGAACAGCACATCGTCATTGAGCTGAGCGAATTTGGGGGCAAAATCCCCCAGGGCGTCTCTGCCCGCCGTCTGTTTAATTGCCATGATCGATTTCCTCCTATCGATGGTTCTGGACACGAATCTGTTTACGCATGGCCAAGTGGCCCGCCTAGATTCCCATGCCCATTCGTCGCGCCTGCTCAAGAGCAGGGTGCCCAGCGATTTCGCCCACGCCGTTCACGCCGCCGGCGAAAACCGTTTTGCCCATTACGGACCACCCCTTGCGCTACCGATTTGTATTGACGAGAATGAAGGTAATACCTAAACCTAACTTTAGGTCAAGGAATGAATTCGAGATTTATTCGGAGGGGCCATGTACACAATCGGACAGGTGGCGGAAATGTTCGGCTTGCCCGCCTCAACGCTGCGGTATTACGACAAGCAGGGATTGTTCCCGGGGCTGGAGCGGACGTCCGGCATTCGCCAATTTGGCGATACGGAACTCGAGGCGCTTCGGGTCATCGAATGTCTGAAGAAAGCGGGGATGGAGATCAAGGACATCCGTCTGTTCATGGAATGGTGTGCGGAGGGCCCGTCCACTTACCCCCAGCGCAAGGCCATGTTCGAGGAGCGGAAGGCCCACATGGAGTCGGAAATCGCGAACATGAACCGTGCGCTGGATATGCTGAGATTCAAATGCTGGTACTACGAGCAGGCGATTCAAGATGGCAGCGAGGATAGGCTGGAAGCGCTGATTCCCGACAATTTGCCGGAAGAAATCAAAGGCGCCTACGAGAACGCGCACGCTCGATAATGCCGACCGATCTCAAGGGAATTCGGTGAGGAGTCCTCTTCGGTTAGTGATGTACTTCTTTCCCTTGATGTCGTAGCGCTTCGCCTCATAGAAGACGAAGGCGTCACGGAGGTAGGAGATGTAGCGCCCGACGATGACGTGGTTGGTGGGAACCTTGTTGGCGTCGAGGACGTTGGCGATGTTGTTGGGCGAGTTGAGGTTGCCGGAGTTGTCCATCATGTACTCGGCCAGCCTCTCCAACACGGTGGAGTCGGTACGTATTGCGGTCTACCCAAGCCATAATCCACTCCTTCTCGGTTTCGAAACTCGATTATTTCTAAAGTTTCGAAACCGAGAAGGCAATGTACACAAGGATGCATCGAGGAGCGAATCCCAGTAGCGCCATGTCAGCAGCGATGCCGGGCGCATTCGCACGTGCCACAATCCAACCACCAGAGATGAAAACACAGTCCCCGTCGGGTAGTCGTGGGCGTGCGCTAGTCCGCATCAGTAACCTGCCTCCTTGGTTGTCCCTTCTCTGCATGGTCATCTACATAAAGGAGGAACCAACCATGCAGATCAGCGTGTCGTCCACCCTGACCGTATATCACGACGGTCAATTCTGGGTCGGGCTGGCGGAGCACGTCGAGAGCGGAAGGTATGGCGTCGCCCGCATCGTCTTCGGCGCGGAGCCGTCCGATGAGGAGATTCTGCGATTCGTTACAAGCGAATGGGAGAAGCTCTCGTTCTTCGGCGACAAGGCCACCGAAACAAGCAAGCCCGCGAAGAACCCCAAGCGGCGCGCTCGCGAGGCAGCGAAAGCCCTTAAACGGCCCGCGGTGAGCACCAAGGCGCAACAGGCGCTCGCGGCACAGCGGGAAGCAATGAAGCGGGAGTCGGCTCAAGCAAGAAGTCAGCGTCGCGCGGATGAGGCGGAGACGCGCTTCGAGCAGCGAAAGTTGAAGCGCAAGCAGAAGCATCGCGGGCATTGATCGCCATTTGCAGCAAGGCAAACCATATACAGCAGCGGCGCCAGTTCCACTTGAAGCCGACGCCGCGTAGACGCTGATGGTGACGGCTATGCACGGGCACGGGCGCGCCACCGCACTTCACAGCTTGTTTCTCAAGTATTTGGGACGCACACGCGGCGTTCAAAAATGCGGAGCGACTCCGCATGGCTCGAGACTGAGCCGAGATGCCCTACTTCTCGCCCTCCAGCAGCCCCACGATGCGGTCGATGTCGACGGCAAAGCGAGGCCTTCCCTCGCGCTCGTAGCGGTCAAGGTATGCCTGGCACTCGGAGACAATGCGCTTGGTGTTGCCATCGATGATGCGCTGGAGCGTCTCGTAGTAGGCCGAGCCCTCGGTCCTGAAGCGGCGCTGGTGGGCCTTGGTTATGGGGAACATCTTGATGTAGTGGATGCCGTGGCGGCAGCCGGGGCGCGTCGTGGGGCGGGGTGGCAACGCAAAGTACTGGTCTTTGGGCACGTTAGGGGCGATGTTGGAACGCAGCGGCACAGCGAAGTCCCTGCGCTTTCCGCGGAAACGCAGCCTCACCACCACGATGCAGGGGCGATTGTGCTTAAGCATGAGCTCGCGGTCGCCATCGACGAGGTCGAAGAAGTCCTGGGAGATGGATACGATCTTCATCGGTTGCGCCCCCCCTTCATACGAAGCGGGGCCCGCATCGCTGCAGGCCCCTACAGGTGGGCGATATTCTACGCCTTGCGGCACCCCGTCGCCCACGGAGGTTAAACGTACACGTAAGCCGTACTCTGAAAGCCGCGGCTTCCGGCAAGTAGTTTATACCACGAAAGGTCGCTTTCGATGCGCCTAGCTCGCAAAATAACACTCGCTGGGCCGTCACCCCTGATCTTCTCGACCGTCTCCTCCGGGTACTTATTGCGTGCCACGGGCACCTCCGTCCTTGTTATCGCGATAAACATACCATGAGTGGCGTACGGGTCGAAAAGGGCTGGCGCCAAAAGAGCCCAACGGCCGTTACAGCTTCGTTAGAAACGCGCCCCACCATGGATGGTGAACCCGAAAGGTAAGGCGCACGGGCACGGCGACTCGGCCCGCGCACCCGGAAGAGAAAGGACGAACCCATGGGTTACATGCTCGAGACGCGCGGGCTCACCAAGCGCTTCGGCAGTGGCGACCAGGCGCAGGACGCCGTAGCCGACGTGAGCCTTCATATCCGCGAGGGCGAGGTGTACGGGCTGCTCGGCCCCAACGGCGCCGGCAAGTCGACAACGCTCAAGATGATCTGCGGGATGCTGCGGCCGACGGTCGGGGAGATCCTCTTTGCCGGGCACGCCTGGCGCCGCGAGGACCTCTATGCAATCGGCAGCCTCATCGAGGAGGCGCCGCTCTACCCCAACCTCACCGCGCGCGAGAACCTGCGCGTGCGCACCACGCTGCTGGGCCTTCCCGAGAGCCGCGTAGATGAGGTGCTCGCCGCCGTGGACCTCGCGGACACCGGGAAGAAGCGCGCCGGGCGCTTCTCGATGGGCATGCGGCAGCGCCTGGGGCTCGCGCTGGCGCTGATCGCCCGGCCACGTCTGCTCGTGCTCGACGAGCCTACCAACGGCCTCGACCCCATCGGCATCGAGGAGCTGCGCGACCAGATCCGCGGCTTCGCGGCGGCGGGCACGACGGTGATCGTCTCGAGCCACATCCTCTCCGAGGTGCAGCAGATGGCGGACACCATCGGCATCATCTACGGGGGGCGCCTCGCCTACGAGGATGCGCTTCGGCCCGGGCAGGACCTCGAGGAGCTCTTCATGAGCGTCTGCCGGGAGGGGCGTCGAGCGCGCGGGGAGGTGGCGGCATGACGGGCGAGAAAGGCGGCCTGCTCGCGGGCCTGCGCGCCGAGGCCCTGAAGTCGCGCCACGCGGCACCGGTTCGCCTGGCCGTGCTCATGGCGCTGCCGATGCCGCTGCTCGGCGCGATGCCCTACCGGGGCGTGCAGATCTTCAGCGCGTGGAACTACTGGTACGCGCTCTTCCTGCCCATGGCTCTCTCGCTCGTGGTGGCGTGCGTCGCGCGGGCGGACGCGCGCACGCGGATGCGGGGGCTTCTGGGCCTGGGCTTCCCGCTCGGGCGCGCCTGGTGGGCCAAGGCGCTCTGGTGCCTCGCGCTTTGCACGCTCTCGAACCTCGTGGTCTTCGGCATCTACCTCGCGGGCTCGGCGTTCTCCTCGCAGGGCCTCACGGCCGCGGGCACGCTCGCGATGCTCCTCTGCGCGCTCGCCAACACGGTGACCGCGGCGTGGATGATCCCCGCAGGGCTCTTCCTCACGGCGCGGCTCGGCATGCTCGCGGGCATCTTCTGCCCGCTCGCCGCGCAGCTCGTGGGTGGGTTCGCCTGGTCGCTGGTGCCGCTGCCGCAGCTCTTTCCGCCGTCGGCGAGCATGGTCATCCCCACGAGCTTCATCCCCGTGCTGCCGAGCGGCGAGCCACTCGCGGCGGACATGGCGCTCGGCGGGGCGCTCGCGGCGGACGGCATGCTCACACTGGCGGGCCTTGCGGTCTGCGCGCTCGCGTTCGCCGCGCTCACGGCGGCGGGCGCGGCCTGGTTCGCGCGCTCCGAGGAGAGGTGATGGCCATGACACGACTCCCCGACCCGACGCCGCGCATGACTCTCCCGCGGGCCCTGCTCTCCGAGGCCCTGCGCCTGGCGCGCTCCCCGCTCGCAGCTGTGCACCTCGTCTGCGGCCTGGCAGCCGGTCTTGCCTGCGGCGAGTACTTCTCCGTAACCCGATGGGACCCGGCGCTGGGCGCGGACGCCTACGCCCAGTTCCTCGGCGCCCTCATGCCGCTCATGTCCGCCATCGTCTGCGGGCTCGCCGTGGACGAGGAGCGCGCTGCCGGGCGCCTCGCCAACCTCACGGCGGTCCCCTCGCGCGGGCGCGCCGTCGCGGCGAAGCTGCTCGCCCTTGCGGTGCTCGGCGCGGGCGCGCTGGCCGTGGCGCTCGGCGTGTTCGGGGCCGTGCTCGCCGTCGCCGGGCGCCTGCCGCTCGGGCCCGCTCCGCTTGCGGCCGCCTGGGCGGGCATCGTGCTGGGCAGCCTGCCCCTCTACGCGCTGGGGCTCGGCGTGGCCCTGCGCCTCGGCCGCAACGCCGCTATCGGCGCCGGCGCGGCGGGGATGCTCCTCGCGTTCTTCTCAGTGGGCGGACTTGCGCACGGCCTCATGACCGGCGAGCTCACCGGTGCCCTGGCGACACCCCTGAGCTGGGTGCCGCTCGCCTGGCCCGCGCGCCTGGGGTCGCTCGGGGTAGAGGCCTTCATCGACGCCGCACGCGCGGCGGGCCCTCTCCTCACGACTGCGCTCGCTGGCCTCGTGCTCACCCTGGCAGCCGCCGCCGTCCTTCTCGCCTGGTTCTGCCGCTTCGAGGACGGGAGGGCAGATGCGTAGGAAGCCGCTCGCCGCCGTGCTCGCCCTCCTCTCCGCAGCGCTCGTCCTGGGCGGAAATGCCCTGCTCGACGCCGGCTGGGGGTCGGCGCCGCGCTCGATCGCCGACCGCGTGCTGCCCAACCCTGAGATCGCCATGTGGGCGCCCGCGCCCGCGGCTGCGCGCGGGGCTCTGGACCGCTGAGCGCGGCGCAAGTACAATGCCGACGGGAGTTTCAGGAGGTCGAACATGGCGAGGATACTGGCAGTGGATGATGAGCGGGCGATCCTCGACGCGCTCGCGCGCGTCCTCGGCCGCGACGGCCACGAGGTCGTCAAGGCAGCGGACCCGACGGCGGTCCCGGGGACGGACCTCTCGCGCTTCGACCTCGTGCTCTGCGACGTCATGATGCCGGGGCTCGACGGCTTCGAGCTCGTGCGGCAGATCCGCCCGGACTTCGACGGGCCCATCATCTTCCTGACCGCGCGCGTGGCCGAGGAGGACGCCGTGGCCGGCTACGGCCTGGGCGCCGACGACTACGTCCGCAAGCCCTTCGGGGCCGCGGAGCTGCGCGCCAAGGTCGCGGCCCATCTACGCCGTGAGCGCCGGCCGCGCTCGCACGCCCTCTCCTTCGGGGAGGTGCGGATCGACCTCGGGGCGCGCGGCCTCGCCGTGGGCGACGAGGCCGTGCCGCTCACGCCCACCGAGTACGCCATCTGCGAGTACCTCGCCCGCCACCCCGGGCAGGTCATGAGCCGCGCGCAGATCCGCGAGGCGGTGCTCGGCTGGGAGAGCGACGCCGACGACGCGGCCATATCCATGCAGGTCAGCCGCGCCCGGAGGAAACTCTCCGAGGCCGGCGCCGATCCGATCGCGACCGTCTGGGGGATGGGGTACAAGTGGCAGCTTTGAGGACCGGGGCGCGAGGTCGCGGGGGCATGCCGCTCTCCTTCGTCATCGCGCGCTACTTCGCCTACGCGTTCGCGGCGGTCGCCACGGCGTGGCTCGCCTCGTTCATGGCGCTCTCCGCGGCGATCAACGCGGGCTTCGTCTACGAGGCAAGCTGGGGGCCGGCCAATGCGCGCGAGGTCGCGGAGGGCCTGGCACGCGACGGCGTCTGCGGGCAGCAGGACGTGCCGACGGCGTACCGCTACCTCATCCTGAATAAGGACGGATACGTGCTGATGACAGACCTCGAGGGCACGCGGCTCGAGGGCGCGGCGGAAATGGCCCGTGCGGCACTCGCCGCGGATCCGGGCACAGTGGAGATCGAGGGCGGAGGCTCGGGCCTCACCTACGCCGCGTTCCCGCTCAAGGGCGGCGGGGCCTGCGCACTCGTCAGCGAGTACCTGCCGCAGTGGGTCTCGCGCGGGCTCGCCGGCCTGCTTCCCAACCCACAGAACCTCATGCTCGTCGGCGCCGCTGCGGGAAGCGCGCTCGCGCTCGCGCTCGTGGCGCGCCGTGCGAGCCGCGTGATCTCGCGCAAGATGGCGCCGCTCGCGGAGGCAGCGGGGCGCGTCGGCGCGGGGGATCTCGACTTCGCGGTCGGCAGCACTAACGTGCGCGAGGTGAACGACGTCCTCGCCGCGATGGACGCCATGCGGACCTCCCTCGCCGAGTCGCTCGAGGCCCGCTGGGCCGCGGAGCGGGGGCAGCGCGAGCAGGTGGCGTCGCTCGCCCACGACCTCAAGACGCCGCTCACCGTGCTGCGCGCCAACGCCGACTTCGTGGCGGAGGAGCTGGAAGACGAGAAAGACGCCGACCTCGCGGCGGCCGCGCGCGACATAGCCGGCAGTGTCGAAAGGCTCGACGGCTACGTGCGCCTGCTCATCGAGGCCTCGCGCGGGTCCGGCGGGGCGGAGAGGGCCCCCATGCGGCCGGCCGAGCTCTGCGAGCAGGTCCTCGCCGAGGCCGCCCAGATCACCCGGGCGCGAGGCGTGACGCTCGACGCGACCACGGGCCCTGCTGTCGCGGGCGCGCCCGAGGCCCCGCTCGACCGAACCGCCCTGGCGCGAGCCGCCGCGAACCTCGTGGCCAACGCCGCCGAGCACGCGCGCTCGCGCGTGGCGGTCTCCTGCGACGTCGAGGGCGGCCACCTCGTCATCGAGGTGGCCGACGACGGACCGGGCTTCTCTCCCGCCGCCCTCGAACGCGGCTGTGAGCGCCTCTTCACAGACGACTCCTCCCGCTCCTCGCGCGACGGAGGCCGCCACTACGGGCTCGGCCTCCACGCCGCCGCCGAGGCCGCGAGCGCCCACGGGGGCTCCGTCTCGCTCGCCAACAGCCCCTCGGGCGGCGCGGTGGCCACCATCGCGGTCCCCCTGTGCGGGGCCTGACGACTCAGGCCCTCACACCGGAGCGCCTCGCAACCAAACGCTTCCATCTTGAAACACGGGGAGTAAATCGCGAAATCGCAGGTAAAAGGGGGGGAGTAAAAAGGCAAAGAAAAAGCCTCCGTTCCGACGCGGAAACAGAGGCTAGATTATCGTATTTACTCACCATTATCGCTGGTGGCTTTGCCGTAACTCTCGTACGAAACGAAACTCAGGAGCACAGTGCGGCACTCAAAAGTGCAGGTCAGAACCCTGTCAGCCTACTCCCACTCGATCGTCGCGGGCGGCTTAGACGTGATGTCGTAGCACACGCGGTTGGCGCCGGGGACCTCAGCAACGATGCGGCCGGAGATGCGGGCCAGGACGTCGTAAGGCAGTTTGGCCCAGTCGGCGGTCATGGCATCGCTGGACTCGACGGCACGCAGGATGATCGGACGCTGGTAGGTGCGCTCGTCGCCCATAACGCCGACGGACTTAATGTCGGGCAGAACCGCGAAATACTGCCAGCAGCTGTGCTCGGAGTTGCGCTCGCCGGTCTGCTCAAACAGGCGCTGGTTGTAGGCATCCAGCTCCTCGCGCGCGATAGCGTCGGCGTTCTTGAGGATCTCGAGTTTCTCCTTGTCGACCGCACCGATGATGCGGATGGCAAGACCCGGGCCCGGGAAAGGCTGGCGGAACACGATGTGACCCGGCAGGCCCAGTGCCAGACCAAGCGCGCGGACCTCGTCCTTAAAGAAGTGGTCGAGCGGCTCGATGAGGTCGAAGTGCACGCCCTCGGGGAACGGGATCAGGTTGTGATGGCTCTTGATGGTGGCCGTCTTGCCGCCCGTCTTGCGAGCGCCGGACTCGATGATGTCGGGGTAGATGGTGCCCTGAGCCAGGTACTTGACCGGCTTGCCATCGGACTCGAGCTGCTGCGCCACGGCGAAGAACTCTTTCCAGAACTGCGTACCGATGATGCGGCGCTTCTCCTCGGGCTCGGTCACACCGGCCAGAAGCTCGGCATAACGGTCCTCGGCGTGGACGTGGATAAAGTCGACGTCAAACTGCTTGGTGAAGACCTCCTCCACCTGCTCAGGCTCGCCCTTGCGCAGCAGGCCGTGGTTGATGAACACGCAGGTCATCTGCTTGCCCACGGCGCGAGCACCCAGCGCAGCCACGACGGAGGAGTCGACGCCACCGGACAGGGCCAGAATCACGCGGTCGTCGCCGACCTTCTCGCGGAACTCGGCCGTCATGGTCTCGACCAGGTTGTCCATGCTCCAGTTGGGCTCCAGGCCGCAGATCTCAAACAGGAAGTTGCTCAGCAGCTGCTGACCATACTCGGAGTGCTTGACCTCGGGGTGGAACTGCGTGGTGAAAATCTTGCGCTCGACGCACTCCATGGCGGCAACCGGGCACACGTCAGTGCTGGCGGTAACGGTAAAGCCCTCGGGCACCTCGGAAACGGCGTCGCGGTGGCTCATCCACACGGTCTGCTCCATGGGCGTGGAGTTAAAGAGCTTGGCGCCGGCCGTGCGCGTGATGGTGGCGCGGCCGTACTCGCCCACCTCGGAGTGGCCGACCTTGCCGCCGAGCGTCACGGCCGTGATCTGATGGCCGTAGCAGAAGCCCAGGACGGGAAGGCCCAGGTCAAAGATGGCGGGATCTATAGACGGAGCGTCCTCGGCATACACGGAAGCCGGACCGCCGGAAAGGATGAGCGCAGAGGCGTTCATCTCGCGAATCTCGTCGGCCGAGATGTCGCAGGGGACAATCTCGGAATACACGTTGAGGTCGCGGACGCGACGGGCAATGAGCTGACCGTACTGCGCACCAAAGTCGAGTACGAGGACCTTTGCGGAAGCCTTTTGATCCATGGTTCCCCCTCTTGTTGGCGGGGAGCCGGTGCCCACCCGCGTGAATGAACGAAAATAGCCTTCATAGTGTACACGTTATATGGGGTTTCTCGCCCCTCGCAGCCATCAGCGCACGGCAAACGCACGACCTGGGCCCCTGTTTGACGGCAATTGAAGTGTTTTCAAACGTTACAGATGATGTAATACGTTTGAACATTGGACGCCCTGTGCCACAATACTGCCGAACGACTCCGCCTCTGCGGCGGCAAATACGATAGGAATACCAGCATGAAGCGCATCCTTCTCATCGCCACGGGCGGCACCATCGCATCGACCGAGGACGGCAACGGCCTCTCCCCCGCCCTGACCGGTGAGGAGCTCGCCCAGAGCGTCCCCGAGATCTCGGGCCTCTGCGAGCTCGACGTCGTGCAGCCCATGAACATCGACAGCACCAACATGCGCCCCAGCGACTGGATGTGTATCCGCGACGTCATCGTCAAGGGCTATGCCGACCACGACGGATTCGTGATTCTACACGGCACCGACACCATGAGCTACACCGCGGCGGCGCTTTCCTATCTGATTCAGGACAGCCCTAAGCCTATCGTGCTCACCGGCTCGCAAAAGCCCATGGGCAATCCCTTTACCGACGCCAAGCTCAACCTGTACCAGAGCCTGCTCTATGCGCTCGACGAGCATTCGCACGACGTTTCGATCGTGTTTGGCGGCGTCGCCATTGCTGGCACGCGCGCCCGCAAGCAGCGCACCATGAGCTTTAACGCGTTCATTAGCGTCAACTATCCGCCCATTGCCTACATCCGCAACGACCGCATTGTGCGCAACGGGCTTCACGGCACTCATCAGAATGAGAGCCCGGTGCGTTTCTACGACAGTATCAATCCGCGCGTATTTGTCCTTAAGCTGACGCCCGGCGTGAACCCGGGTATCCTGGACGCCCTAGCCGATAGCTACGATGCTGTAATTCTTGAGACCTTTGGCATTGGCGGTATTCCCGAGTTTGGCGAGTCCGGCGATTCGTTCCAAGAGGCAATTTTCCGCTGGGTCGATTCGGGTCGCACCGTCGTTATGACCACGCAGGTCCCCGAGGAGGGCCTTGACCTGGGTGTTTATGAGGTCGGCCGAGCTTACGCCGATCATCCGGGTATTTTGCGCGGCGACGATATGACCACCGAGACGCTCGTGGCCAAAACCATGTGGGCGCTCGGCCAGTCACGCGATGCCGCCGAGATCCAGCGCCTGTTCTACAGCCAAGTCAACCACGACCGTATCCCGATGGCGTAATTCAGTTGTCGACGGGTATCCCCTATTCGATGCCCTCGAGAAGCTCTGACACCGTCATGCCGAGTGCGGGCGCGATCTTAAATAGAACCTTGAGCGTGAAATTTGCCGTCCCATCTTCGATTCGATCGAGGTAGGGTCGGCTGATTCCTGTCGCCACACAAAAATCAACCTTGGAGATACCAAGGTCCCTGCGTGTCTCTTCGACCCGCCTGCCAAGAATCTGTTTCGCACGTTCGTCCATGCAGCCGAGTTTGAAATGGAGCCGAACATAAACGTAAACTATAGTTTACGTTTTGCCGAATACACAGGAGTTTTCTATGTCGGGTTCTTCGGTCCGCATGTACCGAGCCACGCTTCGCACAAACAGCGCACCGCCCAAGCTCGTCGTCGTTGAAGCAGAAGCCCTTTCGCCCGATGAGCGCACGGCATTTGCATTGCTATCAAGTCGCGTCGCCGCCATTCTGGTCCCTTGCCCGGCGCAAGGTGAACTTGCCATCCAATGCCAAGCGCACAGCTGCTCGCTCAATCAGGCTGCCGTGATCGCAACCAGCCAACGCGGTCTGCCCCTTCTCCTGGAAGCCGGTATCGCACTCGCCCTTCGCGGCGCCGGATACGAAAACGAGGCCGCCGCCGACATGGTCTTTAAACCACGATCGAGCGGCGGCCTCGCAGCAGCCATTGAATATGCGTGCAGGCTCGTTGCCTAAAAGGACAAGCTAGAAACCAAAGCCAAAGCCCGTTCCAGTAATCGCCGAGTACATAAAGTAAACGTTGATCACGTTGAGGAACACACCCGTGATGCAACCGTTGCGCAGGTAGCGCTCGCACACGATGCGCGCCATGGCGGCGGAGTCATCATTATTTTTTGCCTGGCGTCCCGCCGTAAAGTACGTCGCCACGCTCAGCAGCAGATTGAGTACCGGCAGCGCCAACAGCTCGTAGCTCTTGCCCCAGCGCGTCACCTCGCCGGCGGCGTTAAACTTCGTTGCCACCTCGGGGCCAATGTTGGGGATAACACACGCTGCAACCACCAGCGGGATCACCGCAAGTACGAGCAGCGCAATACCCATGTACCCAGCTTTTTTGCCGTATTTAAACATATGCGTCGCCCTTACACGTTAAAGCGGAAGTGCACGACGTCGCCATCGGCCATGACATAGTCCTTGCCCTCAATACGCAGCTTGCCGGCGGCCTTGGCGCCCTGCTCGCCGCCGAGCTCGATGTAGTCGTCGTAGCCAATGACCTCGGCCTTAATAAAGCCGCGCTCAAAGTCGGTATGGATAACACCGGCGGCCTGCGGAGCGGTCGCGCCCTGACGAACCGTCCAGGCCTTGACCTCCATCTCGCCGGCCGTAAAGAACGACTGCAGACCGAGCAGCTTATAGGCCGCCTGCGCGAGCACGTCCAGACCGGGCTGTTCCAGGCCCAGGCTTTCCAGGTAGTCGGCGGCGTCCTCGGGATCGAGCTCGGAAAGCTCGGCCTCGATCTTGGCGCAGATCGGCAGCGGCTTGACGCCGTCGATGGGCGCCAGATCGTCGTTGAGCATATCCTCGTCCACGTTGGCCACATACAGGATGGGCTTCATGGTGAGCAGGAACAGCCCCTTGGCGGCGGCACGCTCCTCGTCGGTCATCTCCATGGATGCGGCGCGCTTGCCCTCGTTGAGCCAGGCAAGCAGGCGCTTGGCAACCTCGAACTTGGGCATGAGCTCCTTGTCGCGCTTGGCCTCCTTCTCGAGCTTAGGCAGCTGCTTCTCGAGCGTGCCCATGTCGGCCAGGATGAGCTCGGTCATGATGGTGTCGGCATCGCCGGCGGGATCGACGAACTCGCCCGTGCGGCCCACCTCACGCATGACGTTGGGGTCCTTAAAGTAGCGCACGACCTCGCAGATGGCGTCGGTCTCGCGAATGTTGGCCAGGAACTGGTTGCCCAGGCCCTCGCCCTCGTTAGCGCCCTTCACCAGACCTGCGATGTCGACGAACTCGACCGTCGCCGGCACAATGCGACCCGGGTTAACGATGTCGGCAAGCTTTTGCAAGCGGCTATCGGGCACGTCGACGATACCCACGTTGGGGTCGATCGTGGCAAACGGGTAGTTGGCGGCAAGGCCGGTCTTTTTGGTAAGCGCGGTGAACAGCGTCGACTTGCCCACGTTGGGCAGGCCCACGATACCGATGGAAAGGGACACGACAGCTCCTTTTGGTACAGGTACTTCAAACCGTATAAGTATAGCGCCGCCGCAGCATCCGGGCGAATCCGGACACCGCGGCGGCGCAAATGAAGCAGAGATAGAGCTCGCTGACTAGTCCGCGAGCTTCTCCACCTGGTCGAGCATCTTGTCCAGCTTGGCCTTTGCCTCGGCCTTGACCTTCTGGGCCTCTTCGTGGGCCTTGGCCTTCTGAGCGGCCTTTTCCTCGGCCTCGGGGTCGACAACGACCAGATTGGACGCATCGTGCTCGACCAGCTTGAGCGCATGCTCGGGGCACACCTTGACGCAGGCTCCGCAACCTAGGCAATACGTGGACTCCAGTGCAAAGCGACCGCTTCCCACCAAATCGCAGGCAAACGTGGGGCACACGTTGACGCACTCGCCGCATGACGTGCACTTGTCAAAATCGCATTCCGGTGTGCTCACCTGCATATTCTGGGCAAGCTCGGGGTGGTTCTGCAGCGTCGAGAGCACCAGCTGCCGCCCGTGCGTGAGCGAACGGCGACGCTTGGTCGTCGTGGTGCCGCACATGGTGTTGAGCGTACGCTCGAGCTGGGTAATCTGATGGCGATGAGCCTTGAGCTTTTGCGTCACCGAGGCCAGCGCCGCCGTCGCCGGATTGAGCTTGGTCACCGTTAGGCCCGTGGTGCGGGCAATCTTTTCCATGTACTCCTTGCGCTCGTACTCGCGGCGCTTATGGCACTTGAGGCTCTTGGGGTCGACCTCTAGGCCCATACCCGTGCCAGACCACTCTTCGGCCTTCGCAATCGCCTCGCCAAGAATGTCCTCACCGCCGGTGTTGCGGCATTTATCGCACACGCCCAACGGCAGGTACACACTCACGTTGGGATAGTCGGCCAGTACCGAGAACCAGGTCTCCGCCGTAATATCGCCCACGCAGGCAACGACGACTTCGTTTTCGCGCGGCATGCGCTTAAGGGCACGCGTGCAGGTAACGTAGGCGGTCTCGTGGCTCGTAGCCGCCGAGACAATGTCGTCGTAGACGTTTTTGGGTGCAAGGCGCGGAGAGATGATCGCCTCCGTCGGGCAAGTAGCGGCGCACAGGCCGCACTTGCGACAGGAGTCGAGGATCTCGATGGAGTCTTCCTCGACCTCGATAGCGTTGACCGGGCACACGTCCATGCACGCGGTGCAGCCGCTCTTTTCGTTTTTGCAGGTCAAGCACGGAATGGTGTTGCCGCGCGGGCGCTCCTTGTAGTCGGCAGGATTCCACTGCGGCGCCGATGGATCGAGTGCATCGGTCACGCCGCCAAGCGGGTTTTTAAGAAAGTCGAAACCCTTGCTGATCTCGATAATGTCATCAAACAGATCGTGTTCCTGCGCCATGCGCGGCCCCTCCCTGAGCAGTGCAAACAAGCAAGAGATAATGATACGCTATCGGCCCACGCCTCGGGCAAATTACACGCGGAGCATCTTTGCGGCAAATAGCCCATGGCCTATCGCCGCCTCGATTGCACAAGGTCAATCAAGTGCCAAGCTATGCCTCGCACATGAGCTGCACGAGCTTTTGTCTGGTCACCTTGGCCTGCTCGTTGGCCATATTGCGCTCGTTTCTAAAGACCGCATCCGCAACGCTCATCAGGTCGGTATCGGAAATCTCGCCAAGTCCCAGCTCCGCGAGCGTCGTCGGTAGACCAACGCGCTGGCAAAACTCGAGCACCTGATCAAGCTCGGGCGCACGCTCCAGGCGCAGCTGCACCACCAGGCCAAATGCCACGGCCTCACCATGCATGGCCTTGCACTCGGGCAGAATCGTCAGGCCGTTGGCTATGGCATGGGCAAGCGCTAAGCCACCACTCTCAAAGCCAACACCCGAGAGCAGAATATTGCACTCGATCAGGCGCTCAACCGCTGGCGATGTACGGCCCTTTTTGAGATCGCGCTTGGCAGCGACGCCGCACTCCATGAGTGTGTCATAGCAGGCACGAGCCGCAACCAAGGCCAAGTGTCCCGGCGCGCCACCGTGCTCGTTGGCGCCGTGCGCCGCGGCGCACGAACGCGCCTCGAAATACGTTGCCAGCGCATCGCCCATACCAGCGACCGTCATACGCAGCGGGGCCGCCGCGACCACGTTGGTATCGACCACGACCAAGTCTGGATTCTTCTCGAGCATCAGGTAGCGGTCGAACGACCCATCCTCGTGATACAGCACCGAAATCGCGCTGCACGGACCGTCCATCGACGCCGCCGTGGGACATACACACAACGGCAACTCGGCATAAAACGCAACGGCCTTGGCGATATCGAGCATCTTGCCGCCGCCAATGCCCACCACCATGTCGCAATACTCGGCCCGGGCTTCCTTGGCCATTTCGACAACGGCATCTTCCGTACACGGACCGTTGTAAATCTTAAAGAACGGCTCGCTTAGATCTTCATCCAGAAATCCATCGACGATCTGCCTGCACAGCCGATCCTCGGTGCCCTGGTCAAACAAGACATAGGCAGCGCAGCCCAACCATGACAAATACCTGCCCTGGCGCGAAAGCTCCCCCGGTCCCTGAACATACCGACCGGGGCCGCCATAAACCATAGGAAGCGCCATACGAGAATCCACCCTTCATCAAACAACGATGGGTGCAAAGTACCCTGACCCCTTTGCACCATAGCAAAAAGGGGCAAAGCCATCTGTTGGCTTTGCCCCTTCCTTAGCTTGATTTACTCATCCATGAGATAGTAGTGGCCCAGTGCGTCGGCACCCAGGATGGCGTTTGCGACCATCTCGGGCGTCACCTCAAACGGCATATTGCACATGGTGTCCTCGGGCGCGCACGCGGCCTCGGCAACAATCATGGCCTGCTCGCGCGTAAGCTCGGCAACGCCAAGTTCCTTCATCGTGACCGGCAGGCCCAGCTCAATGCAGAAGCCCAAGACTTCCTCGAGCTTCTCGGTCGGGGCATCCTCGAGTACCAGCTGGACGATAGTGCCGAAGGCGACCTTCTCGCCGTGATACATGCTGTGGCACTCGGGCAGCATCGTCAGGCCATTGTGGATGGCATGAGCGGCAGCAAGGCCCGAGCTCTCAAAGCCAATGCCCGAAAGCAGCGTATTGGCCTCGATGATGTGCTCGACGGCAGGCGTGAGCGCACCCTTCTCCAGCGCAACCTTGGCCTTGACGCCATCGGCCATAAGCGTCTCGTAGCAGAGCTTGGCGAGCGCCAGACCAGCCATGCTGCCCTTGCCGCCAGCGCAGGTGCCGCCGTCGGCATCGTGCGTCGCCTGGGCCTCGAAGTAGGTTGCGAGCGCATCGCCCATACCGGAAACCGTCAGGCGCACCGGGCTCGCCGCGATAACCGTCGTATCCATCAGGACGATATTGGGGTTTGCCTTAAGGAAGAGGTACTTATCGAACTGGCCGTCATCGGTGTAAAGCACCGAAAGCGCCGAGCACGGTGCATCGGTCGAGGCAATGGTGGGGCAAATGATAACCGGGGACTCCAGGTAATAGGCGACGGCCTTCGCGGTGTCGAGGATCTTGCCGCCACCGACGCCGACGATGATGTCGCAACCGTTGTCGCGAGCGAGCGCAACCAGGCGATCGACCTCGCCCTTGGAGCACTCGCCGTTAAAGTCCTCAAACAGCAGCTCGGCCTTGGCCTCGGCAAAGCCGCCCTCGATCTTGGCACCGACGCGCTTCTTGCCCGAAGGCGTCACGATGACGAGGGCCTTAGCGCCGAGCGGCTCGACATAGGAGCCGAGCTTGGCGAGCTCGTCCGGACCCTGGATGTACTTGCTGGGGCTATTGAAAATTGCAGCCATAACTATCCCATTCTCTAAAAGAAAAAAGAAAGGGGCTCCGTACAGATACGTGCGGAGCCCCTCGTTACGATAACAAGAGTCGATTAGAAATCGATGTCGGTGTCGTAGTAGCAGGCCTTGAGGATCTTCTCGAAGTCGGCAGCCTTGGTCTCACGCGGGTTCTCGGGCGTGCAAGCGTCCTGCTCGGCGTTCGCGGCGATCTCGGGCAGCTTGGCGAGGAACTCCTCCTCGGAAACCATCTGCGGGTTCTCGGCGTCGACCTTCACGCCACCATTCGCGTAATCCTTGATGGACTGCGGAATGTTGAGCTGGTCGTTGAGGTCGCGAATCTTCTGGACGAGTGCAGCGATGAGCTCCTCGTTGGTCTCGCCGGGAAGGTGCAGGATCTCCTTGGCCACGTAAGCGTAACGCTCGGCAGCACGGGGATCCTTGGAGTTCCACTGGATGACCTTGCCCAGGTACATGGCGTTAGCAGCACCGTGGATGATGTGGCCGTTCTCGAAGGCAGCACCGGTCTTGTGAGCCATGGAGTGAACGATGCCGAGCAGGCCCGAGGAGAAGGCGATACCGGCGATGCACTGAGCCTCGTGCATGTGCTGACGGGCCTCATGGTCGCCAGCATAGGACTTGGGCAGCCACTCGACGATCTCGCGGATGCCGTGCAGAGCGTTGGCATCGGTGAACATAGAGGCGCAGGTGGAAACGTAGGCCTCCATGCAGTGGGTCAGAGCGTCCATGCCGGTGTGAGCGCACAGCTTGGCGGGCATGGTGTAGGTGAGCTCGGGGTCGACGATGGCGACATCAGGGGTGATGTTGAAGTCGGCCAGCGGGTACTTGATGCCCTTGGCGTAGTCGGTGATGACGGAGAAGGCAGTGACCTCGGTAGCGGTACCGGAGGTAGAGGAGATGGCGCAGAAGTGAGCCTTCTGACGCAGCTCGGGGAAGCTGAACGGCTGGATGATGTTATCGAAGGACTCCTCGGGATACTCGTAGAAGACCCACATGGCCTTAGCGGCATCGATGGGCGAGCCGCCGCCGATGGCGATAATCCAGTCGGGCTCGAACTCGCGCATGGCCTCGGCGCCCTTCATGACCGTCTCGATGGACGGATCGGACTCGACGCCCTCGAACAGCTTGACCTCGAAGCCGCCCTCTTTGAGGTCGGCCTCGACGTCCTGCAGGAACCCGCCGCGACGCATAGAGCTGCCGCCAGAAACGATGATGGCCTTCTTGCCCTTGAGGTTCTTCACCTCGTGGCGAGCGCCCTCACCAAAGTACAGATCGCGAGGATTGGTAAAACGTCCCATACTGTGCCTCCTAAACAAGCCCCTCTTAGACTTGCGTATATAACGGAGCACCCAATTGGCTCCGTTAGGACCGGTTTGCGCGTTGCCGGCGATGACAATGCGCGATGTCTAAACGTCTCAACGCTCAGACAAACACTATTTTACCGTTCTGGTTGGTCAGTTATTCACCTAAAGCCGCCAATGATGAAACGTTTTTTCTATCCCTGAAGACCCTTGTGCGGCATTCATACTCCCAAGCTGGGCAAACGTTTTATCAAGGTTGACTACATATCCTGGGCAGGACGGTGCCCCTCCAAAATATGCACCGTTCGCCGCCAAAAATCGACCGTTTGCGGCACCGTGATACCACTCGGTCGTCCAAGGTGCCGACATTTGTGCGACATCCGTCTTCGTGGTGCAAAGGTGCAAGTCCAAGTGCGGCACCCCCGGTGTGCCACATGCGGGTAAACTAGAACCTTATATAGAAACATTTGAACCCTAACCGCAGCAAAGGAGGCCCCATGGCATTCGATCCCATTCAAGAGGATTGCCATCGCCTCGTTCTTGAGGCCTTGCGCCGCGACAATATCCCGCTCACCGACGCTGCCGCCGTAGAGCGTCTGATGGAACAATTCACCCGCAACCCCGCACCGCTCATCGTGCACGACCGCGACCGCGCCGGGCACCTCATTGCCAAGGTGGTCGAGGCTGTCGACTACCGCATTCCCTTTATCCCTGACGATACCCAGGCAGAGCAAGAAGAGACAGCTGCCGAGAACATGCTCCGCGAGGCGGCCGCACTCGATCCGGCCAACTGGGACGCTCAGCGCATGCTGACCGCCCTCACCGCCGAATCCAACGAGGAATACGTACAGTACCTGGTGTCCAAGTGCGATGAGGTCGAGCACGACCTAGCGCTCAAAATCGCCTCGGCCCAGGACCCCTACGAGCGCGAGGCCGCAGGCGACCTTACGCGCCGCCCCTATCTGCGCTGGCTTGCCGCCTTGGCATCGCGCGCCCTCATTAGCGGCCGCTATCGCATGTCGCTCGAAGCCGCGAATCGCAGCTTGGACTTTGCGCCCAACGACCCCGCTGGTGTCCGCCACACCGCGATGCTCGCCATGGCAAAGCTCGAATACCCCGCCGAGGAGCTCAAGCGCTTTCGCTCCGCACACTCCGTGCCGTACCTCGCGAATACCCCACTGCGCCGCCGCCCCAAAGATGCGGAGCGCGACTTGGACCCGTGGACGCTCATCGCGCTGATGAGCACGGCTTGGCGCGAACTGGACTACGAGGGCGCCGAGCACTACCTGCGTATCCTTGTGCGCTCGTGTCCGCACGCAGCCGAGGCACTCTACTTCCAAACCGAGTTTCCCGATGGCGTCTATGCCCGCGTCAACGTAGGCGTAGGCTCCACCGACGAGCTTGTCCTCGCGCTGTCCGAGGCGACGCCGGTGCTGCAGGAGGGCCTGGGCGCCCCCGACAACGCCAGCTTTGCCGCCTGGGTCGCCACCAACGACATCGTGCGCTCCCAAATCGACGAGCGCATCCTGCGCGCAGCCGAGCAGGGACTTCCATTTAAGGGAGGGGACCTCTAATGGATCCGAGCGTCTACATCCCCGCCTACCTGGAGCGCACCTATCTGGCGTCGCACCCCGAGCTCACCGATGCAGCACGCGAGCTTGTCCATAACGACATTAGCGCGAATCCTCAAAAGTATGCGCAGTCCGAGCATGCCCAAGCGCTGCTGTCCTATGCCGGTGTTCATCGCCACCTGCTCGACGAGCTCCATCGCATCGAGGACATGGGCAGCGACGAGGAGTTTGAGCAGACGCGCAACCGCCTGTTCGACGATATGCGTGATGAACTGCTCAAGATCGTCCGCGTCGATGCGCATGTCCTCGATGCCCAGCTGCTCGCCATCATCCTGGCCGACATGCCCGTTGACGCCTGCCTGGGCGACCTGATGAAGCTCGAGGCGACCACGGCCGATTACCTGCAGCAAAGCGTGCCCGGGTTCGACATGGAAGCCCCGCACTACTGGGCCAACAAAGTGCTGACAGACAGCGTGACGGCGGCCGATCTCACCGTGAGCGAGCCGGCGCTTATCGGGTGGCTTCATACGCTCGAGGCCATCTCGCAGCTGTGCATGGCGAGCGCCCGCTACCGCGCTGCCGCCAACTACGCCCGCCGCGTCCTTAAGGCAGAAGGCTATCCCACCCGAGCCGCAGGCACCGTGTTGCTCGCCCTCGCTCGTCTGGAAGATCAGGACGGCTTTTTTGCCCTAGCCCACCAGCTCGAGGAAGAGATCGGGGCAGACGCACTCGAGAACTCTCCTTGGTATCTGCTCGCCCGCACGATTCTGCTGTTCAAAACGAACAAGATGCGCCCGGCGACACGCGCGCTGCGCGAGTTTGCTAACCGCTGCGAGGGCGGCGCGTTCTTCTTGCTGAACCCCATGTACCAGACGCCGTACCTTCCCTGCCGGCCCGAGCCACGCGATCCCTGGGATCTTTCGCACCAGGCCGTTTGGGAAGCGGACGGCATTATCTCGGATACCCCCGACTTTGCCCCCTGGGCCAATGCCTGCGAAGACGTATCGCAGCTTGCCCAGGAATTTGCGCGCCGCTACGGCTTTTAGCGACGCGATCGCCCCGACCATGTCATCTATGTTAGGAACGGCTTCATGAACTTCCGCTCATCTCTTGCCTGCACCTCGAGCGATATCGCTCGCTGGGGACTGCGCTCTGTCCTCAAACGCCAGGGTGGCGTGCTTCCCGGCCGCATCGCCATGAAAATCGACCCCGAGCTGCTAAGCGACCTCGCGAGCCTGGTCGACCGCAGCGTGGTGATCACCGGCACTAATGGCAAGACCACCACCTCCAACCTCATCGCCGATGCCGTTGCTGCCAGCGGTGCTACCGTGGTGTGCAACCGTGCCGGCAACAATATGGAACCTGGTGTGGTGGGTGCTCTGCTCGAGGCCCGCGGCGGCCTTAGGCACACCAGCAGCGGCAAGCGCGTGGGCGTTTTTGAGTGTGACGAGCTCTACACCGTACGCGTTCTGCCCAAGCTCAAGCCGACGTACTTTGTGCTACTCAACCTGTTCCGCGACCAGCTAGACCGCTACGGCGAGATCGATCACACCCAGGAGGTCATCGCCCATGCGTTGGAGCTCTCGCCGACAACAACGCTTATCTACAACGCCGACGACCCGCTGTGCGCCTCGATTGCCGCGCGCGTCCCTAACACGAGCATCGCCTTTGGCATCGACGGCGCCACGGGCACCGAGTCCGATCGCATTAGCGACTCGCGTTTTTGCTCGCAGTGCAACGCGCCGTTGGAGTACGACTATGTGCAGTATGGTCAACTCGGCGCCTACCATTGCCCCTCGTGCGGTTGGGCACGCCCCGCACTGGTCCGCCGTGTGACGGGCGTGGAGCTCGGCTGCGACGGCTACGGCTTTGACCTGGTCTTTGGATCTGCGTCCGACGCAGCTGCCGTACACATCGCCACGCGCTACAACGGCCTGTACATGGTCTACAACGTTGCCGCCGCCTTCTTTGCGGCGCGCGAGCTGGGCGTAGACGCGGCGCATCTGCAGCCCACGCTCGATGCCTATGTCCCCGCCGGCGGACGCATGGGCCGCTGGGAGATCGCCGGCCGTACCGTCGAGGCAAACCTGGCCAAAAATCCCGTAGGCTTCGATCGACAAATCCAGTCCATCAAGACGGCAGGCGGCAGACTCTGCGCTTTCTTCCTCAACGACAACGACGCCGACGGCCACGATGTATCGTGGATCTACGACGTCGACTTTGAGCGCATCGCCGACACGCCGGGTCTTGTCGCCTTTGCCGGAGGCACGCGCGCGCACGACATGCAGGTGCGCCTCAAGTACGCCGGCATCGATGCCGCGATTATCTCGGACGTCGCGCAGGCAATTGGCGCCGTGGCAGACGAGGCCGCCGATGACACCTTCTACGCCGTCGCCAACTACACGGCCTTCCCGCCGCTGGTCAAGGAGCTCGACGGGCTGAAAGGCGCCACCGCCGACGCTGTTGCTGGGCGCGCCGTAGCCCGTGCCGACGGCAGCGCTCTTCCTGTCGGTATCGCGCCAGTCGAGCTTTCGCGCCCGCTGCGCATCGTCTACCTGTACCCCGATGCCCTCAACCTCTACGGCGACGGCGGCAACGTTATCGCCCTCGAGCGTCGCTGCGCCTGGCGCGGCATCCCCGTTCGCGTGGACGAGGTCCGTATGGGCGAGTCACTCGATCTCACCGATGCCGATATCGTCATGATGGGTGGCGGCTCCGACCGCGACCAGCTAGCCGTGGCACACGAGCTGCTCGCCCAAAAAGACAAGGTCGCATCCTATGTTGAGGATGGCGGCTCGCTGCTCGCCATCTGTGGCAGCTATCAGCTGCTCGGCCGTTCGTACTATATGGGCGAGGATCGCATTGAGGGTCTGGGGGTCATTGCCGCCGAAACCGTACGCGGCTCCGACCGCCTGATCGGCAACGTAGCCGTCAAAACCGACCTGGCACCTGAGCCCTTTGTGGGATTCGAGAACCATGGCGGCTGCACGCTTTTGGACGCCGATGCCACGCCGCTCGGAACGTCCGTCGTCACGGGCACCGGCAACAACGGCGACGATGGCTTTGAGGGCCTGATCTACAAGGGCGTCATCGGCACGTACCTGCATGGCCCGGCGCTGCCCAAGAACCCCGAGCTCGCCGACTGGTTGATCGCCCATGCCCTCGAGCGCCGTGGCGATGCACAGGCTGCCGCCCTGCTGCCGCTCAAGCCCCTCGACGACACCTACGAGCACGCCGCCCACGACGCCGCCATGAAGCTCCTCCCCTAGCACCTCACAACCACAAAGGGGACAGGCACCTTTGTGGTTGTTTTGACCCATCCCAGCGGTTTGTCTCAATCTGTAACATCTAGACCGTTAAAAGTCGTCTTACTGTTACAGAATGAGATGTTCGTCCCGACGCCTGCCTTTTGTCTCGATCTGTAACAGATAGAGCCAATTTGCCCGCCCAGATGTTACAGGTTGAGATGTTCGAAGATCGGGATAGAGAGCCAGCTCCTATGTGGTGGTTTTCCAGTTTGCCAACGATATACGCGCCGGCAAAAAAGTCTGCTATACTCTTTCCCGCTGTCCCCATCGTCTAGCGGCCAAGGACGCCACCCTTTCAAGGTGGATATCGCGGGTTCGAATCCCGCTGGGGGCACCATTTGAATTGAAGAGCCCGTTACCCTCGCGGTAGCGGGCTTTTTGCTACCCATGCGCCGGGATTCGAACCCGACAGGGTGCGGAGCTGAGGAAACGCGCAAGCGTTTTCCAGCGCAGCACGCAAGGAGCGAAGCGACGCAGCGAAAGCGGGCGGCGCCAGCCGCACGCGGACATCCCGCTGGGGGCACCATTTAAATCGAGAAGCCCGTTGCCCTCGCGGTGACGGGCTTTTTTCTTCCCCAACGCCGGGATTCGAACCCCGAGGGCATTAAATCACACTGTCGTCCAAGGGCCTGTGGGCAAAAAATAGCAAATATGAGTACTGTCACCAATTTAGTAACAGCGATTTCATGCCATCAGAAGGCGATTTAGACGCCAGGGGTCCTACGGCGAAAGAATTGCAGGCGTTTATCAGCTAAGTACTTGAACATATGTTGTGTAACACTGCATATTTTGCAAAAAAATAATGCTACAGGACTTGTGACAGTACTCATATTTGACGTTTTTTGTCCACGCCCCCTTATTGCGTGGGCGAATCAGGTGCAAAACGGGCTTCAAAGCGTCCTTCGCAAACAAAAACCGGGGCCCGCATGATGCGGACCCCGGCTCAATACCGTGACGATATGTCAGTTACGCTCTACACGTAGAACAGGATGTCGTCGTAAGTCGGGACCGGCCAGTAGTCGGCAGCCACGATCTCCTCCATGGCATCCACGGCGGCGCGCAGCGCATCCATAGCGGGAACGACCTCGTGCGCGTACACGTTGGCCTGCTCCTGGTTATCGAGGGCCTCAGCCTTCTGATGCACGGCGTCAAGCGCCTTGATGGAGTCGTTGATGGTGGTGATGCCGTTGCAGAGCTTGTTGAGCGTGTTCTGCTCGCACTGCATGGCGGCCTCAGCACCGGCGGCACGAATAGTCTCAAGGCCCTTAGCGACCTTGGTGGCATAGGCGGTAATGACCGGGCGATAGGTACGACGCGCCTCGCGAACCATCGTGGTGGCCTCGATGTTCATGAGCTTGTTGTACTTCTCGAGCTTGCAGTCGTAGCGGCACTGAGCCTCGGCCTTGGTCAGGACACCCGTCTCCTCAAAGAGCGCAATGGCCTTATCGGAAACAAAGGCGGGCAGGGCGTCGGCCGTGGTCTTGTTGTTGGCAAGACCACGCTTCTCGGCCTCAACGGGCCACTCGTCGGAGTAGCCGTCACCGGAGAACAGGATGCGCTGGTGGTCGGTCAGGACCTTCTTGCAGTACTCGAGCGCAGCGTCCTGGAACTCATCCTCGGGCGTACCCTCAAGCGCGTCGGCGAAGGACTTGAGCGACTTGGCCACGGCGGCATCCAGCACCAGGTTGGAGTCGGAGACGTTCTGCTCGGAGCCGCAGGCACGGAACTCGAACTTATTGCCGGTGAAGGCAAACGGGGAGGTGCGGTTGCGGTCGGTGTTGTCCTGCATCAGCTTGGGCAGGGTATCGGCGCCCAGGTCGAGCACGCCGCGCGTGGCATGGACGGAAGCCTTGCCATCGATGATCTTCTCGACGACCTCGGTAAGCTGGTCGCCCAGGAAGATGGACATAATCGCCGGAGGAGCCTCGTTGGCGCCCAGACGATGGTCGTTGCCGGCCGAGGCAACGGAGGCACGCAGGAGCTCCTGATAGTTATCGACGGCCTCGATCACCGCGGTGAGGAAGACGATGAACTGCAGGTTGTCGAGCGGGGTGTCGCCCGGATCGAGCAGATTCTCGGACTCGGTGCCAAGCGACCAGTTGTTGTGCTTGCCCGAACCGTTGATGCCCTCGAAGGGTTTCTCGTGCAGCAGGCAAACCAAGTCGTGGCGGGAGGCGATGAGCTTCATTTTCTCCATCATGACCAGGTTCTGGTCGATGGCCTCGTTGACTTCGCCATAGACGGGGGCGAGCTCATGCTGGCAGGGAGCAACCTCGTTGTGCTTGGTCTTGGCGGGAATGCCGAGCGCCCACAGCTCATCGTCCAAGTCCTTCATGTAGGCCGAGACGGTGGGGCGGATAGCGCCAAAGTAGTGCTCCTCGAGCTCCTGACCCTTGCATGGAGCAGCACCAAAGAGGGTGCGGCCGGTAATGACCAGGTCCTTGCGCTTGCGGTAGGCGTCCTTCTTGATCAGGAAGTACTCCTGCTCGTCGCCCACGGAAGGAACGACCTTCTTGGGGGTCTTACCGAACAGCGCCAAAACGCGCTTAGACTCACGCGAGAGCGCGGTCATGGAACGCAGCAGCGGGGTCTTCTTGTCCAGGGCCTCGCCCGTGTAGGAGCAGAAAGCCGTGGGGATGCACAGGACATCGTCCTTGATAAAGGCGGGGCTAGTGGGATCCCAAGCGGTGTAGCCACGGGCCTCGAAGGTGGCGCGCAGGCCGCCGTTGGGGAAGCTGGAGGCATCGGGCTCGCCCTGGATGAGGTTCTTGCCCGTAAACTTGGTAATGGCGGTGCCGTCGTGGTTGGGCTCCAGGAAGCTGTCGTGCTTCTCGGAAGTAATGCCCGAAAGCGGCTGGAACCAGTGCGCGTAGTGCGTCGCGCCCTTGGAGATGGCCCAGACCTTCATGGCATGGGCAACGGCGTTGGCCACATCCAGGTCGAGCGGCTCACCGCCCTCGAGGGTTGCAGCAAGGCGCTTCCAAATGTCCTTGGGGAGGTAGTCCTTCATGACTTCCTCAGAGAACACCATGGTCCCGAAGCGGTCAGTAAGTTCGGCCATACGGAACTCCCTTCGTATCGGCACCGCGTGAGAAGCGGTGTTGATTACTAACGAACGAGTCATAGCTTAGACTCGCCGTGTTTCCGCGACATTACCGTTATGTTGCTGTCGCGAAACCAATCAATGAGGTTACCCTATCGAGGCGGCGTTGCCACCCTCAACAGCCAATCAACTGCATAAATTGCAGACCTCTCCCCATGGTTTAAGGGTAGTCAATTTGGGATGGAGCTCTATTAACTGGTATTTTGCATCAGATACCAGTCTTTATAGTCCGTGCCTAGATTAGCCGCTCTGTTATAGAGAAAGCCGATAGCAAGGCATCTTTGATTGGTATCCCCGAATAACGAGTGAAACTCCACCGTGACACAGTGGTGCTGTAGAATCCTTACAACACATCACACTATTACGTATCTAGAGGAGCACGATATGCGCGTCGACGAGGTTTTTAAGCAGGCAGCATCCCAGGGCACCGCGCCCGTTTCGTTTGAGATGTTCCCGCCCAAGGGCGAGCTCACCCTCGACACGGCTCGCGAAGTGGCAGGCAATCTGTGCAAGCTTTCGCCGAGCTTTGTCTCGGTCACCTGCTCGGCCGGCGGCTCGGGCAACGGTGCCACCACCGCCCCCATCGCGCATATGATTTCGAGCGAATTCGACACGCCCTCGGTGGCACACCTCACCTGCGTGGGCCGCACCCACGCCGACATCGCCGCCAAGATCGACGAGTATCGCACCGCCGGCGTTGAAAACATTCTGGCCCTGCGTGGCGATCTCCCTGCCGGCGCGACCGAGGACGACAAGCCCGCCTCCGACTACGCCTACGCCCGCGACCTCATCCCCGAGCTCGTCGACGCCGGCTTTTGCGTGGGCGCCGCAGCCTACCCCGAGGGCCACATTGCCTGTGAGGATCTCAACCTCTCGGTCGAACACCTCAAGCAAAAACAGGACGCCGGCGCAAGCTTCTTTGTGACGCAGCTCTTCTTTGATAACGAGTGCTTCTACCGCTTCCGCGAGCTTGCCGACAAGGTCGGCATCACCGTGCCCATTACCGCGGGCATCATGCCGTTTATGGGCAAGTCCCAGATCAGCCGCATGGTCTTTATGTGCGGCGCGTCGCTGCCCTCCCCCGTCATCAAGATTCTCGCCAAGTACGAGAACGACCCCGAGAGCCTGCAGGCAGCCGGTGTAGATTATGCCGCCCGCCAACTTTGCGACCTCAAGGAGCACGGCGCCGACGGCCTGCACCTGTACACTATGAACCGTCCTGCGATCGCCGCGACCATTATGGAGCGCCTGGGGTAATGGAAAAACCGCACATCGATACAACCGCTGTCGAAGTGCCGGCCGACCTTGCGTCGCCGGCGCTTTACCGTGTCGATGCCGCGCACCATCCCCGTGTCGACCGTGCCGAGATGCTGCGGTATCTGGGTTACGGCGGCCAGCAGATTGAGCCCGAACTGTCACGACGTATTGAGCTTGTCGTTGAACGTCTGGAACTGGACATTGAGCCCCGTGGCGTGCGCCGCGTGTTTGCCGTCGATGCCACGGGCGTGGACGAACAAAGTGAGCCTTGCATTCGCTTGGTCGGCACCAACGTTGAGCTGCGCGGTCGCGATATCTATCGCCACCTCAAAGACGCCCGCTTTGCCGCACTCATGGCATGCACCCTCGGCATGGACGCCGAGCGTCGTCTGCGCACCACGGGAGCCCAGCAGCCCCTGGAGGGAGCCGTGCTCGACGCCGCGTGCTCTGCCTATGTAGAAGCCGCCGTTGAGCAGATGGACCAGCAGGCCAAGGCTGCGGCCGCCGCACACGGGCTCGCCGGCAACTGGCGCTTTAGCCCCGGCTACGGCGACTGCCCGCTCTCGGCCCAGCGCTCGATCGTCGATGCGCTCAACGCCACGCGGCTCATCGGCCTTACCGTCACGCCCACCAGCCTGCTCATGCCCACCAAGAGCGTGACCGCGGTGATCGGTCTGTTCGACGGCAAAGTCCACGACGCCCAGAGTCGCCCCACCTGCAATATCTGCCGCATGCGCGAGAACTGCCGCTTCCGTGCCGCCCACACCACCTGCTATTCCAGCCATTAGGAGCCCCCGATGTTCACCCCGCTTATTACTCATAATTCGGATGGTGCCGCGCTGGCGGCGCCCGTCAATGCCGCACGCTGCAACGGCGCTGTGTACAAGCCACGCACGATCGACGACCTGCGCATTAAGGACGATCGCCTGCGCGCCGCCATCGAGGGCACGGGGCACCTGCTGTTTGACGGCGGCATGGGCACCATGCTGCAGGCTGCCGGCATGAAGGCCGGCGCCCTGCCCGAGCTGCTCAACTTTGAGGAGCCCGAGGTTATCACCGATATCCAGCGTCAGTATGTCGAGGCCGGCTGCGACGTGATCACCGCCAACACCTTTGGCGCCAACGCCCACAAGCTCGACGGCGCCGCCACCGTGGCAGATGTCTTTGCCGCCGCTGTCGCCTGCGCCCGCGAGGCCGGCGCCCGCTACGTCGCCGGCGATATCGGCCCCATCGGCGCGCTGCTTCGCCCCTTGGGCACCCTGAGCTTCGACGAGGCCTATGACCTCTTTGCCGAGGAGGTGCGCGCCGGCGTCGACGCGGGCGTGGACCTCTTTATTATCGAGACCATGACCGACCTTGCCGAGATCAAGGCGGCCGTCCTCGCCTGCCGCGAGAACTCCGACCTGCCCGTCTTTGCCACCATGACCTTTGAGGAAGACGGTCGCACCTTCTTGGGAACGAGCCCCGAGGTCGCCGCCATCACGCTCGACGCCATCGGCGCCGACGTTTTGGGTATCAACTGCAGCCAGGGCCCGGCCGAGCTCCGAGGGCTCGCCGCACGTATGCTCACCGTTACCGACAAGCCCGTTATGGTGCAGGCTAACGCGGGACTGCCCCGCGTGGACGACGACGGCAATACCGTCTTTGATATCCAGGCCCCCGAATACGCCGAGGCCGTCGCCGGCATGATCGAGGACGGCGTGAGCGTCGTGGGCGGCTGCTGCGGAACCACGCCGGCGCATATGGCGGCCTTGCGCACGCTTATCGACAACCACACGCCCAGCCCGCGCCGCCGCAAGCCCAGCATGTCGGCCACGAGCGCCCAGACGGTCGTGGACCTTCCCTGTGACGGCCACAAAATCGCCGTCATCGGCGAGCGCATCAATCCCACCGGCAAAAAGCGCCTGCAACAGGCCCTGCGCGACGGCGACCTGGACTACGTCGTGAGCCAGGGCATCAGCCAGCAGGAACAGGGCGCCGACATCCTGGACGTCAACGTGGGCCTGCCCGAGATCGACGAGGTCAAGATCATCCAGCAGGCGACCGAGCAGCTCCAGGGCTCCACGCTGCTGCCGCTGCAGATCGACTCCACCGACCCCGCAGCCGTCGAGGCAGCCGTGCGCCGCTACGCCGGCAAGCCCATCATCAACTCGGTCAATGGCAAACAGCAAATCATGGATGAGATCTTTCCGCTGGTCGCCCATTACGGCACCAACGTCGTCGGCCTCACGCTCGATGAAGGCGGCATCCCCGATACCGCCGAAGCTCGCTTCGCCATCGCCGAGCGCATCGTGGCCGAGGCCGCCCGCTACGGTATCGGCCCGGACCGCATCCTCATCGACTGTCTGGTCATGACCGCCTCGACCAATCAACGCCAGGCCGAACAGATCCTGCGCGCCATGTCCCTGTGCAAGGAGCGTCTGGGCGTCAAATGCGCGCTCGGCGTGTCGAACATCAGCTTTGGTCTGCCTGCCCGCCCGCTGCTGGGCTCGGTCTTTTTGGCTGCCGCTTTTGGCGCGGGCCTGGACGCCCCCATCATGAACCCGGGCTCCAAGCGCTTTATGGATACCGTCTACAGCTATCGCGTGCTGAGCGTTGAGGACGAGGGCTCGACCGGATACATCGAGCGCTACGCCGGCTGGACCGATCCGTACAAGATCGCCGCGAATCCGGCGGCGGCTCAGGCGGTATCGACCGACGCCGCGCCCGCTGCTGGCACCACCGGCACCGACGGCAACGACGACCCGATTCGTCGCATGGTCGTCTCGGGCCGCAAGGGCGAAATCGCGGCCGAGACCGAGCGTCTGCTGGCAGACCATGACGCCATGGACCTCATCAACAATCACTTTATCCCCGCCCTCGACGAGGTTGGCGTCCTCTTTGACCAGGGCAAGTTCTTCTTGCCGCAGCTTATGGCCTCGGCCGAGGCCGCGCGTGTGGGCTTTGACACCATCAAGCGCCTGATGCCCGCCGGCGAGATTGCCGACAAGGGCAAGATCTGCGTGGCCACCGTTAAAGGCGATATCCACGACATCGGTAAGAACATCGTCAAGATGCTGCTCGATAACTACGGCTACACCGTCTTTGACCTAGGCCGCGACGTCGACCCGCAAGAGGTACTCAAGACCGTACGGGAGCGCGACATTAAGCTCGTCGGCCTCTCGGCGCTTATGACCACCACGGTCGTCGCTATGGAGGAGACCATCAAGTTGCTCCATGCCGAGGTTCCGGGCGTCAAGATCATCGTAGGTGGCGCCGTGCTCACCCCCGAATACGCCAAGCAGATCGGCGCGGACTACTACGCCAAGGATGCCGCCGAAAGCGCGCGCATCGCCGAAGAGGTCTTTGGGCAGTAACACAACGGAAACAACCGAGCACCAAAACGTGCCGCACGCGCCACTTGGCACGTGCGGCACGTTAGAATAGATAAGGCTATGCTCGTTTTGGCAGATAGGAGTGCAAGGATGGCGATCACGCCCGCAGAAATCGCGGAAACCCGCGGCATGGTTGAGGAGCAGAACCTCGACATCAGGACCATCACCATGGGTGTTTCGCTCATGGGTTGCGGCGACGAGAGCCTCGACCGCATGTGCACGAAGATCTACGACCACGTGACGCACACGGCTGAGCACTTGGTCGAGACCGCCGAGAACCTCGAGCGCGAGTACGGTATCCCCATCGTCAACAAGCGCGTTTCCGTCACCCCGGTGGCGCAGATCGCCGCATGCTGCAAGGATGAGGACCTCACCCCCATCGCGCATGCCCTCGACCGCGCGGCCGAGACGCTCGGCATCGATTACCTGGGCGGCTTCTCCGCGCTCGTTCAGAAGGGCATCGGCGACGCCGACCGCCGCGTCATCCAGTCCATCCCCCAGGCGCTCGCTACCACCAGCCGCGTCTGCTCCAGCGTCAACGTCGCCAGCCTGCGTGCCGGCATCAACATGGACGCCGTGCTCATGGCCGCCCAGACCATCATCGATGCCGCCAAGCTTACGGCAGATGAGGATTCCGTTGGCGCCTCCAAGTTTGTCTGCTTTGCCAACATGGTCGAGGACTCCCCGTTTATGGCGGGCGCCGTCCACGGCGGTGGCGAGGCCGACGCCGTCATCAACGTTGGCGTCTCGGGCCCCGGCGTTATGGCGGCAGCCCTGGAGAAGCTGCCCGACTCCGCCTCGATGATGGAAGTCGCCGAGAAGATTAAGCAGACCGCCTTTAAGATCACCCGTGCCGGCGAGCTCATGAGCCGCGAGGCCGCCCATCGACTGGGTGTCGAGAAGGGCATCGTCGACCTGTCGCTGGCGCCTACGCCCGCCATTGGCGACTCCGTTGCTCGCATCCTCGAGATTATCGGCGTGGGCACCTGCGGTGGCCCGGGCACGACCTGCGCGCTCGCCATGCTCAACGACGCCGTCAAGAAGGGCGGCGTCATGGCCAGTTCCAGCGTCGGTGGCCTCTCGGGCGCCTTTATCCCCGTGTCCGAAGACGCCGGCATGATCGCCGCCGTCGAGGCCGGCGCGCTTTCGCTCGAGAAGCTCGAGGCCATGACCTGCGTGTGCTCCGTCGGCCTGGACATGATCGCCATCCCCGGCGACACCCCGGTCGAGACCATCGCCGGCATCATCGCCGACGAGATGGCCATCGGCGTCATCAACAATAAGACCACGGCCGTGCGCGTGATTCCCGCCATCGGCAAGGGCGTGGGCGACTGCGTCGAGTACGGCGGCCTGTTTGGCCGTGCGCCCATCATGCCGGTGAACCCCAACGCCGGCACCGTGCTTGCCCACCGTGGTGGACGCTTCCCGGCACCGCTGAACTCGCTGAAGAACTAGCTGAGGGGGACTGGCGAGGAGCCCCGGGGAGGGCAAATATATAAGGTCGCCTGCTCGGACAGTCCTGACTCGCACGGAGAGCACATTAAGTGCTCTCCGGCTCGTGCGGAACTCGCGATCGACCTTATATATTTGCCCTCCCCGGGGCTCCCGCACAACGGGACCTCGGTTGGGCTCTATCCCGGTTGCAGTTGCTTCGCTCCTGCACCACTAGGCTGGTGCGACGGTTTGGCGTTGGATCGGTTCTTTCTGATATATGCTGGTTGCGGCTCTTCTTTTGGGGGGGAGTCGCTTTTTTGTTGCTAGGAGGTTAGCCCGTGGTTGATGGGGATGCTCGCTCTGAGCTTCTTTCTGCTGATTGGAATCAGGAGTGGATGCGTCTGCAGGCCGCTCGGCATCGGGCTGATGATTCTTTTGAATGGGATAAGCGGGCTCGACATTTTCGACCTCTTGAGACTGCTCCGTATGCCCGGGATTTTATGAAATTGCTGGCTCTTGAGCCTGGTGAATCGGTGCTTGATATGGGGTGTGGGGCTGGGTCGATTGCTATTCCGCTTGCGCAAGACGGGCATCCTGTGATTGCGGCTGATTTCTCCCCCGCCATGCTGGGCACGCTTGATGCCGGCATTGAGTATTACGGGCTCGAGGATCTTATTACGCCGCTTGAGCTTGCTTGGGATGATGACTGGAATTTGGTTGGACCGGTCGCGAAAGCGGTAGATGTTGCCTTTGCCAGTCGCTCTGTCACCACGACCAACCTAAAAGGCGCGCTTGCCAAGCTTGATCGTACGGCTCGTCGGCGTTGTGCTGTCACGATGGTCGCCAACTCCAGCCCGCGCTATGACCTGCACCTGATGAACGCTATCGGTGCCTCGGTTACCCGCAGTAATGGCTTTGTGTATGCCTTCAATATCCTCATTCAGATGGGCGCCCTGCCGCAGGTTACGTACTTTGAATCGCCTCGTCGCGATACCTTCGATAGCCTTGAGGCGGGAGTGGCGGACTTCTCCCGCATGCTCGAGCACGGTAACGAGGATAAGATTGACCGTCTACGCGACTACGTCGCTCAGCATATGATTGAGAATCCCCATGCCGGCGAGCCAGGGTCCAAGGGCGTACCGCAGGGGCGTTACATGCTCGACCACGTCCGCAAGGTCCGTTGGGCGTTTATTGCATGGGAGCCGGTCTCCATACCCCGCCCGTAGCCCATCTAAAGCTTGCATCGTCTTCCCGCCCGGCATCCGCATTCTTTGCGAACTGGGCAAACGCGCTCCACACCGCGCCGTTCCTGCGCTATCGTGGGACAGCTCACGTAGATTAAGGCCCCATTGCGGGGCGCCCCATACATAGAAAGCGAGAACCCATGGCACTGACAGGAGCCCAGGTCAAGCAGCTTCGCAGCATGGCCCATCACCTCAACCCCGCCATCATCATCGGTAAGTCCGATGTCAACGAGGGCACCGTCGAGCAGACGGTTGCCTACCTGGAGAAGCACGAGCTCGTTAAGTGCTCCGTGCTGGACGGCTCCAGCCTTTCTGCCCGCGAGGCCGCCGAAGAGCTCGCTGAGCGCTGCCACGCCGAGGTCGTCCAGGTCATCGGCCGCAAGTTCTCGCTGTATCGCGAGTCCTCACGCAAGGACATCGAGAAGATCAAGCTCGTCTAAGAGCCAATGATCCGGCGAGCCAACACATAGCAAGCTTACGGGTGCCCAAGTACTTTGGGCGCCCGTTTTTTATCGCTCGACCAGCACGCGATTGAGCCGCCCCTCCACCAAGCGCTCGTATAGACGCCGCGTCTCGGGCTCGGGCACGCCATTGACCTGCTCCCTCAGATGGTGCATATGCCCGCTGTATAGCTCGACGATATCGCGCCGCCGCCCCGCCGCACTGTAGACGCGCATGGCGCAGCGCACCATATCCTCGCGCGCCGTTTCCTGCCGAAGCCCCGACTCCGCCAGCCAAATCGCCGACTGCAGATCGTTTTCTTCTAGAGCGGCATTGGCCCCCTTAATCATGCAATCGATGTACTTTGACTGCATAATGCGTCGCATACGCAAAAAGTAGGTGGGATTACAGCCATTGGGAACATACAGCGGTCCGGCATAAAGCTGCTCAATCTTAAGGCACAGTTCAACTAAATGGGGCCCGCGCGCACCCGTGCGATTTCCCAAAACCTCGCGGCTTATCTGGTCAAACAGCCGTACATCGGTCTTGACGTAGTCGCCGTTGAGTCCGATGCATTCATTTTGGATGAGCACGCACGACTTGCCGTCTGGCGTCGGCCCCAAGGCCGACCGCAAGCGCGATATCGTCGAGTACAGGTTGTTGCGGGCGCTATTGAACTCGGCATGGGGCCACAGCTCCATGGCCAGCGTCTCACGATCGACGAGCGCATCCATGCCCAGCGCAAGCCGCTCGGCAAGTGTCGCCGCCTTCTTGCGGCGCCACATTTTGTCCGTGATGGGAAACCCGTCGCGCTCGGCGCGAAACGCACCAAACATGCGAATCTCGATATGGTCGATGGTATCAACGGCTTCAACCTCGCCAGCCTGGAACAGACGCTCGCCCTCCCCTTCCAAATCGTCGCGCAGCGAGTACCGCGACAGCTCGCGCACGGGAAGCTTCTTGCGTATCCTGCCCGCCGGCTCGCCCAGACAATGCATGGCAAGGCGCGCAAAGAGCCGATACGATGGCTCTAGAATCCCCGCACGATTCATGGACATCCAGGCCGCAAGGTCGCTGTCTCGGCCCGCACAGGCCAAATGCAGCGCCACGACCCAGGCTTCTGAGCCACCGACCTGCGTCTTGCTAATATCGAGCAGCTCCGCCTCTTCGCGAACCGATACCAGCGACGTATTGCGCAGATACGCCACGCGCTCCAGCAGCAAAGCGTTTTCGCGCATGTACGTAATCGATTCGTCGGCGAGCTTGAGCACCTGGACCGCACGGAACTTTGCGTTGACTGGCCGCCCCTCCGCCAGCGATTGCCAGCCCTCCAGCAATAGCCCAAACAGCTGAATTTGATTGTCGCGAACACGCACCGCAAAGCGGTCGAGCTCGCCAAACGCCACATCGTCGGTCACGGGCAAGCCCGCGAGCAGGCGCCGCGCCGCCAGCACCATACGCAGCCAAATGGATGGCGCCTTAAGCCCGCGGATATCGAGCGCCTCGAGTATCTGCGCCATCTTGTCATCGCGCTCGTCGGGTTTAGCAAACGAGCCGTCGAACAGCTCCACCAGCATATGGTCGGCCTGTATGAGAATCCCCGCGATGTCGAGCTCGCAATCATAGGCTTTGCGCGCCTTGAGCTTCGCGAGAACATTGCCGTCTTTCGCTCGCTCGGTTAGGTGGCGCTTGACCTCGATATGCGCGGACAGCATGTCGAGCACCTCGCAGGATGTCTGTTCTTGCACAACAGGGTTGGCGGGAAGCCCCAGGTCATTGTCGCCGTAAAAGGCGATAGTGAGCGCCTGTGCTATTTTCCAGGTAGCGGGGTCGAGCTCGCGCGCCGCCTGATCGCCCGCACGTTCGATAACGGACGCCATATACCTTGCGAGCTTTGTATTGCACACGCTGACAGCCGCCAGATACACGCCGAGCGCCTCGGCGGGTGCCGGCTCTTTCTCCTGCTTTTCCGCATTGACCATCGCCGTCGCCGCGCGGCAAATGTCCCCTCCGTGCCCGGTCAGGGCAAGATCGGCCCCATACTGCCCGGCAAGTTCCAACACCACATGGCGGTCCAAGAACGCATCGGCCAGGTCCATAGCCAAATCGCATCGGCCCGCCTTAATCAAAATGCGAGCAGCCCGCGATACAAGTTCGGGACGGATCTCGGCAACGAGCTTTCGCAGCCTCAGGCGCGCGTTGTCCTTAGCGCCCAAACACCTAAAGGTGCGATCAGACGGATCCACGCCAAAAAACGGATAATCGCGCACAAAGATGGACTGGTCGATCATCGAAAGCCTTACACCGCACGCCTCTAGCTCCGCAATGCGACCCTCGCCCATCAGCACCATCAAGCAGGCAACGGTAAACAACAGGTTGTTCTCGAGCGATGCGAGATCTGCCAGCGCCGCACCGTACACGTTGACGATTTCGTTCTCGAGCAACCCGGCAACATCGCCCTGTCCATACATTCCCGTCTGCAGGGCAGATACCAGCTCTGGCACACCCTGCGTGAGCCGATAAAAATCGAGCGATGTACTGATCGAAAACGCCGTAGCCCATGACGAATACTCATAGGCGTGCACCTTGAGCATCTGCGCATTGACTTTTACAGAATCGCCCAACCCGTGGATAAGCAATCGGTTGGAGGGGCGGCAAGTAATAAAGACCCCCGTCCCCGTAGCACGTAAGCTGCGGATTCGATCGATGAGGTCCTCTGTTTCGCGCTGCTCGAGATTGGGCACGTTGTCGATCGCAACGAGCGAATGCGGTTTGTCCTTAAGCTCATCGGCGACAACCTCGAGCTGCATAAAGAGCTCGCGTCCAATCGCGCGGTCGGCCTCGATTATCCGAACCGGCCCTCGCGTGGGATCCGATTTAACTTCCTGCACGTATTGCAGCAATACCGACGTCTTACCAAACCCGTCGGGCGCGTAAAGCAGAACGATTCCTGCCTTGCGCCCTTTAACGATGAGCTCGTTCATCAAGCGATCGCGCCGCACCATATAGCCGCCGCCCGTCGGCATCAACTCGAGGTCGTCCGTATTGCCCAGATCGTTTACCATGCCTGCTCCTCAACTCGACCATATGGACACCGTAGCTGCAGGACCATATGAGCCACCCCGTGAATAGCGCGACTTAGAGTTTTTGGTTGTCTGCCGGTACGTGTTTGGCAAGTTTTTGTACAGCGAGGCCCGATGGTAATTTATCCCCCGACCAATAGGTCTTTGCGCAGGTCAATGCGCTTGCCAGCATGTCCCATCCAATTTGCAGTGTAGCGCAGTCGTCTGTTTTTATTTGAGTTGCGCAACTCGCCTATTCCTCGCTACCGCTTGCGACTCTATAGTGGCAAATGTGCATAGAATCTGGTACGGAATGAATCTCATGATTTAGAGCCCACTCGCCAAGCATGTGGCAAGGTTTCCGTCATGCACACATTACGGCCCGCATCCACTAAAAAGGCCCCCGCAAAGCGAGGGCCTTTTGGAAAGCTATGTAAGATCGCTTGGTCGCGTTACTCGCAGAGCGAAAGAGCGGCCTCGTCAGCAACGACGACGCAATTGGTGTGGAGCTGCAGGATCGAAGCGGGGCACTCGGGCGTAACCGGGCCATAGCACATATCGTGCACAGCCTGAGCCTTGGCCTCACCGTTGGCGACAACCAGGATCATGCGGGCATACATGATGGTCTGGGTGCCCATGGTGTAAGCCTGACGGGGCACATCATCGATGCTGTCGAACAGGCGGCTGTTGGCCTGAATGGTGCTCTCGGTCAGATCGACGCAGTGCGTACCCTTGGAGAAGTGGTCATCGGGCTCGTTGAAGCCAATATGACCGTTATTACCAATGCCGAGCAGCTGCAGATCCGGGTAACCGGCGGCAGCGACGATCTTGTCGTACTCGGAGCAGGCAGCAGCGGCATCGGGGTTGGAGCCATCGGGCACGTGTGTGTTGTTCAGATCAATATTGATGTGATCGAAGAAGTTCTCGCGCATAAAGTAGTGATAGCTCTGGGGATCGTCGTGCGAAAGACCGCGATACTCGTCCAGGTTGTAGGTGCTGACCTCGGCAAAGTCGACGTCGCCCTTCTCGTACCAAGCGGCGAGCTGCTTGTAGGCGCCAATCGGGGTGGAGCCAGTGGCAAGACCCAGTACGCAATCGGGCTTGAGGATAACCTGGGCCGAGATGATATTGGCGGCCTTACGGCTCATATCCTCGTAGTCTTTAGCTTTAATGATCTTCATTACGCGTCCTTTCTCGTACAAAAGAGGCAAGGCTCCCCTTACAAGCACTTGCCCGCGGCCCGCGTCGGCCGCAACCAACGTGTGCGGCCACCAGGGCGAGGTCGCGTAATGTATGTGTCTCGTGTCTAGCCGCGTCGAGGCCCCTGCCCGTCCACGGTGACCCAAAGCTGTTTAGCCTCGGACGTTTCCCATCTTGCCACGGAGGGCGCCCTCTTTCAAGGGCGCCCTCCGTAAACGTGTTTGAATTGTAGGCTAAAGGCCGAGCGCGCTCACTAGCGCTCGCGAGCGACGATGAGTTGGTCCATCTCCTCGACGTGCTCTCCAACGGAGCCCTTAATGCTCGAGAACTCAACGGAGTTGCACACCAAGATGGGAACCGTCACATCGTAGCCCTCGGCAGCAATTGCCTCGCGATCGAACTCGATGAGTACATCGCCCTTATGGACGATGTCACCCACTTGCGCATGTACGGTAAAGTGCTTGCCCTCGAGCTGAACAGTGTCCAAACCAACGTGAATAAGCACGTCCAAGCCATCGACCGTGTTAAGCGCAACGGCGTGTCCCGTGGGAAAAATGGCCTCGACCTTGGCGTCTGCCGGCGCAATCACGCGCGTACCCGTAGGCTGAATCGCCACGCCCTGGCCCAAAAGGCCGGTGGCAAATGTCTGGTCATTGACCTCGGACAACGGAATGACGTCGCCCGAGATGGGAGCATCCAGCGTAAGGACTCGACCACGCATACCAAAAGACCTTAGGACTTTAGTGAACATGATCCCCCTCGGACATACCAATCAACCAAAATAGCTTTAACAGTTTACCACTTGGCACCCGTTTTTGACCATTAGGGAAGTTCGCGCTTGACAACCTCGACGATGTCGTCGACAACACGCTGGGTCAGCTCGTGCGTCTCGGCCTCGGCCATCACGCGGACCAGCGGCTCGGTACCGCTCGGGCGCACCAGAATGCGGCCGCGGCCGTCAAGCTCCTTCTCGGCAGCAGCGACGGCATCCCAGATGGGCTGGCAATCGTCCAGACCAGCCTTGTTGTCGGAATGCACGTTGACGAGCACCTGCGGGTACTTCTTCATGATGCCGGCAAGGTCGGTGAGGGTACGACCGGTGCGCTTGAGCACGGCCAGCAGCTGCAGAGCCGTCACCAGGCCGTCACCGGTGGTGTTGTGCTCCAGGAAGATGATGTGGCCGGACTGTTCGCCGCCGATGACGGCGCCGTCCGCGAGCATGCGCTCCAGAACGTAGCGGTCGCCCACGGCGGTCTGGACCATCTCGAAGCCCTGCTCCTTCATAGCGATGGAGAAGCCCAGGTTGCACATGACGGTCGAGACGATCTCGGAGTTGGCGAGCTTGCCGCGAGCGGCGAGGTCAGATCCGCAGATAGCCAGGATGTAGTCACCGTCGATCTCATTGCCCTCGCTGTCCACGAACAGCACGCGGTCGGCGTCGCCGTCGTGGGCCAGACCGATGTCAGCATGGGTGCGCAGCACGAGCTCGCGCAGGGGCTCAAGGTGCGTGGAGCCACACTCAACGTTAATGTCAGTGCCGCAGTAATCGGTGTTGATGGCATGGACCGTGGCGCCCAGGCGCTGCAGCGCGGCGGGCGTGGTCTGGCAGGAAGCACCGTGACCGCAGTCGACGGCAACAACCAGGCCGTCGAGCTTAAGGCCGTCGAGCGTGCTGATGGCATGATCGACATATGCCTTGCGGGCGTCCTTCATCTTGATGATGTGACCCACACCGGCGCCGGTCGGCAGCGTGTCGGCAGCCATGGCCTCCTCGGACATGACCCAGGCGCTGATCTCTTCCTCAACCGCGTCGGGAAGCTTCATGCCCTTGCGGCTAAAGAACTTGATGCCGTTGAACTCCGGCGGATTATGCGAAGCAGAAATGACGATGCCGCCATCGAGCTCGTTTTGGACGGTGAGCAGCGCCACGGCCGGCGTAGGGATAACGCCGCAGCAGTGCGGGCGGCCGCCCTCGGCCATAATGCCGGCGGTCAGAGCACTCTCGAGCATGGTGCCCGAAAGGCGCGTGTCACGGCCGATGCAGATGTCCGGACCAAGAAACTTGGTCGCCGCGCGGCCCAGGCGAAACGCGAGGTCGCACGAAAGATCGGCGTTGGCGACGCCACGGACGCCATCGGTGCCGAAGATGTTCTGGGGCATAGGATCGCTCCTTCCCTAGTAGGCGATATGCAACCGCCCACCCTAGTCGAAAAAGAAAAGCGGGACCCGCCGAGGAATCGGCAGGCCCCGCTTGTACATTGTATCTCGAAAGGAGATAAAACCTTAGCGCTTGGAGAACTGGGGAGCGCGGCGGGCCTTCTTGAGGCCGTACTTCTTGCGCTCGACCACGCGAGCATCGCGCGTAAGGAAACCGGCCTTCTTGAGGTCAGCACGGTAGTCGCCAGCGTTCAGAAGAGCGCGAGCGATGCCCAGGCGCAGAGCGCCGGACTGACCGGAGATGCCGCCGCCATCGCACAGAGCGATAACGTCGAACTGACCGGCGGTGTCGGTCACCTTGAAGGGAGCAAGGGCGTTCTCAACGAGCTGATGACGGCCGAAATACTGCTCGGCGTCACGCTTGTTGATGGTCACCTTGCCGGTGCCGGGGACGAGACGGACGCGGGCGACGGCGTTCTTACGACGGCCGGTACCCTGGTAGACAACGGTGTTCTCAGCCATCTTTAAGCCTCCAGCTCAATCTTCGTGGGGTTCTGGGCAGCATGCGGATGCTCGGCACCAGCGTAGACCTTAAGCTTGGTCATCTGGGCACGGCCGAGGGTGGTCTTGGGCAGCATACCGCGAACGGCGCGCTCGATGACCTTCTCCGGGTGCTTCTCCATAGCCTGGCGGAAGCTCTCAGCCTTGAGGCCGCCGTTGTAGCCGCTGTGGCGATAATAGGTCTTCGTATCGGCCTTGTTACCGGTAAGCTGGACCTTATCGGCGTTGATGACGACAACGAAGTCGCCGCAGTCGCTGTTGGGCGTGAACTGGGGCTTGTTCTTACCGCGCAGGATCATTGCGATCTGGGTGGCAAGACGGCCCAGGACAGCACCATCGGCGTCAACGAGAACCCAGTTGCGCTGGACCTCGCCCTGCTTGGCGTAGTGAGTCGATTTCGAAATCACTTAGACTCCTCCATGTACAGTACGTGTTGTTACAGAGATTCACGGGGCTCTGCAAGTAACCCGTCCATATTACCCCGCTCGCCGTACGAGTCAACAGGTATTTTGGCTCCGACCAGAGTTTCTGCACATGTCATCCACGAGCCGTGATTTTCCAGCTCTTTAGCTGTTGCCATTTTTTGAGGGTTCGCCGTCGTTAGCGCTCAACGAACTCTTGGATTTCCGCGAGCAGACGCTTTGCCTCCTGACGGCCCTGGATATACAGGTCCAAAAGCTTTGCCGAATCGCGCTCGACATGGCCGACCTCGACCGGCTTTTGCGGAGCGACGACCAACGCACGGCCCTCGCGCTCATACTTCCACAGGTGCATGCGCTGGATGTTGTAACGGTCGTGGCGCGTCTCGATAGCCTCGAGCAGATAGGGGTAGTCGGCATAGCGGGCGCGCGCGGCAGGCATAAACTCGTAGGGCTTTTTCTCGTACGAGCGGTCCTGCGTGACAATGACAACCGCGCGATCGAAGCCCGCCTCCTCCAGCACGTGCTCGATAGGAACCGAATCGGCCACACCGCCGTCGACGTATTTGTGCCCGTCAATCTCGACCGGCGGCGTCACCAGCGGCAGCGACGTCGATGCGCGCACAGCGTCGAGATCGAGCACGGCGCTTTTGACCGGCAGGTACGCGGCGGTTCCAAAAAGCATGTCCGTCGCGACGGCGTACATCTCGATGGGGCTCGCGTCGAACGTCTCGTTGTCAAAGGGGTCCAGGCGGTCCTGGACATCGTTGAAGATAAAGTCGTAACCCACAATAGAGCCCGTGGACGCAAACGATGCGGCGCCCATGAAGCGACTGTCGTTGCAGAAAGCCAGGTTGATGCGGTTGGCACGGCCGATCTGGTGCGACTTATAGTTCACGCCGTTGAGGGCGCCGGCCGAGACGCCGTACACCGCCGGGATTTCGACACCAGCCTCCATGAGGACGTCGAGCACGCCTGCGGTAAATTGCCCGCGAAAGCTACCGCCCTCCAGGACGAGCGCGACCTTGCCGGCGTTCTTTGCCTTATCTTCTGCAGTCATGTTGACCTCCTGCGATTGCGTTTTGGCTTTCTTCTACCCAGTTTTGGGATGGTGAGAGCGCAGGTTTTTCGAGGCGGCAGGTGAAGCGGAAAGTGTGTCCCGTTCTCAGAGCAAATTCCGGGTCTCATTTTCCGCTGAGCCCACCATCAGGAAAATGAATCCCATTCCGAGCTTAGATTCCGGGATGCGCTTTCCGCTTGAGCTGCCATTGGGAAAGCATGTCCCACTCTACGGCGGGATTCCGGGTCGCAGTTTCCGCTTGAGGCGCCATCCGGAAACTACGTCCCAGTCTGAGCGCGGATTCCGGGACACGCTTTCCGCCTGGGCCGCCATTGGGAAAGCGCGTCCCGGTCTGCGTTGCCAAGGCGTTTTCTTTACGCTCGCGCCCTGCATAGAGTTCGATTCTCCGCGGGTAGAGATGACGTTGGCGCGGGGGCATTGTCGGCTGTCATCCGATCGACATCGCATCTGTTTTGGGCTGAGGCATTGCGCGGAGAATCCGCGTATTTACTTCGCAAATACGCACCGGCTTCGGCCGCCTACCGGCGTCCTCGCCCGCGGGCTAAAAACGCTTACGCGTTTTCTTTACGCCCGCGCCCTGCACAGAGTTCGATTCTCCGCGGTACGGACTAGAAATAAAAAGACAGGCAGATACGAATATCTACCTGTCTGTTGCTTATGGTGGAGGCGCGGAGAATCGAACTCCGGTCCACGAAAGCCCCCTGATTGGCATC